>DATJHW010000060.1:0-17811 GCA_035493615.1 Saccharimonadales bacterium (SeqCode) | reverse complement strand
CGGGTTCTGTCGTGGACGGTCATCTCTCTCGAACGGGAGTTACCCCCCGCCTCTAGCGACCTACCCGGGAGCGGTGCGGGCCACACCATCGCCCCCTGCGCGGTCTTGCACCCGACGGAGCTTGCCCGTTTCACCCGCGTTACCGCGGTTCGTCACTGTGGCGCTGGTCCTCGCCTCGCGGCGGGCGGGTATTACCCGCCGTCGTGCCCTGTGGTGCCCGGACTTTCCTCGGCGGCTCTCGCCGCCGCGACCATCTGGCCTGCTCGGCCGCCGCTCATTTTACGGCCTCTAGAGGAGCTCCGCCGCCGCATCGAGCGCCTCGGCCGTGAGCGCGCGGCCGGTCTCGGCCGCGTAGAGCTCGGCGAGCGGTCCGGCGCGGACCCCGGCGACGCGGGCGAGCCGCACGATGTCGGTGAGCCCGGCCCCGAGCGAGGCCTGGTGCCACTCGGTCAGCACGACGCCTCGATCCGCCTGCAGCGCCGTACGCCCGCCGAGCGCACCGTGGACCAGGACCTCCGGCCACGCCGCGAGCGCCCCGCGGCGCGCGATCCGCGGCACGCCGAGGGCGACGAGCGCCGGACCGTCCGCGGCGACGGCACGCTCGACCGCGACCTTCGCCCGGACGATCGCCGCGGGGTCGCCGGCCGCCGGGACGCCGAGCAGATCCTCGATGAGCAGCCACGGCCACGCCGGCACGGTCGCCGGCGGGATCCCGCGCGCGTGCACGACCGGCACGCGATCGCTCTTCCGCGCGAGGTGCGGCAGCAGCTTCACCTCGAGAGAGGCGTGCGGCGGCACGCGCTTCACGATGAGTGTCCGCCGCACGCCGTCCTGGGTGAAGCTCAGGCGATCGAGCTCCGCCTCGGTGGTGTCCTGGACGATCTCTTCGCTCACGTCGGTCACCTCGCTCCGCAGGCTGCGCGAGATGAAGCTCGTGAGCGGGTCGGGGACCCGCTCGTCAGTCACGGATCGCGTCGTCGATCGCGCGATTCACCTGCGCGTCGGCGAGCGTGTTCCGCTCGCGCGGCACGTGCTCGATCGTGCGGCGAGGGAAGCGCGCGAGCAGCTCGCCGGCACGCAGCGCGAGCGGCTTCAACCCCGGATGCTTGATCTTCCAGCGCCCATTCATCTGCTGCACGACCAGGAGCGAGTCCATCCGGACATCGAGCTGGTCGATCCCCCGCCGGAGCGCCTCCTCGAGGCCGATGATCAGCCCGGTGTACTCGGCGACGTTGTTGGTCGCATGGCCGAGCGAACGCCGCAGCTCCGCGATGATCTCGCCATGCTCGTCGAGGAGGACCGCGCCGGAGCCGGCCGGACCGGGATTTCCCCGCGCGCCGCCGTCCGCATAGAGGGTCGCCCGGGTCACGCGAGGAAGCCCGCGAGCCGCTCCGGGTCGACATTGCCGCCCGACACGATGGCGACCACCCGCTCGCCGGTCCGCGGCTTCACGGCGCCGCACAGCAGGGCCCCGACGGCCGCCGCGCCTGCGGGCTCGGCGACGATCCGGGCGCGCGCGATGAGGAAACGCAGGCCGTCGAGGATCGCGTCGTCGGAGATGAGGACGACATCGTCGACCTCGCGCTTGATGATCTCGAGGTTGCGCTCGCCGGCGAACGGCGCGGCGAGCCCGTCGGCGACGGTCTGGGTGGAGTCGAGCCGGACCGCGTGCCCGGCGTCCAGCGCCCTGCGCACACCCGGCGCGCCCTCGGGCTCGACGCCGACGATCCGCGCCCCCGGACGCAGGGCCCGCACCGCGAGCGCGACGCCGGAGATCAGGCCGCCGCCGCCGACACCCACGACGACCAGATCCGCGAGGGGCAGGTCCTCGAGGATCTCGATCCCGAGGCTCGCGTGGCCGGCAATGACGTCGTCGTCGTCGAATGGGTGCAGGAAGTGGAGTCCCTTGGCCTGGAGCTCCTGCACCATCGGCAGGAGCTGGGTCATGTCCGGCGCGAAGCGGATCTCCGCCCCGTAGCCCCTGGTCGCGGCGATCTTCGTCTGCGGAGCGGTGTCGGGCATCACGACGGTGACGCGGACCCCTTGTGCTCGCCCGGCGTAGGCGATCGCCTGGGCGGCGTTGCCTGCGCTCATCGTCACCACCCCGGCCGCGCGGGCCCTGGGCGCGAGGCGCGACATCGCGTACACCGCGCCACGCACCTTGAACGAGCCCGTCCGCTGCAGGTTCTCGAGCTTGAGGTACGCCTCGGCGCCGATCCGCTCGCCGAGCGAGTGGCTGGACACGAGCGGCGTCCGAAGGATGTGCTCCGCGATCACCGGCCGGGCGCGCTCGGCGTCAGCGAGGCCGACCGTCATCGTGGCTCCCCTCGCTTCCTCGCTCGGTACGTCCTCGCGCCTTGTGGTGGGCCCGCTTGGATTCGAACCAAGGACCAGCAGATTATGAGTCCGCCGCTCTGGACCACTGAGCTACGGGCCCGGCCACACGGCGCGCAGAGGACATTCTGTCCTCTGCGCGTCGTGGCCGGGCCCGTACGAGCGACGCGGGTTGGGGCCCCGGCTCCGCGCGGCGGAGCCGCATCGTTCCGGATGACCGGACGGCGCCCCAGAACGAGCGGATGACCGCGCCGTTACCCATCACGAGCACCTATGCTCAATTCCGCGCGCCGCTTCCACGCGCGGGCAGTAGAGCGACGGGAGTGGGCGTTTGGGCAAGGTCATCGCGCTCGCGAACCAGAAGGGTGGCGTCGGAAAGACCACCTGCGCCATCAACCTCGGCGGAGCGCTCGCCCAGCTCGGGAACACCGTGCTGTGCATCGACCTCGACCCCCAGGCGAACCTCACTGTCGGCCTCGGCGTCGACGTCGGCTCGGTCGATCGCGGGATGGCGAACGTCATGATCGAGCCCGAGACCAGCCTTGCCTCGGTCATCCTGCACACCAAGACGAAGCACCTCGACGTGGCGCCCACGAACATCGACCTGTCGTCGGCGGAGGTCGAGCTGTTCAGCGCGATCGGCCGCGAGATGGCCCTCCGCGACAAGCTGACCAGGGACATCGTCGAGCGCTACGACTACATCCTCATCGACTGTCCGCCGACGCTCGGCCTGCTGACCCTCAACGCGCTCGTGGGCTCGAACGGCGTGATCATCCCGGTGCAGACCCAGTACTACGCGCTCAAGGGAGTTGCCGCGCTGCTGAAGATCATCAAGACGGTCCAGGACCGGTTGAACCCGAAGCTCAAGGTGCTCGGGATGCTGCCCACGTTCTACGACAGTCGGACGATCCTCGGCCGCGACATGCTCGAGTCACTGCGCGACCTCGGCGATCATCAGGTCTTCCGGACGGTCATCCGTCAATCGGTGAAGGTCGGCGAGGCGCCGACGGCGGGCGTGCCGATCACGGTGTACGACCCGAAGTCAGACGCGGCGAAGGCGTTCATCGATCTCGCGAAGGAGGTGGCGAATGCTCACTAAGAGCGGCAAGTCGTTCCGGGAGGCCGGGACCCGCATCTTCACCCAGGAGCGCGAGGCCCAGCACGGGATCGTGAGCCTGCTTGCCTCGAAGAGCCCGAATTCGATCAAGGAGCTCCCGGTCGGGAAGGTCGTCCCGAACCCCGAGCAGCCCCGGATGACCTTCCACGAGGAAACGTTGCAGGAGCTCGCGGCATCGATCCGCGAGCACGGCGTGCTTCAGCCGATCCTGGTCCGGCCGTCCGGGGATGATTACCAGATCATCGCCGGCGAACGTCGCTGGCGCGCGTCGAAGCTCGCGGGCAAGGAGACGATCCCGGCGATCGTCGAGCGGTTCGACGACGCGACGGCCCTCGAGATCGCGCTCATCGAGAACCTCCAGCGCGAGGACCTTTCACCGCTCGACGAAGCGATCATCTACAAGAAGATGACGGACGAGCTCGGGTACTCGATCCGGAACCTCGCGAGCAAGCTCGGCAAGGACAAGGGCTACGTGGAGAACCGCCTGCGCCTCGCCTCAGCCCCCGACGACGTCCGCGAGATGGTCGCTGCCCGCTACGACACGCTCTCCGCGGCCTACGAGCTCATGAAGATCGAGGACAAGCGCCGGCGCAAGTCGCTCGCGAAGCAGGTCGTCGCCGGCAAGCTCACGCTCATCCGGCTGCGTGACAAGGTCGAGCGCGCCCTCAATCCCGATCAGTCGGGCGTGCGAGCGGCACCGGCGATCCCGGCCCTGCGCGACGACTCGCTCATCACGGCGACGCGCAAGCTGAACGAGGCGCTCCAGGAGCTGGCCCGCGCGGTCGGCGATGACGGAAGCTCGAACATCCCCGATCAGGACCGCACGAACCTCGCGAAGTTCCTCACGATCAGCCGGGCCCGGATGGACAACCTCGTCGCCCGGCTGCGCACGCGGTGACCGGCGTGGCCGACCGCCGGTCCTTCTCATTCCGGGATTCGGCGATCACCTTCGCGTTCATGACCGCCGTGGTGGCCGCTCTGGCCGTCGGGCTCCTCGTGCTGCTTGACCCGCGGGCCCAGGCATTCTGGGGCGCCAAGTTCAGCGATCTCGGGACCGGCGCACGAGCGCTCGTGTCCCAGCTTCCCTGGATGCGCTAGGAGCGACACCGCGCGTGCCCTGGCCGGCAGGCCCGGGGCGACCCGCGCCCGGCTAGTTGCTGTCTACGTGGGCCGGCTGCTCGACCACGCGCCGCTGGACCGGGATGTCGCGAACGATCGCGAGACCGGTGGCGACCAGGCCGAGCCCGGAGAAGAGCAGGAGCGCGGCGTCGCTACCCAGGAACGAGTTGAGCTCCACCTTGCGTCTCCTTTCGCTATTCACGGGTTCAACGGACGAGCCAGGCGAAGGACACGCATACCGTTTGCCATTGAGCGGCCGAGCGGGGCGTCGCTCGTCAACAGTTGGGTAACGGCCTAGACCTTTGCCGGTAACTTCTTCGCCTTCACCTGCGCGACCCGGCGGCCCGCCACCGCGGTGACCGTGAAGCGGTAGCCCTCGACCTCGACGGAGTCCCCCACCTGCGCCAGGCGGCCAAGCCGCCCGAAGATCATGCCGCCGACGGTGTCGTACGGCTCGTTGGACAGATCGAGACCGAGCCGTTCGCGGACGTCCGGGAGGGTCATCAGGCCATTGATCAGGTAGACGCCGCTTTCCTCGCGGAGCATCGGGACGTCGCGGTCGAACTCGTCCTGGACCTCGCCGACCAGCTCCTCGATGACATCCTCGAGCGTGACGAGTCCCGCGGTGCCGCCGAACTCGTCGATCACGATCGCCAGCTGCACGCGCTCCCGCCGGAACTGTGCCAGGGCCCGGTCCAGATGTGCGGTCTCGGGCAGGTAGAGGGGCTTCCGCATGAGCTCGCTCACCGGCCGCGCAGGCGCGGCGCCGACGACGTCCTTCACGTGCACGACGCCGACGATGTGGTCGAGGTCCTCGCGGTAGACCGGCAGCCGCGTGAACGGGCTCTGCCGAAGGAGCTGCACGACCCCCTCGACCGTCGAATCGTCCGGGATCGCGACGATCTCCGTCCGGGGGACCATGACCTGGCGGACGAGCGTCTCGGCGAAGTCGAGCGCGTTGCCCACGAGGATCCGCTCCGACTCCTGGAGGATGCCGTTCTTGGTCGACGCCGCCACGAGCATCCGCAGCTCCTCGGCGCTGTGGGCCTGCGCCTCCGCGCCCGGGCGCACCCCGAACAGCCGGAGCACGCCGAACGCGCTGCCGTTGATCGCGTTGATGAACGGCCGCATGAGCGAATGGAAGAGGTCGAGGGGATACGCCGTCCAGAGCGCGAGCTCGAGTGCCCGGTCGAGCGCGAGGTACTTGGGCGCGAGCTCGGCGAGGACGACGGTCGCGTAGGTCACGAGCGCGAACGCGATGAGGAAGCTGAGGACCGACACGATCACCGGTGCGCCGAGCGGCTCGAACACCGGACCGATGAGCCGCGCCACCGCGGGCTCGCCGACGAGGCCGATGCCGAGCGCGGCGAACGTGACCCCGAGCTGGATGGCCGAGATGTAGCTGTCCAGCGACAGGAGGATCCGCATCGCCTTCCGCGCACGAGCGCTCCCGGCCTCGATCAGCTCCTGCAGCTGGGTGCCGCGCACGCGAACGAACGCGTACTCGGCCGCGACGAAGAAGGCGTTGACGAGGAGCAAAAGGACGAACAGGAACAGGGCGAATCCCGTCGCGCTCGGGTCCATCCGCACGGATTCTCGCACGTACCATTGCGATCGATGAACGTGCGCGTGCGCCTCTTCGCGTCGGCGCGCGAAGCGGCCGGCGTCGGGCACCTGGTCCTCGACCTTCCCGACGGCCGGGCCGTGCGCGACGCCATCACCGCGATCAACGCGCTGCATCCGCCGGTCAGCGGCATCCGGCAGATGGTCATCGCGAGGAACCGCGAGTACGTCGGCCTCGACGAGCCGCTCGCGGACGGCGACGAGCTCGCGCTGATCCCGCCCGTCTCCGGCGGCGCGGTCTCGAGCGCCCTGCGCATCCTCGTGAGCGCAACGCCGCTCTCGGTGGATACGGCCATCGACGCGGTGCGCGGACCGGACGCCGGCGGGATCGTCGTGTTCCTCGGCACCGTGCGGGACGCGAGCCGAGGCAGACGCGTCCGGCACCTCGAGTACGAGGCCTACGCGGAGATGGCCGAGGCGAAGATGCGCCAGATCGCCGATCGGCTCGAACGCGCGCACGCGCCGCTCCGGATCGCGATGCACCATCGGGTCGGGGATCTGTCGATCGGCGAGACCGCCGTGATCGTCGTCGCAGCGGCCCCGCACCGTGATGCCGCGTTCGTCGCCGCGCGCGCGGCCATCGACGAGCTGAAGCAGGTGGTCCCGATCTGGAAGAAGGAGTACACGGACGACGGCGCGGTCTGGATCGAGGACCACGCCTGAGCACGTGCGCTGCTGGATGCTGGTCACCACACCTGACAACTACCGCCGCACCCGCGCGCGCCGTTTCAGCGTGCAGGGCGTGAAGTCGCGGTATCGCCGGATGTCCGAGCGCATCGGGCCGGGCGATCGCGTGTGCTGGTACCTGGTCGGCGTAGGCGGGTTCGTCGCCACGGCGACCGTGACCTCGCCCGCGTTCGAGGATCATCGGCCGATCTGGGTGTCGACCGGGTACGCGGACCCTTACCCGTGGCGATTCAGGATCGCGCGTGACGTCGTGCGCGAGCCCGCGAAGGCCGTGCCTGCGGCGTCGCTCGTGGACCGGCTGGCGTTCACGCGGCGGTGGCCGCCGGCGCACTGGCGGCTCGCGTTCCAGGGGAACCTGCACGAGATCGGGCGCCGCGACTTCGGCGTCATCGAGCGCGCGCTCACCTCGTGAGGCGAGCGCTCACGGTCCTGGCCAGCACGGTCGCCACGTTCGTGTTGGTGCTGGCGTTCCTGTTCATCCCGCTTTCGCTCGTGACGCAGCAGTACCGCAACGTCGCGGGCGAAGTGGTCCTGCTGCTCGGCAGCCTCTGGTACCTGACCCGGGTCATGCGCGCCGACCGCCGCGAGCGCCGGGTCGCGGAGGCCCTCCTGCCACCCGAGCGCCGCCCGGCGCGACGGGTGCCGCGCCAGCCGATCACGTTCCAGGTGCGCGAGACGCTGGTCGCGATGTTCATCTGGTTCGTCCTCGTGTTCGCGTTCAACACGTTCGTGCTCGGCCTCGGCATCGCGGCGAATGTGGGCATCGCGTTCTTCGCCGCGTTCATGCTCGCGACGCTCACGGTCACCGGCCGCCACATGATGTTCCGCATCACCCAGGACGACCAATAGGTGGACGCGCCGTCGTCCCGGCGAACGGCGCGGTCGTGAGCGGGGTTATCCCCTAGGCTCGGCCCCGCGATGGACTTGGGCATTCAGGTCGAGCCGCAGTTCGGGTTCAGCTACGACGACATCGTGGCCATCGGGAAGGCCGGCGAATCGGCCGGCTTCACGCGGCTCTGGCTGAGCGACCACCTGTTCCTCGGCCCTGAGGCGGTGCGCACGGACTGCCTCGAGGTGTGGACGGCGCTCGCGGCCCTGGCGCGCGACCTGCGGACCATCCGCATCGGCCCGATGGTCAGCTGCCAGTCGTACCGCAATCCCGCCCTCCTGGCGAAGATCGCCGCGGGCGTCGACCGCATGAGCGCCGGCCGGCTCGAGTTCGGCATCGGTGCCGGCTGGAAAGAGGTCGAGTATCACGCCTACGGGTACGAATTCCCGCCGGCCGCCGTGCGCGTGGATGAGCTCGTCGACACGGTCGAGATCTGCACGCGCCTGTGGACCGAGGAGAAGGCCTCATATCAGGGCAAGCGCTATTCGATCGCCGACGCGCTCTGCTCGCCGAAGCCGGTGCAGTCGCCCCTGCCGATCTGGATCGGCGGATCCAAGCCCCGGATCTTCCGGATCGCGGCGAAGTACGCGCACTGGGTGAATCACACGTCTGGCGACATGACGCCCGATGGCGTGCGCGTGCGCCAGGAGGCCCTCGACGCGGCCTGCCGCGACCGCAGACGCGACCCGAGATCGCTGAAGCGGAGCGCCTTCCTCAGCATCATCGTCGGCGCGACGGGGCGCGAGGTCGAAGCACTCGTGGCCGATGCGGCCGGCCGCGCGAAGCTCACTCCCGAGCAGTGGCGGTCCGCACGGCCGTCGGCGATCGTCGGACAGCCGCAGGAGGTGATCAAGCGGCTGCGCGAGTACGCCGCCATCGGTGTGGATCACGTGAACGCGATCTTCCCGTACACCCGCGAGCGGGAGATGGTCGAGCTGCTCGGCCGCGAGGTGGTCCCGGCGCTCGCCTAGATCATCGCGGAGCGCCGCCGACCTCCGCCGAAGGCCCCTGGTCCTTCGGGCGCTTCAGGTGATGGCCGGTCGCGCGCTGGTACGCCGATGCGATCGCGACGAGCAGCGGCTCGCTGAACGGCGGCCCGACGACCTGCAGGCCGACCGGAAGGCCGTCGGTGCCGAAGCCGCACGGGAAGAAGATCGCGGGCAGGCCGGCGAGATTGCCGGCCGGGATGAGCGCGGTGTTGCCCGGGCCAGGCGCGTCGGCCTTGGGCGTCGTCGCGAGCGAGCCGGAGCCCGGCGGCCGTCCGTCGAGGGGCGCATCGAGTGCGGGAGCGGTCGACGTGCGGGCGGGTCCGACGATCACGTCGACGCTCAGGAACAGCTCGCGGAACCGTTCGATGAGGATCGTGCGGAGGCGCTGCGCCTGCAGGTAGTCGCGGGCGCGGATCTCGCCTCCCGCCTTCAGGCCCGCGGCCTGCCGCTTGTCAACGAGCTCGTCGACCCGGCCCGAGTCGATGAGCTCGTTGAAGATCGCCGCGCCCTCCGCGCCGAACACCGTGCCGACCATCGGCCCGTACGGTAGGTCGGTCGGCAGCACCGTCCGGGTGACCTTCGGGACGATCTTGCGAAGCTCCGCAAGTCCGCGCTCGAGGGCGCGCTTCGCCTCGGGCGTCGCGTGGCCGAGGTCCTCCTCGGCGAAACCCACGCGGGTGCTCCGCACGGCGCTCGCGGCCGCACGCCCGGACAGCGGCGCGAACCGCTTTCCGCTCGTGGTCGGATCCGCGCGATCGGGACCGGCCATCGCCTGGAGCGCGAGGCCGCAGTCATCCGCGGTGCGGGCCATCGGCCCGAGCTTGTCGAGGGTCCACGACAGCGCCATCGCGCCGTGGCGGCTCACCAGACCGTAGGTCGGCCGAAGTCCGGTCACGCCGCAAAATGCGGCGGGCGTGCCGATCGACCCCGAAGTCTCCGAGCCGATCGCCCACGGGACGAGGCCGGCCGCGACCGCGCTGCCCGACCCGCTCGAGGACCCGCCCGACCAGCGCCCGGTGTTCCACGGGTTCCTGCCGGGACCTTGCAGCGACGCGCTCGGGTAGCGATAGCCCCCGCCGCCGGCGAGCTCGACCATCGCGAGCTTCGCGACGAGCACCGCGCCGGCGCGCTGGAGCTTCGTGATCACCGTGGCGTCCTCGTCGAATGACTGATCCCGGAACGGTGGAGCGCCCCAGGTCGTGCGCGCACCGGTCGCCGCGACGAGATCCTTCGCCCCGTACGGCACGCCGTGCAGCGGGGTCCGCGCCGTCGCGCGGGTGCGGTCCGCCCGGCGGGCCTCGATGAGCGCACGCTCACGCATCAGCGTCGCGATGGCGTTGTACCGGGGACCATGCGCCTCGAGCAGCGCGAGCGTCGCGGACGCGAGCTCGGTGGCGGAGTAGCGCTTTCGCTTCAGGCCGGCGGCGAGCTCCGCGACCGATGCGTAGCGAACGTCTTCGATCAGGGTCGGAGGACCGTTGGCGGCTCGACCGCGATGGGGAGCGGTCGTTCGCGAAGCGCCTTCGTGTTGCGCTCCGCGGCCTCGCGGATCGTCTCCGCGATCGCGTCCGGGTCGTCGATCGATGCCGTAGATGTCTTCTCGGTGCTCACTGGAGCGCGAGGATAGCGTGGTACCCTCGGTCCAGGGAGGGCCACTGTGACCGAAGCACGTCCAACGACCATCGGCGCGCTGCGCGAGAGCGGGTATCGCAGCCGCACCGTGAAAGAGGAGCTCCGCTCCAACCTCATGGTGGCGCTCTCACGGAAGAAGCCGCTCTTCGAAGGCATCGTCGGCTACGAGCAGACGGTCATCCCGCAGATCGAGAACGCGATCCTCTCCGGCCAGGACATCATCTTCCTGGGCGAACGCGGGCAGGCGAAGACGCGCATCGCGCGCTCCCTCACGTCGCTGCTCGACCCGGCTGTTCCGGCGATCGCGGGCTGCGAGATCAACGACGACCCGTTCCAGCCGATCTGCGCCTCGTGCAAGTACCGCGTCTCGAACGACGGCGATGCGGTCGAGCTCATGTGGCTCACCCCCGACCAGCGCTACAGCGAGAAGCTCGCGACCCCGGACATCTCGATCGCCGACCTCGTGGGTGAGGTGGACCCGATCAAGGTCGCCGAGGGCCGCTACCTGTCCGACGAGCTCACGATCCACTACGGCCTGCTGCCGCGGACCCATCGCGGCATCTTCGCGTTGAACGAGCTCCCCGACCTCGCCGAGCGGGTCCAGGTCGGCCTGCTGAACGTGATGGAAGAGCGCGATGTGCAGATCCGGGGCTACAAGATCCGGCTGCCGCTCGACCTGTTCGTCGTCGCGTCGGCGAATCCCGAGGACTACACGAACCGCGGCCGCATCATCACGCCGCTCAAGGACCGATTCGGCTCGCAGGTCCGGACGCACTACCCGAAGGAGCTTTCGATCGAGGTCGGGATCATGGAGCAGGAGCGCTCCGAGTTCGTGGACGAGGGGATCACGACGACCGTGCCCGCGTACATGAAGGAAGTGCTGGCGGAGCTCTCCCAGCTCGCCCGGAAGTCGCCGGAGATCTCGCAGCGCTCGGGCGTGTCGGTGCGCGTGACGATCGCGAACTACGAGAACCTCGCGTCCAACGCCCTGAAGCGCGCGCTCCGCAACGGGGAGACCGCGGTCGTGCCCAGGATCAGCGACCTCCCGGCGGTGGTCGCGTCCACGGCGGGGAAGATCGAGCTCGAGTCGGTGGGCGATCTCTCCGAGGAACGGGTCATCGACCGGCTGGCACAGCGCGCGGTCCTCAACGTCTTCAATCGGACCTTCGCGCTCGCCGAGTTCGATTCGCTGCTCGCGGCGTTCCAGCGCGGTGCGACGATGCACGTCTCCCCCACGCTCCCGAGCCAGGAGTACGTGAAGCAGGCGCTGCAGATCCCGGGGATGAAGGGCGCCGTCGCGAAGCTCGGGGCGACCGGCAACCCCGCGGCGATCGCCGCGGCCGTCGAGTTCGTGCTCGAGGGCCTGCACCTCAACCGCAAGCTGAACAAAGAGCGCGGCGACAACCGCGCGACCTTCCGAGGCTGAGCCTGCTCGAGCCCGACGGTCCGTTCTTCGACCGCGAGGTCCGGTACAAGCGCTGGGACGGCACGCAGCGCCTCGACGCTCTCGAGGCCGACGAGCTCCTCGGCGCGATGTCCGATGAGCTCCTCTCCGGCGGCGATCTCGAGGAGGCGATGGCCCGCCTCGCCCGGTGGGGCATGCCCGGTCGAATGGAGGGGATGCAGGACCTCCTGGAGCGGTTGCGCGCGGCGAAGCAGAAACGCGCGGAGCGCCACGATCTCTCCGGCATCTTCGATGAGCTCAAGCAGAAGCTCGAGGAGGTCAAACGCCTCGAGCGTGAAGGCCTCGACCGCCGCGAGCGGCAGGAAACGCCCGACGAGGCGTTGAAGCAGGCGATGGCGAACCTGGCGCGCGAGCGGCGCGAACAGCTCGACGCGCTCCCCGAGGACGTCGGGCGCGCGATCCGCGGCCTGAAGGACTACGAATTCGTCGAGCCGAAGGCGGCCGAGAAATACCAGGAGCTGCTCAAGCAGCTGCAGGAGCAGGTCCTCGGGTCGTACTTCAAGAACATGCGCGACTCGCTGAAGGATCTGAGCCCCGAACAGCTCGAGCGCACGCGCCAGATGATCCGCGACCTGAATCGGGCGCTGAAGGAACGGGCCGAGGGCGGCGACCCGGACTTCGAGGCGTTCCAGCGGCAGTATCCCGAGCTCGCCGGGAACGCGAAGGACTGGGACGACCTGCTCAAGCAGCTCGCGATGGGCATCGCGGCGATGCGGTCGCTGTGGAACAGCATGTCCGGCGAGATGCGCGAGCAGCTCGAGGACCTGCTCGGAGCCGCGTTCGACGATCCGGGCCTGCAGTCCGCGATGAACGAGCTCGCCGACACGCTCGGTCAGCTCATGCCGCTCGACGGGTACGAGCACGAGCTCTCAGGTGACGATCCGCTCACCCTCGCCGAGGCGCTCGGCCTGATGGACGAGATGAATCAGCTGTCGGACCTCGAGGACGTCGTCCGGAGCGCCCGCGATCAGGGCGACCTGGTGGCGATGGACCCGGAGCAGGTCGAACGCCTCGCCGGCACGAGGGCCCGCCAGTCGCTCGAGGAGCTGCAGAAGATGAGCGAGCTCCTGGAGGAGGCCGGCCTCATCCGCAAGGACGGCGAGCGCTACGAGCTGACGCCGCGCGGCATCCGCAAGATCGGCCAGCGCTCGCTCGAGGAGATCTTCTCCACGTTGAAGCGCGACGCGTTCGGGAAGCACCGTGCCGACTCGCGCGGCCGCGGTGGCGATCCGACCGACGAGCTGAAGATGTATGAGTTCGGCGATCCCTTCCTGCTCGACCTTCCCGGCACCGTGCGCAACGCCGTGTTCCGCGGCGGCGCCGGCACGCCGGTGAAGCTGCACCCGGCCGATTTCGAGGTGTACCGCACCGAGCTGGTCACGCAGTCGGCGACCGCGATCCTCGTCGACGTGTCGCGGTCGATGCTGTTCCGCGGCTGCTTCCTTGCCGCAAAGAAGGTGACGCTCGCCCTCGACTCGCTCATCCGATCGACCTTCCCGAAGGACGACCTGTACATCATCGGGTTCTCGGCCTACGCGACGCAGCTGAAGCCGACCGACCTCCCACGGCTCACCTGGAACGAGTACGTGTACGGCACGAACATGCAGCACGCGTTCGAGACCGCGCGGACGCTGCTCGCGCGGTCACGTGGGAAGAACAAGCAGGTCCTCCTCATCACCGACGGCGAGCCGACGGCGCACTTCGAGGACGGGAAGGTGCGCTTCAGCTACCCGCCCACGAAGCGGACGTTCGAGGAGACGCTCCGCGAGGTCGTGCGCTGCACGCGCGAGGGCATCACGATCAACACGTTCATGCTCGCGCGCGGTCACTATCTGGTGGACTTCGTGAATCAGATGTCGAAGGTGAACGGTGGCCGCGCGTTCTACGTCGAGCCCGAGAAGCTCGGCGAGTTCGTGCTCATCGATTACGTCACGCACAAGAAGCGCCGCATCGCGTAGCGGCGTTCGAAGGCGAGGCGCACCTCAGCCCGATGAGCGCGCCGCGCCCGC
This sequence comes from Saccharimonadales bacterium (SeqCode), assembly GCA_035493615.1. Classification (GTDB taxonomy): domain Bacteria; phylum Chloroflexota; class Limnocylindria; order P2-11E; family P2-11E; genus UBA4735. Next base: position 3,947 of record DATJHW010000060.1, on the reverse strand, counting down.
ACGTGCGAGCCACGCGTGCGCGTCCTGCGGCGTGACCCTCGCGACCTGGACATGTGCGCCCCCCGCGAGGATCGTGAGCGGCGCCGAGACCCCGACGGACGCGACGGTCGACGGATCGATCGCCGGCTAGGGTCCTGCCGCGTAGCGACGCGCGCGCATCGCCGCGGCACCGCCGCACACGAGCGCGCCGATGAGCGGCCAGAGCACCAGGAAGACCGTCGCGCCGATCGTGCCCAGGCCCGCGCCGAACCGGGCGAGCCCGGGCGTATCGGGACCGAACAGGTTGCCGACCTGGAGCATCCAGGCCGAGACGGCGCCGACGAACCCGGTGATCGCTCCCGCGATCGCCGCGTCGACGAGCGCGCCCCCGGCGCGGCGGATCTCGCGCGCCAGCCAGATCCACGCCGCCACGGAAACCGGCGCGCCCAGCCAGCCCACCACCGGGATCTGCTCGAAGAACGTGATGACGACGAAGACGACCGAGCCGAGGACGATCGCCCCGGCGACGCGGGCGATCATTTCACCGCTTTCGGGTCGCCGGTCGCCATGAATCCGAGCACGCGGCGCCACGCATCCGCACATTCCTTCTCGTACTGGGCGAACGAGCGATCGAAGAACGAATGGGGCGCGCCCGGGTAGGTCACGAGGTGGTGCGGGAGCTTCCGGTCGTCCAGGGCCTTGTCGAACGTCGCGTTGTCCTCGGCGGGGATCCCGCCGTCCGCCCCGCCGAAGAGGCCGAGGACCGGCGCGCGCATGCGCGCGACCTTGTCGATCGGGGCATCCTTGTCGTCCGCGTCACGCCGTCGGGTGACTCCGTAGAACCCGACGACGCCGGCCAGGCCATCCTGCTCGGCCGACGCGTTGAACGCGACACGTCCGCCCATGCAGAAGCCGAGGACGAACGCGCGCTTCGGCGCGGCACGCTTGCGGAGCTCGGTCAATGCGGCCGTGACGTCGGCCTGGATGAGGTCCGGCCGCTGCCGCGCGACCGCGACGTGCTCCTGGAATGCGAAATCGTCCGGACGCTTGTCCGTCCCCGCGGTACGGCCGAAGTAATCGATCGAGATCGCGTGGACGCCGGCTGAGGCGAAGCGCTCGGCGAGGTCCTCGTAGAAGCTGTGGAGGCCACGAACATCGGGCGCGATGACGACACCGGTGTCGCCCTGTTGCGGCTTCGCGACGAACGTTCGGAAGCTCGCGCCGTCCGCGCTCGTGAGGACGACGCTCGCGCCTCCGGCGCCGCCGCTGATGATCCGCAGGTCTTTGGGGACATCCGGCGGCCGTGCGCCGGGTGGGAAGCACATCGCCCGTATCCTACCGAGGATGGCCGATCTGAAGTCCCGCGTCGCAGCACGCCTCGCCGAGATGGCCCCCTACCTCGAGCGCTCCGGTGCCTCGACCGAGCTCGTCGGTATCGAGGACGGCGTCGTGCAGCTGAAGGTCTGGCTCACCCGCCCGGGCGCGAGCCGGCTCGTCGCGTCGCTCCAGGTGAAGAACGGGATCGAGCGCGCGCTACGCGACGCGATCCCGGAGCTGCGCGCAGTCGAGGCGGTCAACCTTCCGCCACACACGCTCATCGGGTGGGATCAAGCCACGGCCGCGGAGCTGCCGAACAGCTAGCGCGACCAGTGCACCTTCGGCGCTTTGGCCAGGTCATAGCCGCGCATCCCTGCCGGACCGAGACGGATCAGCTCATCGCGCGCGGCGCTCGCGTCGCGAATGAGCGCCGCGACATCGACGCCCTGGCACGCGGGCGCGAAAGGACCGAGACGCGAGATCCCTTCCTCGAGCAGGACACTCGCACCGTGGTGATTGCCGTTGCCCCAGTGATGGAAGCCGACGCCGATCTGCAGGATCCCGTGATAGAGGCCGCGGATCGGCGCGCGCGTGTCACGCCAGAGCGCCTCCAGGGTCTCGTGCTGTTCGAAGAATTCGCCGGCATTGAACTGCTCGATGCCGCGCACGAGCGCCTCCGGCGCTGGATCGGCGCAGCGGGCCCGAGCGTCTTCGTCGAGAGCGCCACCGGGAACGCGCTTCGGCGGCCGGGCCGCCTTGCGGTCGCGGCTAGTGGGTTCGGGCCGGTTCGGCGTCGAGCAGCTTCCGGAAGCGCAGCTCGTCTTCGATGAACTCGCGCACGCCTTCGTTCTCGAAGCCGTCGGCGACGTGTGCGAGATCGTCGGCGTAGCTCACCTTGATGCCCTCGCGGATGTCGTGGCCGGCGGCGAGGAAGCCCTTGGGAAGCGCGTAGATGCGGGTGTATTGGAAGTGCCAGTTCGGACCGGTCTTCCCGAGGAGGCGCCCCTTGAGTCTGATGAGCCGCGGCTCCTCGGCGACGATCTCGGCGTGTTTGCCGATCTCGCGTTTCGCCTGAGCGCGCTCGGTGTCGGTCGTGTCGGCGGGCAGTGGGAATTCCGCGGTGTCCTGTTCGCTCATCGGCGATGGTGATGGTAGCCTTTCGTTCGGCTGGAGGGACCGCGCAAGTGGGCTCCGGGATCAATCGTCAGAGGAGCTGCGAGCGATGGCCTATGTGATCACCGAGCCGTGCATCGATGTCAAGGATGCGAGCTGTGTCGATGTTTGTCCGGTCGACTGCATATATACAACCGATGCAGACAACATGTATTACATCCACCCGGACGAGTGCATCGACTGCGGCGCGTGCGAGTCGGTGTGTCCGGTGAGCGCGATCTTCCCTGAGGACGCAGTGCCGGACAAGTGGAAGAACTACATCGAGATCAACAAGGTGTACTTCAACAAGTAGCACGATCGTCAGGCGTGTCTCGATCCGCGGCCGGTAGGTCGCCGTCCGCGCCTTTCATCGCGCGCTTGCGGCGCGCGAGCTCGCGAAGACATGTCAAGCAGCGATGGTTCTCGCGGACGGGTGTGGACCGCCCACGTGACACGTAGGGCCGCATGCGCGCTGACGCGTATTCGTGCCCGTGCACGCAATGCGTCTTGTGCGATCCCCAATCGGGGCGGCCGCGCGGGAGCACAGCCTGCCGGTCGATAACAGCGAGGGCGCCCCATGCCTGCACTCGCTTCACCCGACAGAGCCACGGCTGAAGCAGGTGAAGAAGACGTCGTACCGCGTCAGCCTGCTGGAGCCGCCATCGATAGATCGGTTCGGTCGCACCATCTTGCTCGTACGGCCCGTAGACCTTTCCTCTTTCGACAATGTCAAGGAATCGAACGAGCTCGTCGGGCGCGGCACGCTTACCTCCGCCTTGTGTGATCGACGCTTCAACGTACTTGTACCCCTCGTGTGACCGGTGATCGCTGAGAGATGTCGACCCTTCCGCGTCGAATAGGCCTGCCGCCCACGCAAACGTATCGATCGGTGGCCGATCGAAGCGCAGACTTGCAGCGCTCACGAACTGAGCTCGCTTCTGCCTTGAGAGCCATGGACCGATGAGGTCGCCCGTCCTGGTTACGTCGCCGCGGCTGCTCGCCACCCACCAGTAGAGCGGCTCACGCCGGTCCTCGATCTTGGGGCCGCCGATGCGACCGATGCCCACGGCGTCACGGAACCGAAGCAGCACCTCCGGAACGCCATCGAGGCTCGACTGATTGATCCGCGCCTGCGGCTGCCCGGTCCGTCGCCCCTTCTGCCGCACCAGCGCCGCCCACCCGTCACCATCGAAGAATCCGGCGGCCCACGCCAGCTCGTGCTCGTCCAACTTTCATAAGAGAGCACGGCGCGACACGGTTGTCGTGTGGGCCGTTCGGGTACCCGGAACGGTCACCGGGGTGGCCATCGGGCCACCCACCGAAGCTAGTTCTCGACGAGCGGCCGCCTTGCCGGGAATCCACCCTCGAGCGTGTGCCACCAGGCGATCCGATCGCCCTCGCCCAGCCGCCAGCAGAGGTAGACCTCTTCCCCGCCCCGGTCCGTCCGAAAGTCGATGAGCCCGGCGTCGATGTCCTTCACCTCGATCCCGAGCTCCGCC
>DATJHW010000059.1:0-43400 GCA_035493615.1 Saccharimonadales bacterium (SeqCode) | reverse complement strand
CACCGGCAGCGTCACGAGGCCGCCCGGCAGCGAATCGCCGACCCCCTGCCGGAACACGCCGTTCTGCGCCGGCAGGATCAGATACGACAGCGCCTGGTATATCCCGGTCGGCAGCAGGATCACCGTCGTGATCCCGAAGATGACGGTGCCGAGCATGAGGTACCCGCGCCGCAGGCCCGAGGTCAGCTCGTCGGAGGCCATCACCCCGCGCCGCGCGACGTAGTGCGCGCCCCAGAACAGCGCACCGAAGACGGTGAAGGTGATGCCGCGGATGAGGTCGTCGCCGCGCCGGCGGTCCTGCTCGCGTTGCTGCTGGGCCGCGATGTCCTGCGTCCCGCCCGGGACGCACTTCACGTTCGGGTCCGTGACCGGCCCGCACGCGGGCACGGGCGTGATCGCGGACGTGTCGCCGTAGACGAAGGCATTGCCGAACGCCGCGGCGAAGCCCGCGGTGAGGACGCCGGACAGGCCGACGACGAGCACGATGATCCCGGCCATCGACGCGATGTACAGGTACACGCGCACAAGGTTCCGCGGGCCCCAATCGAGGCCGCCGCGCCCGCCGCGCATGGCGAGCACGATCGCACCGACGATCGCGCCCAGGACGCCGACCACCGCGAGCACTCCGAGCACCACTAGATCCCCCTCCTCCGCCGGACGACGCGCCTGGTCGTCTTCGGCTCCGCCGCGAACGCACCTTCCGGACCTTTCTCGAGCACCTGGATCCCGCGCAGCTGGACCACCTCGTCCCGGAGGGCGGCCGCGCGCTCGAACTCGAGCTGCTTCGCCGCCTCCTTCATCTGCGATTCGAGATCCTTGATGAGCCGTGCGAGCTCGTCCGGTGGCATTTCGCCTGCGCCGACGGGACGGCCCCGTCGCTCGTAGCCGCCCTCGATCTCGGCGACCTGCTTCAACCGCATGCCGACCTCGCGGATCGCCTTCATGATGCTGGTCGGCTCGATGCCATGCTCGGCGTTGTAGGCGATCTGCAGGTTCCGCCGCCGTTCGGTCTCGTTGATCGCCTTGTCCATCGATGCCGTGCGCCGGTCGGCGTACATGACGACCCGGCCCTCGACGTGCCGCGCGGCCCGGCCGATCACCTGGATGAGCGAGCCCTCGGACCGGAGGTAGCCCTCCTTGTCGGCGTCGAGGATGGCGACGAGCGTGACCTCGGGGAGATCGATGCCCTCGCGCAGGAGGTTCACCCCGACCACGACGTCGTACACGCCGAGCCGCAGATCGCGGAGGATCTCCACCCGCTCGATGGTCTCGATCTCGGAATGCAGGTAGTGGACCTTGATGCCCATCTCGCGCAGGTAGTCGGCGAGATCCTCCGCCATCTTCTTCGTGAGCGTCGTGACGATGGACCGCTGGCCGCGCTGCACCCGCAGGTTGATCTCGCCGAGGAGGTCGTCGATCTGTCCGTCGGTGGGCCGGATGTCGATCTCGGGATCGACCAGGCCAGTCGGCCGGATGATCTGCTCGACGAGCACCGGCGTGCGCTCCAGCTCGTAGGGGCCCGGCGTCGCGGACACGAAGATCGTCTGGTCCAGGCGGTCCTCGAACTCCTTGAACGTGAGCGGCCGGTTGTCGAGCGCGCTCGGCAGGCGAAAGCCGTACTCCACGAGGATGTCCTTCCGCGCCTTGTCGCCGAAGAACATGCCACGCGCCTGCGGGATCGACATGTGCGACTCGTCGATGAACATCAGGAAGTCGGGCGGGAAGTAATCGAGCAGCGTCCACGGCCGGCTGCCCGCCGGGCGGCGCGCGAGGTGCCGTGAGTAGTTCTCGATCCCATGGCAGGTGCCCGTCTCGCGAAGCATCTCGAGGTCGAAGTTCGTGCGCTGGAGCAGACGCTGGGCCTCGAGGAGCCGCCCGGCGGTCTTCAGCTCGTCCGTCCGGACCTGGAGCTCGGCCTCGATGTCCTTGATCGCCTCGTTCAGCTTCTCGCGCGGCGTGACGAAGTGCCGCGCGGGGTAGATGTCGATCCGATCGCGCTCCGCGAGCACTTCGCCGGTGAGCGGGTCGAGCTCCGTGATCCGCTCGATCAGGTCGCCGAAGAACTCGACGCGTACCGCGAGGTCCTCGTACGCGGGATGCACCTCGAGCGTGTCCCCGCGGACACGGAACTTGCCACGGACGAAGCTCTGGTCGTTGCGCTCGTACTGGATGTCGACGAGGTGACGGAGGACGGTGTCCCGCCGCGTCCGCTCGCCCTTCACGAGCCGTACGGTCACGGCGCCGTAGTCGACCGGAGCGCCGAGGCCGTAGATGCACGAGATCGAGGCCACGATGATCACGTCGCGTCGCTCGAACAGCGACCGCGTGGCCGCGTGCCGCATCTTGTCGATCTCCTCGTTCCGCGAGGAGTCCTTCTCGATGTACGTGTCGCTGCGCGGCACGTACGCCTCGGGCTGGTAGTAGTCGTAGTACGAGACGAAGTACTGGACGGCGTTGTTCGGGAAGAACTCCTTGAACTCGCCGTACAGCTGCGCGGCGAGCGTCTTGTTGTGCGCGAGCACCAGCGCCGGCCGGCCCGAGTCGGCGATGACCTGGGCCATCGTCACGGTCTTCCCGGAGCCGGTGACGCCCTTCAGCGTCTGCCACTTGTCCCCCCGGGCGAGGCCCGCACCGAGCTCGGCAGCGGCCTGGGGCTGATCGCCTGCGAGGGGCCACGGAAGGACGAGGTCGTATGCCGCCCGGCCTGATGGCCGGTCGAGGGGGACCTGAAGGATCTCGCTGGAGCTGCTCATCGGGGCCTCAAGTACATCCTAGAACGCGCGTTCGATTCCCACGAGGCCGGGCCCGGCCACCCCGTTGATGCTACCTGCCGGCGATGCGTCCAAGGCTGGATGCAGCGTCGCGCAGAACCGACACGCGCGCGACACACCACACGAATGGGCTATTGCCGAATAACCACCTTGTTCGACTAACGTTCAGACAGCAACTCGAGAGGAGCTTGGAAGGACTGTGGAAGACCGTTCCCGCCGCCGTGCGCGGCTCGTCCTCATCGTCGGCATCCTGATCGCGATCCTGGCCGGCGTCGGGACGTACGTGCTGTCCTCCGGCTCGAAAGCCGAGGCGCCCCCGCCCGCCGCGACGACGGACGTGCTGGTCGCCGCGCGGGACCTGCCCGCCCGCAGCGCCCTGACCGCCGCGGACGTGAAGGTCCAGAAGTATCCGGTCGAGCTCGCACCGCCGACGGCCCTCGCGAAGCCCGACGAGGTCGTGGGCAAGATCGTGCAACAGCCCATCGCCGCCGGCGAACCGATCCTCCCCGGCAAGTTCGCCGCGGCCGGCGCGGTCACGTTCACGGTCTTCCCGCCGAACGCGCAGCCGGCACCGAACGCGCCGATCCCGGCCGGCACGCCGGACTACCGGGTCATGTCGATCACGGTCGCGGACGCGAACGCGGTCGGCGGCGCGATCCAGGTGGGCGACATCGTCGATCTGCTGTACACGTTCAACTTCGACCCGTCCAAATTCTTCACCGGCACCGACCAGAATCGGTTTGCGGACGTGGCGTCGAAGATCACTCTCCAGAACCTGCCGATCCTCGCGCGGGCCGGTTCGGTCTACACGATCCGCACCGACGCGCAGACCGCCGAGCAGATCTCGTACATGATCACCTCGGGTGGGTCGCTCCAGTTCCTCCTCCGCGCGGCACAGGACCAGCGCCAGGCGGTCACGCAGGGAGGGACGTTCGGTCCGGTCTACAAGCGCTTCGGCTACCCGATCCCGCTGAAGGTCGCGCCTTAGCGCTTCGCCCGCACGGCTGACCAAGCGGCGGCGACCGCGGCGCGCAAGGCGTCGCGGTCGCCGTCGTTCTGGATGATCACGTCCGCGGCCGCCCGGAACTCGTCCTCGCTCGCCTGGGCCGCGAGCCGCGCCGCCACGCCGGCGTCGCTCATCCCGCGAGCCGCCAGACGCACGAGCAACGCGTCGCGCGGGGCGAGGACGACCCAGATCCGGTCGCAGATGCTCCGGAGCGATGTCTCGACGAGCTTGATCGCCTCGACGACCAGGACCTGATCGTCCGGGAGCATCTTCCGCGCTTCGAGGATCCGCGCGATCACCCGCGGGTGGAGGATCCGCTCGAGCTGCTCGAGCCGCCTGGGGTCCGCGAACACGATGTCAGCGAGCTTGCGGCGGTCGACCTCCTTGTCCTCACCAAGGACCTCGGTGCCGAACTGCTGCACGATCGCGCTGTAGCCGGTGGTGCCACGACTCTGCTCGTCGCGCGCGATCGCGTCCGCGTCCAGCACGCGCGCGCCCTGCTCGCGCAGCATCGCCGCGACCGTGCTCTTCCCCGCCCCGATCGGACCGGTGAGCCCCACGACGAACGCGCTCATGCGTCTTCGGGAGGCTCGGCGACGGCAGACCACTCCTCGTAGAGCTTGCGCAGCGAGCGCTCGAGCTCGGCGTGCTCCGATCCGAGGCGGCGCGTCTCCATGAAGTCCCCGGACATCGCGATGTCCTCGAGCTTCTTCGCCATCTGAGCGAGCTGCAGCTCCATCGCACTGATCCGCGCTTCGAGCGCGCGCACGCCCTCGACCTTTCGCACGCGCGATGCGGCGCGCCGCGTCGTCGGGGCGGGCCGTGTGGCCCGGGCCGGCCGCGCGACCGCTTTCGGCGTCGGCTTCGCGGGCTTCGGCCGTACCGGTACCTCCGCGAGACGTGCGCTCGTGAGCGCCGCCGTATCCGGGTCGGGCAGCGGACGGCCCTCGTCACGCGCCTTCTCGAAGGTCGTCCACCCGCCCTCGTAGCGCTTCAGCCCTCCGTCGCGGACGTCCCAGATCTCGCTCGCCAGGCGATCGATGAAGTAGCGGTCATGGCTCACCGCCACGATCGTGCCTTCGTACTGGCTGAGGACGCTTTCCAGCTGTTCCCGGGCGGCGAGGTCGAGATGATTCGTCGGCTCGTCGAGCACCAGCAGGTTCGCCTCTCGCGCGGAGAGGCGCGCGAGCGCGAGCCGGGAGCGCTCACCTCCGGAAAGGACGCCGACCGACCGGAACACGTCCTCGCCGCGGAACAGGAACCGCGCGAGGAGGTCGCGGGCGCCCTGCTCGTCCAGCCCGGTGGCGTCGCGGAGCGCGTCGAGCACGGTCTCGTCGCCGGTCAGCTCGGCCTGCGCCTGCGCGAGGAACGCGACGCGCGCGGTCGGTGCGCTCGAGACGTAGCCATCGAGCGCGGGCAGCTGGCCCACGAGCGTCCGGACGAGCGTTGTTTTCCCCGCGCCGTTCGCGCCGACGACGGCGATCCGGGCGCCGCGCTCCACGCGGAGGGGCGGCGTTCGAACGACGACCCGGTCGCCGTGGCCGACGCTGAGCGGCGTGGACTCCAGCACCGTCGCGCCGGCGAGATGTGCCGCCTCGAGGCTCCAGCCGTGGCGCGCGGTGCCGATCGGTGCGTCGATGCGCTCGAGCCGGGCGAGCTGCTTGGCGCGCCCGCGCGATTGCTTCGATCGCTGACCGGCTCGGAACTTGTCGATGTACTCCTCGGTCCGGGCGATCTCCGCCTGCTGCCGGTCCGCGGCGCGCGTGAGCGCGGCATCGCGCTCGGCGCGCTGGCGCGCGTAGTGCGAGTAGCCGCCGCGGTACTCGATGACCTTCGAGCCCCGCGCAGCCGGTTCGAACGACAGCGTGCGAGACGTGACCTGGTCGAGGAACCAGCGGTCGTGCGACGCCACCAGCACGGAGAAGTCCTGCTCCACCAGGAACTTCTCCAGCCATTCCAGCGCCGCGACATCGAGGTGGTTCGTCGGCTCGTCGAGGAGCAGCAGGTCGGGGTCGTCGAGCAGCAGGCGCGCGAGACCGAGCCGCGTGCGCTCGCCCCCCGACAGCGTCCGCACCTCGCGAGCGCGAAGGGTGTCGAGGCCGAGGCCGGAGAGCACCCGGCCGAGCGTCGACTCGAAGTCGTAGCCGCCGGCGTGCTCGAAGTGATGCTGCGCGTCGGCGTAGCGCTCGAGGAGCGCCTGGTCGCCGGTCGCGAGCTCCTGCTCCATCGTGCGAAGCTCGGCCTCGAGCTCGGCGAGGTGCGATGCCGCGCCCCGAGCGTGGGCCTCGACGGTCCCCTCGACGTCCACGAGCAGCTCCTGCTGCAGGAAGCCGATGCGCGTGCCGCGGGCGAGGGCGATCGAGCCGCTGTCGGGGGCGTCGAGCCCGGCGACGATCCGAAGGAGGGTCGACTTGCCGGTGCCGTTCGGGCCGATGAGGCCCGCTCGGTCGCCGTTCGCGAGGCGGAAGCTCACGTCGCTGAACAGGACGCGGTCGGCGAACCGGCGGCCGGCGGCCTGGACCGAGAGGACGCTCACCTCGCGAGCCGCGCGCGCGGCGCTCGCTGGCAACGCGGGCAGTGGTACGTGCTCCGGGCGCCGATGACCGTACGCCGGATCTGCGCGCCGCAGCGGTCGCACGCCTCGCCGGCCCGGTCGTACACGACGAACTCGTGCTGCATGCCGCCCTGCCGGCCGCTGCTGTCGCGGTACGTACGGAGCGTGGATCCGTGAAGCCGGATCGCCTTCCGCAGGACCCACTTGATCGCCTCGTGCAGCCGCACGACCTCTTCGGCCTTCAGCGATCCGGCCGTGCGCAGGGGATGGATCCGCGCGCGCCACAGCGCTTCCGATGCATAGATGTTCCCGATGCCGGCGATGCCCCGCTGATCGAGCAGCAATGGCTTGATCGCGGCCCGGCGTCGGCGCCGGAGGAACGCGCGGAGCCACGCCACGGTGAACGAGCGGCCGAGCGGCTCACGGCCCATCGCGAGATGCAGGGGCGCCTTCAGCGTGCGATCGCCCCCGGCGTCGTCCGCGACGATCTCCGCCGAGTCCACCAGGGCCATGCGCCCGAGCTTGCGCATGTCGACGAAGTCGAGGGCCGTGCCGTCGGTGAACGTGAACGTCGCGCGGGTGAACCGCTCGGGCGCCGCCTCGCCGAGCTCCTTGAACGCGAACCGCCCGGTCATTCGCAGCGAGGTGCAGAGCGCATCACCGCCGTCCAGCAGGAACACGACGAGCTTGCCGCGACGCCGGACAGCCTCGATCCGCCGGCCGGCGAGCCGCGCGGCCACGAGCGTCACCGGCTCGGGCTCGGTGATGCGCTCCCAGTCCGACGCGAACGCTGCGATCGTCCGGCCGGTCACGCGCTCGGCCAGCTGCCGCGCGATCGTCTCGACTTCAGGCAGCTCAGGCATGAACGGATGTCGCCAGTGGGCTCATCTCGTCCCAGTTGTCGCCGGTGCGGATGTCCACGACGAGCGGCACATCGAGCGGATATGCGTTCCCCATCTCCTCGCGCGCGAGCTCGGCGAGCTCGTCGACGCGCGATCGCTCGACCTCGAACACGAGCTCGTCGTGCACCTGGAGGACGGCGCGGGCCCACGCGGCGCCGCGAAGACGGTCGTGCACCTTCACCATCGCGATCTTCATGATGTCCGCGGCCGTGCCCTGGACCGGCATGTTGATCGCCATCCGCTCCGCGGCGTTCCGCACCGCCCCGTTGCTGCTCGCCATGTCCGGGATATAGCGCCGTCGCCCGAGCAGCGTCTCGACGTAACCCTGCTCGAGCGCGAAGGACTTCGTCTCCATCACATAGCGGCGCACGAGCGCATATCGCTTGAAGTACTCGTCGATGAACCGCGCGGCCTCGTCGCGCGCCATCCCCATCCGCCAGGCGAGGCCGAAGTCGCTCATCCCGTAGACGATGCCGAAGTTCAGCATCTTCGCGACGCTCCGCTGCTCGCGCGTGACCGCCGACTCCGCGACCCCGAATCCCGCGGCGGCCGTGCGGGTATGCACGTCGGCGCCGGAGCGGAACGCGTCCACGAGCGCCGGATCCGCGGAGACGTGGGCCAGGACGCGCAGCTCGATCTGCGAATAGTCGGCCGCCAGGAGCGTCCGATCCGGATGGCCGGCGACGAACGCGCGCCGGATCCGCCGTCCCAGCGGGGTGCGGATCGGGATGTTCTGGAGATTCGGCGACTGGCTCGACAGGCGGCCGGTCGACGCCACGGTCTGGTTGAACGTGGTGTGGATCCGCCCGTCGAGCTCGATGAGCGGCCCGAGCCCCTCGGCGTACGTCGAGCGCAGCTTCTCGACCTCGCGGTACTCGAGGATCTTGTCGATCACCGGGTGCGCGCCGCGCAGCTCCTCGAGGACAGCGGCGTCGGTGGAGTAGCCGGTACCCGTACGGCGCCCGCGCGGGAGCTTGAGCTCGGTGAACAGCAGCTCCTGCAGCTGTTTCGGCGAGTTGATGCCGAAGTCGTGACCGACCGCGTCGTAGGCCTCACGCTCGATCCGGGCGACCTCGCTGGTGAACTCGACCGCGAGCGTCGCGAGGTATTTCGTGTCGACCGTGATGCCGGCCTCCTCCATGTGCACCAGGACGTCGACGAGCGGGAGCTCGATCTCACGGAAGAGCTTCGCGAGCCCGAGCCGGTCGAGGTCCTCGCGGAACAGCGCGGCGAGCCGCAGCGTGGCGACCGCGGAGGTCCCGGCACGCGCGAGGCGCTCGTCGAGCGTGGGCAGGATGTCCTTGTGCCGCCGATCGGGCGCCGGGAGCGCCGGCACCTCGAGGCCCAGGCGCTCCGTCGCGAGATCGTCGAGCAGGTGCTGACGCCGGCTCGCGTTCGCGAGGTACGACGCGATCACGGTGTCCATCTCGATCCCGAGCAGGTCCGCGCCGGCTCGACGGAGCGCTCTCCGTGCGGTCTTCGCGTCGTGCACGAGCTTGCCGATCCGCCGATCGCCGAGCAGCTCGACGATCGCGGGCGGGATCGTCTCGCCGACCGCGAGGTAGCAGCAGGCCTCCTCGAGCGCGAGGCCGAGGCCGAGCAGCCGCGGCGAGCGCTCCGTGTCGACGTCGGCGAAGACCGCGATCCGACCGGCCTCGCGCGCCCGCGCGAGATAGTCCGCCGCGTCCGCGTCGGCCAGGAGCGCAACGTCGACCGGCGCTGCCACGGGGGCGGTGAGCCCGAGCGACAGCTGGCCGCCGCTCGAGACGCGGGCGGGACTCTTCGACGTGTCGACCGGGAACAGGGTCGGCGTCGGCGGCGGCGCGGATGCGTTGCCGTCGGCCGGCGGCAGCCGCGGGATCAGGCTGCGGAATTCGAGGTCACGGAAGAGATCGATGACCGTCGCGCGGTCGTACGCGCCGCGAGCCGTGCGCTCGAGGTCGAGCGTCACGGGGATGTCCGTGACGATCCGCGACATCTCGCGGCTATGGAGGACCTGCTCGTGGTTCGCCTCGAGCGCCGCGCGCAGCTTCGGGGTGAGCTTCGCCAGGTTCTCGTAGACGCCCTCGACCGTACCGTGGTCGGCGATGAGCTTCGCCGCGGTCTTCTCCCCCACGCCGGGCACGCCGGGGATGTTGTCGGTCGGGTCGCCTTTCAGCGCCTTGTAATCGACCATCTGGTCCGGCCGCAGGCCGAACCGCTCGAAGATCCTCGCCTCGTCGTAGATGACGGTGTTCTGGAAGCCTTGCCGGGTGGTCATGAGCTGCACGTGCGGCGTCACCAGCTGCAGCGTGTCGAGGTCACCGGACAGGATCACGGTGTCGAGGCCGGCCGCCTCCGCCTGCTGGGCCAGGGCGCCGATGACGTCGTCGGCCTCGTAGCCCGGGAGCGAATACATCGGTACGCCGAACTTCTCGAGGAACTCTTTGCACCGCTCGAACTGCGGGCGAAGATCGTCGGGCATCGGCCTGCGGGTCGCCTTGTAGGTGGCGTCGCGCTCCTTTCTGAACGTCGGGACGGGCAGGTCGAAGCAGGCCGCGATGTGCCGCGGCGGGTACTCCTGGATCACCTTCAGGAGGATCGAGGCGAACCCGAACGCCGCGTTCACGAGCTCGCCCTTGGTCGTGGTGAGGGGCGGGATCGCGAAGTAGCCGCGGTAGATCAGGCTGTTCGAATCGGCGAGGAGCAGACGGTCGGCCACATGTTGAGTATCGCGGCTAGGCCCGGTGCAGCCTCCGGTGCGCCACGAACGCGGCGATCGCGAACAGCACCGCGACCAGCAGGAACAGCTGCGGCGGGGGGCCGAAGGTGCGGGGTCCTTCGACGGTGGACGGCGCACCCGCGGCGGATGCGACGGCGTCGCGAGCCAGCGGCGTCGGCGATGCGACCGTGAACGAAGAGCCCGGGCCCTGCGATGCCGCCGCGCTCGCCGCTGCGGGGAGCGCCGCCGGCACCGCGCTCGACCCGGTCGCCGAATCGGCGCGTTGCCTCGCGGCGTCGGAGGCGAGCGCGTTCACCGCGGCGCCGAATTGCCCCTTCTCGGCGAGCTGCTCCGCGGTGGTCGCGCCGCCGCCCAGGCTCCCGCCGCTGTTGAGCACGGCCGAAGCGATGAACAGGAACACGAACAGTCCGCTCCCGATCGCGCCGAGCAGCCGAACGGGCCGGAGCCAGACCGGGGCGCGCTCGAGGCGCGGCACGAGCGACCGCCGCGGCGCGAGCTGCGGCAGCCCGCCGATGAGCCGGCTGGTCGCCCGCAGGTCGCGCAGCCGCGTCCGGCACCGCTCGCAGCCGTCGAGATGGGCGCGGACGAGGTCATGCTCGCCTTGGCTGAGGGCGTCGTCCAGGTACGCGGACAGCAGTAGCTCGGGATGTTCGGTCATCTCACTCAGGTGAACGTCCCCGGCCGGCAGGAAGTTCCGCTCATCCGGCGCTCCCCTTCCAGCCCTTCGACACGAGCTCGTTGCGGACCGTCACGCGCGCTCGATGGATCCGGGACTTCACGGTGCCGATCTCGGACACCGTGATCGTGGCGATCTCCTCGTAGCTGAAGCCTTCGACGTCGCGGAGCAGGAGCGCGTCGCGCTGCTCCGGCGGGACGAGCGACAGCGCGGCCTCGACCGCCTCGCGGGCCTCATGGCCGGCGGCGATGTCGGTGAGCTCGGGTCCCCCGGCGGCGGGCTCGGCCCACCCTGGGCTGCCGCCCTCGTCGTCAGGCGGGTCGAGCGGTAGCTCGGCCCGTCGTTTCTGCGAGCGGATCACGTCGATCGCGCGGTTGCGTGCGATGCGGAACAACCAAGCCTTGAATGAGGTGCCCTCGAATCCGGAGATCGACCGCCACGCGGACACGAACGCGTCCTGCACGACATCTTCCGCATCGGCGCCAGGGCCGAGGATCCGGGCGACGTGCGAGTACAGCGCCCGCTCGTGAGCGCGCGCGAGCGCATCGAAGGCGCGCGCATCGCCGCCGCGGGCCCGATCGAGATCGTCCATCACGTGATCTGCGATATGGTGACCGCCGCATGACGTTGGGCGGTCAGGGAAAACGCGTCGTGATCGGAGAGGACGATGAGCCCATCGCCAATCTCCTGCGCGATGCCATCAACGACGAGCCTGGCTACCACGCGACCGTCGTTTCGGACGGCCGGAAGATCCTGGAAAGCGTCGGCGGTGGCGGCGCTGACCTCCTCATCCTCGACATCATGATGCCGGGTCAGAGCGGCTTCGAGGTGTACGACCTGCTTCGGGCCGATCCCCGCACCAAGTCGATGGCCGTCCTGTTCATCAGCGCGGCCGTCGGGCATTTCTCCGAGGACCTGCTGCGGCGCGGGATCACCGACGTGATCGCCAAGCCGTTCGATCTGAACGACTTCCTTGACCGCGTCCGCGCCCTCTGTCCGCCGGACGCCTGATGGCGCGCGCCGACACGGTCCGCTACGCCGAGCTCGCGCAGCTCGCGGCCCAGACGGCGCTGGCGGTCGGCGAGCGCATCAAGGTCGAGGACACCGCCATCGTCACCCGCAAGCGCGGCCGCGCGAATTTCGCCACAGCCGCGGACCACGCCGCCGAGCTCGAGATCCTCCGCCGGCTGCGCGCGCACGACAGGACGATCCCGATCCTGGCCGAGGAGAGCGCGGATCGGAAGCTCCGGACCGCGGAGCGCCTGTGGGTCGTCGACCCGCTCGACGGCACGCTGAACTTCTCCCGCGCGCTCCCGTTCTACTGCGTCGCGATCGCCTACGTCGAGGATGGCAAGGCGCGGGCGGCGGCGGTCCACGCCCCGCGCACCGGCGAGCTGTTCGTCGCGCACGAAGGGGGCGGCGCGACGTTGCACGCCGCGCGGATCACCGTGTCGACGGTCACGCGGGCCAGCGAGGCGTTCGCGGTCATGAGCCTCGCCTTCAAGGCCGCATCGCACAAGGATTCGCGCTTCACCGCGATGAACTCGACGGTCGCGCGGCTGCGGGTCATCGGCTCCGCGGCGCTCGAGATCTGCTACGTCGCGTGCGGGCGGTTCGACCTCTTCGTGCACGAGGCCCTTGCGCCATGGGACGTCGCGGCCGCGGCGCTCATCGCGCGCGAGGCCGGCGCGGTCGTGCGATCGCTGAAGACCGGAGCGGATGCCGCCTGGGACGAGCCGCAGGTCGCGATCGGCAATCCAAAGATCGTGCGTGACCTGTTCACCACGGTGCCGTCACTGGTGCGCAAGCCGCGAAAGTAGACTGACTCCGCGCCGGAGTGATGAAACTGGCAGACATTCGGGACTCAAAATCCCGTGGGCCGTAAGGTCCGTGAGGGTTCAAATCCCTCCTCCGGCACTCGACTAGCTCGCTGATCCCGATCGCGGCAGCGTCATCGTCACCGTCGTGCCCTTGTCCTCACCGGGACTCGCAAGTGTGATCGTGCCACCGTGACCCTCGGCGACAAGCCGCGCGAGATACAAGCCGATCCCCATCCCGCTGAACGTCCGCGCGCGCCGAGAGCCGCGGGCGAACGGTCGCGCCAGCGTCGGCAGATCCTCCGCCGGGATCCCGATGCCGTCATCCGAGACGACGAGCGCCACCCGGTCCCCACGTTCGTCGACGGAGACCCGGATCTCGCCGCCGGACGGCGAGTACTTCACTGCGTTCCCGATGAGGTTCGTGACGGCCTGTTCGATGCGCATCGCGTCCCCGGTGATCCGCAGGCTCGCCGGCGCCGTGACCCCGAAGGTGATCCGGCCCTCCTCGGCCGAGATCTCCCGGTAGCGCTGCACGAGCTCCTGGACGAGCGGAATGAGGTCGAATTCCTGCTGCTGCAGCTCGAACCGGCCCTGCCCCGCGCGCGACACCTCGAGCAGGTCGTTCACCAGGCCGGACATCCGGTCTACCTGCCGTTCGATGGTCCGGAGGTTCGAGTCGAGCGAGTCCAGGTCGAGCTCGCGGCCATCCTCGCGATGCCGGCGCAATCGAAGGCGCAGCAGCTGCGCGAGCGCCTTCAGCGGGGTGAGCGGCGTCTTCAGCTCGTGCGAGACGATCGAGAGGAACTCGTCCTTCTGCCGCTCCGACTCTCGCTGCTCCGCGAGCAGCGATTCCTGGACCCGGCGGCCGTGCCGCTCGGCCTCGTAGAGCCGCGCGTTCGTGATCCCGATCGACGCCTGCGCGGCGAGGATGTGGAGGATGTCGAGGTCGATGTCGTCGAAGCGCCGTTCTCGGTCACGCGTATAGACGTTGATGCCGCCGATGAGCTTGCCCTCGTGCACGAGCGGCATCGCGACCACTCGGGCGAGCTTCTCCCGCTTGATGAGGTCCGGGTCGCCGGCCGGCTGCGTCTCGAGATCGATCTCGAGGTGCGTGTCGAAGCCGCGGTAGATCGACTTCGCGGTCGCCATCGGGATCCGCTGCGCGGTCGCGTACTCCTGGCTCAGCCCGTGGTGGGCGACGATGCGCAAGAACTCGCCGGATTCGTCGACGAGCATCACCGACGCGGCGTCGGCGGACCCGAGCAGCGTCGCGGATCGCACGATCTCCGGCAACAGCTGGTCCAGCTCGAGGATGCGCAGCATCGCGGCGGTGATGCCGTGGAGGATCCGGATGCGCTCGGGCATGCCCGGCCTACCGTACCCGCAGGTCGCGGCTGCTCGGTCCCACCACGGTCAACAGGGCAGGGAGCACATCGCGGGCCAATCCGACCGGACGCGGGTCAGGAGGTGACGCGCGTCTCGGGCAGGATGACGTCCACCACGCCCGCGCCGACCGCCGAGTCGATCTCTCGCGACAGCTCCTCTGCCGCGCGGGCTCGGAACGTCGTCGCCACCCGGCGCACGCCGCTCCCGGCCCGCGGCAGCTCGAGATAGACCGGCAGCGGGCCGCCGTAGCGCGCGAGGACCTGCTGGATCCGCTGGAACACCGCGATCGAGCGGTCGTAGTCGAGCGCCTCGCGGAAGCGGATGACGACGTCGCCGCCCGCGGAGGCGTGGCCGTTCCCGTTGCCGTTGCCTCCGTTCGCCGACGCCGCGGGAGCGGCGGCCCGGTCGGCGAACTGCCGCTTCTTGGCGAGCGACGCGCGCCGCTCGTCCGCGATCCGTGAGATCTCGGCGATCCCGGCCTCGGCGAACGGCACGGCGTGCTCGCAGAGCAGCTTCGGCGACTCGTCGCGCTGCTCGACTCTCGCGAGCACGAGCAGGATCTCGTCGGTGTTCCACACCCCGGCCGTCTGTTCGTAGGTGCGCGGGAACACGGTCACCTCCGCCGAGCCGGTGAGATCCTCGACCTGGGCGAAGAGCATGAGGGACTTGTTCTTCATGGTGATGTGCTTGCGGGCGCTGGTGACGACGCACACCACCGTCACGAGATCGTCCTTCACTTCCTTCAGCTCGGCCAGGTAGACGATCCCCGGGACGTCGCCGATGCGCTGCGCGACGTCGGTCAGCGGGTGGTCCGACACGTAGATACCAAGAAGCTCCTTCTCCCAGCCGAGGAGCTCCTTGCGCGAGGCCTCCGGTCCGGTCGTCGGTGCGGCGATGGCCGGCTCGACGGCGAGATCGAACAGTGACACCTGCCCGGAGAGGCGATCCTTCGCCTCGCGCTGGCCGGTCGCGAGCGCGGCGTCCAGCCGGGTGAGCTGCGCCAAGCGCGGGCCGAACGCGTCGCACGCGCCGGCCTTGATGAGCGACTCGAGCACGCGCTTGTTGTTGCGCTGCAGGTCGATCCGGCCACAGAGGTCCTCGAGCGACCGGAACGGTCCGCCTGCGTCACGCGCCGCCACGATGTTCTCGATGGCGCCCTCGCCGACGTTCTTGATCGCGCCCAGACCGAAGCGGATCTCCTCGCCGTTCACGACGAAGTCGAAGCGCGAGACGTTCACGTCCGGCGGCATGACCGGGATGCCCATCCGCCGGCACTCCGCGATCGCGATGGCCACCCGCTCGGAGTTGCCCATATCGGATGAGAGCACCGCGGTCATGTACTCCGCCGTGTAGTTCGCCTTCAGATAGGCGGTGTGATAGGCGATGAGCCCGTAGATCGCGGCATGCGCCCGGTTGAAGCCGTACTGCGCGAAGGGCTCGAAGTCCTTCCAAACCGTGTCGATGATCCCCGGCGACACCTCGTGCTTCAGGGCGCCGGCGACGAACTTCTCCCTCTGCGCATCCAGCTTCTCGCGGATCTTCTTGCGGATCGCGTAGCAGAGCACGTCGGCCTCGCCGAGCGTGAAGCCGGCGAGCGCCTGCGTCACAGCCATCACGTCCTCCTGGTAGACCATCACGCCGTACGTCGAGCGGAGCACGGGCTCGAGCGACGGGTGCGCGTAGGTCACGGGCTCCTGGCCGTGCTTGCGGGCGATGTAGCGCGGGATGTACTCCATCGGCCCCGGCCGGAAGAGCGCGACCATCGCCATGACGTCCTCGACGCGGTCCGGCTTCAGGGCCTGGATGTAGCGGCGCATGCCCGCCGACTCCAGCTGGAATAGGCCGGTCGTCTCACCCGAGGCGAGGAGCGCGAACGTCTTGGCGTCGCTGAGCGGGATGTCCTCGCGCCGGATCGTGATGCCGCGCTGGCGCTCGATGAGCTTGAGCGCGTGATCGAGGATCGTGAGGTTCGAGAGGCCGAGGAAGTCGAACTTCAGGAGCCCGAGCTTCTCGATCTGCTTGTCCTCGTACTGGGTCTGGTAGCCCTCGGCCTTGCCCTTCGGGCGCTCGACCGGCACGAGGGTCGTCAGGGGGTCGCGCGTGATGACCACGCCGGCGGCGTGCGTGCCGGTGGACCGCACGAGGCCCTCCACCTTCTCGGCGAGATCGATGAGCCGCGAGACCTCCGGCTCCTGCGCGAGCTGTTCGAGCTCCGGCACGTCGACGCGCGACTCCGAGAGCGTCGCCGCGCCCGGACCCGTCGGGATGACCTTGGCGACGCGGTCAGCTTCGCCGTAGCTCATCCCGAGGACCCGCGCGACGTCACGGACGGCGGCGCGCGCCAGCATCGTGTTGAAGGTGACGATCTGCGCGACATGATCCGAGCCGTACTTCTCGGTGACGTACGCGATGACCTCGTCCCGCCGGTCGTCCATGAAGTCCACGTCGATGTCGGGCTGGGTGTACCGCTCCAGGTTCAGGAACCGGTCGAAGATCAGGCCGTACTTCAGCGGGTCGACGTCGGTGAGCCCGATCGCGTAGCTCACGAGCGACCCGCCTGCCGATCCACGCACGGCGGTGAGGATGCCCCGGCTTTGCGCGAACGCGACGAAGTCCTGGACGATGAGCATGTACCCGGAGTAACCCATCTTGGCGATGACGCCGAGCTCGCGTTCCATCCGTTCCTCGAGCTCGGGGGTCATCGCTCCGTACTTCGCCGGGATGCCGCGCTCCGCGAGCATCCGGAGCTGCTCGTCCTGGGTCAGGCCCTTCGGCACCTCGAAGTGCGGGAGGATGAGCTTCCCGAGGGGCAGCTCGAGGTCGCACGCGTCGGCGATGCGTAGCGTGTTCTCAAGGGCCTCGGGATCGTCGGGGAAGAGCTCGGCCATCTGGGCGGCGCTCTTCATGTAGAGCTCGGGGTGGTCGATCATCTTGAGGCGGTCCGGCTGGTCGACGGTCTTCCCGCTCTGAATGCAGACCATGATGTCCTGCGCCTCGGCGTCCTCCGCGTGCACGTAGTGGATGTCGTTCGTGACCACCAGCGGCACGCCGGTCCGGCGGCTCACCTCGCGGATGCCGGCGGTCACCGCCTCCTGCTCGGGGATGCCGTGCGACATGAGCTCGAGGTAGAAGTTGCCCGTGCCGAAGATCGCCTGATGCTCGAGCGCCGCCGCGCAGGCGGCCTCGATCCCCTGCTCCTGGATCGCGCGGGAGACCTCGCCCTGCAGGCACGCGGACAGCGCGATGACGCCCTCGCTGTGCTCGCGGAGCATCTGCTTGTCCATGCGCGGCCGGTAGTAGTAGCCCTCGAGGTGGGCGCTCGTGACGAGCGTCACGAGGTTCTGATAGCCGGTGAAGTTCTTCGCGAGAAGCACGAGGTGGAACGGCTTGCCGTGGCCCTCGACCTTCGCGTCGCGGTCGAACCGGCTCCCGCGCGCGATGTAGGTCTCGACGCCGACGATCGGCTTGATCCCGGCCGCCTTCGCGGTCGTGTAGAAATCGACCGCGCCATAGAGCGCGCCGTGGTCGGTGAGCGCCAGAGCGGGCATCTCGAGCGCCTTCGCGCGCGCCACCAGGTCGCGCAGGCGCGACAGCCCGTCCAGCAGGCTGTACTCACTGTGGGTGTGCAGATGAACGAACTGCTGCGGGATGCGGGGCCCTTTCTGGAAGCAGTTGGCGGTCAGTTTAGTCCGAGGCGCGTGTTCCGGCCTCGTTTCGCGACCGATCAGACAAGGGTACGCGCAAGGCCGCCCATAGACTCGGCGCAATGCAGCAGCCGCGTCGAGACTGGGTGACCGAGTACGACGCCCGACTGTCGGCGGCCGGCCACGGCCGGTCCGCGAAGGCGCGCGTCTCGTCCTTGCGCGACTACTACGTCGGCCGGCCCGTGCTCGTTACCGGCGGAGCGTCGTTCATCGGCAGCCACCTCGTCGAGCTGCTCGTTGCGGCCGGGGCGGTCGTGCGGGTCGCCGACGACCTCTCCAGCGGGCGACTCGACCACCTCGCTGCCGTGCGCCCAAGTATCGCGTTCGATCGCGGGGATCTGCGCGACCCGGCGTTCGCCCGCCACAGCGTCGCCGGGTCCAGCGTGGTCTTCCATCTCGCTGCGGCGCACGGCGGGCGCGGATACATCGACTCCCACCCGGTGGAGTGTCTGAACAACATTTCGCTCGATCATTCCGTTTTCAGCGCGGCCGCTGCCGCCGGGTGCCAGAAGATCGTGTTCGCGAGCTCGGCGTGCGTCTACCCGACGCAGCTGCAGATCAGCGACCGCGACCGGCAGCTCCTTCGAGAGGCTGACGCCGGCTTCGAAGAGGGAACGACGAATCCCGACGGCGAGTACGGCTGGGCGAAGCTGACCGGCGAGCTGCAGCTTCGGGCGTTCCACCGGCAGCACGGCGTCACCGGAGTCGCGTGCCGCATCTTCACCTCGTACGGTGAGCGCGAGAACGAGACGCACGCCGTGGTCGCGCTGATCGCCAAGGCCGTCGCGCGCCTGGACCCGTTCCCGATCTGGGGTAACGGCCTGCAGACCCGGAACTTCACGTACGTGCACGACACCGCGATGGGCCTTGCGCTCGCCGGAGCTCATCTCGACGGCTTCGCCACACTGAACGTCGGCAGCCCGCGGCATCACACGATCCTCGAGCTCGTCGAGCAGATCTTCGGGCACCTCGGCTGGCGGCCGCAGCGGATCGCCTACGAGCTCGACCGACCCGTCGGCGTGCGCAGCCGCGCGGCGGACGTGACCCGCTGCGAAGCGGAGCTCGGCTGGAGCCCGATCGTGGGGCTGAAGGACGGTGTCGCTCGCACCACCGACTGGTACGCGCGCGATGCCACAGCGCGCAGCGGAGATCTCACCCGAGCGCTGATGGAGCGCTAGCTGGACGTCATCGACGTCGTCCTGCCGGCGCACAACGAAGCGGGATCGATCGGTGCGACGCTCAACGAGTTTCACGAGGTCACCACAGCCGCCGGCCTGGCCGTCCGCTACGTCGTGTCCGAAGACGGCTCGTCGGACGGCACCGCCGCGGTCGTTCAGGCACTCGCTGCGGCGCTCCCGATCACCCTGATCACGGCCCCGATGCGCAAGGGCTACTCGCGTGCCGTCGTCGACGGACTGCGCGCGACCACCGCCGATCTCGTCGCCTGCGTCGATGCCGATGGGCAATGCGACCCGCGCGACCTGATCAGGCTGGCGCAGTCCCTCGACGGTCACGATCTCATCGTCGGCAGACGGATGCACCGCGCCGACCATTGGTCGCGAAAGGTGATGTCGCGTGCGTTCCGAACGGTCTTCTCGGTGTTCTTCTCGGTGCCGCTTCACGACCCGTCGAGCCCCTACCTGCTGATCACGCGCCCCGCCCTCGACCGGGTGCTCGCCAGCGATCCGGGCATCCTGCCTCAGGGTTTCTGGTGGGAGTTCTATGCGCGCGCCGTCGAGCTCGGACTCAGCCTGTCAGAGATCCCGGTGGGTCATCGAGCGCGGTCGGCCGGCACGACGCAGGTGTACCGGCCGACCAAGGTCCCCCGGATCGCGCTGGTCCACCTGATCGGCCTGATCCGGCTCCGCCGCCAGCTCAGCGCGCGTCGCCCCTAGGTCGGCGGGTCGGCGCGTGATCCGTCGGGTTCGCTGGTCGGATCGACGGGTGGCCACGACCGCCTGGCTGGTCCTGCTGGTCACGGCAGGTCTCGTCGCGATCCCGTCACTGTGGACGTGGCTGGCGGCACCCGGCTACGCCGGCCCGCTGGTGTACGGCGAGGGATCGGTCGCGCACGCGGGGCAACTCATCGCGCGCGGCGCCGATCCGTACGCGGCCCAGCCTCCCGGCACGTTCGTCGCCGCGATCTACCCACCGGTCTCGTACGTCATCGCGGCCGCCGGCGCCCCGTTCGGGCCGTTCGTCGGTCTGCGCGTGGCGTCCCTGGCCGCGACGGTCGCGCTCGCCGCTTTCGTCGGGATCGCGGCCCGCCGACGGATCATGGCCGGCCTCGCGCTCGGGATCGCGTACCTCGCGCTCCTTCCGGTGCGAGCGTGGGCGGGAGCCCACCGTCCTGACGACCTCGCGGTCCTCTTCACGGCCGGCGCCGTGCTGACCGCCGGGTCCTCTTGGCGCCGCGCATTCGGGGCAGGCGTCCTCGGTGCGCTCGCGATCTTCACCAAGCAGACCGCGATCGTTCCGATGGCGGTCGTCCTCACGTACCTGCTCGTCTGGGATCGCACCGCAGGTCGCCGCCTGGCCGTGGCGTTGGCGGTGTCGGTGGGCGTGCTGGCTGCCGCGACCGCGCTGGTGTTCGGGCCGCGCGATGTCCTCGATCACGTCGTCGGCAGCAACGCGACGGAATTCTCGATCGCCGATGCGCTCGCATTCGCGACCCTCGGCGTGCTGGCCCTGGGGACCTTCGTGCTCGTGGCCGCGCGGGTCGGATCGGGGCGGATGCGCGCGTACGTCCTCGGGGCGGTGGCGGTCGTACTGCTCGCCGGCCGAGCGGGCGCGTCGATCAATTTCGAGCTCGATCTCGCCGCGGCCGCCATGCTCGCCATCGCGACCGCGCCGAACCTCCGCGGCGTCGGTGTCCCGCTCGCGCTGACGGCGCAGCTCGTCTTCGTAGCGGCGTTCACGGCATTCGGTCCGACCGGCGGTGGGCCGGCGGCCGCCGCTCCGCAGCCGTCATCGGCGCCCCTATTCACCGCCGGGGCGCATCACCTGGCCGAGGAGAGCGGGACGCTCATCGCCGCGGGGATCGAGCCCGACGTGGACGAGCTCTTCGTGTGGTCGCACCTGGTCGCCCTCGGCAGGCTGCCCGACGAGATCACGCCGCGGGTCCGCCGAGGCGAGTTCGCGACGATCACCTCCACTGCGCCGTTGGACCGACTGGACGCGTGGCCGATCCAGCGACAGCGCTGGCTACCCGCGCTCGTCGACGCCGTGCTCGAGCGCTATCGCCTCGACGGGTCCGGGCCCGGCTACTACCGGTACGTGCCCCGGTAGGGCCCGCTCGGCCGGCTCGAGGTGGCGGTCACAGCGACCACGCGATGGTCGGACCCTACTGCCTGCTCGCGAGCGCGAGCCGCGCGCCGAGCGCGACGAATGCCACCGCGAAGGTCCGCCGGATCCACGCCATCGCCCGCGGTCGCGACACGAAATGGGTGCGCACGGCCGCGGCCAGAATGCCGTAGCCGATGAACACGACGAGCGTGACCAGCATGAACACGCCGGAGAGCTCGAGCATCCGTGGCACCGCATCGGGCTCGGCCGCGCTCACGAACTGCGGGAGGAACGCGAAGAAGAAGATCGTGAGCTTGGGATTCAGCACGTTGATCAGGATGGCCTGCCCGATCACCCGGAGTGCCGGCGGGGCGGCCGAGCCCGCCTCGACGGCCAGCGCACCGGTCTCGCGCACGGTCCGCCACGCCAGATACAGCAGATAGGCCACCCCGAGGTACTTGAGGCTCTCGAACGCCAGCGCGCTCGCGTTGAGGAGCGCCGCGAGACCCACCACCGCAGCCAGCATGTGCGGCACGATCCCGAGGGTGCAGCCGACCGCCGCGACGACGCCGGCTCGTGCGCCGCGGGACAGCCCGGCCGCGAGCGTGTAGAGCACACCGGTGCCGGGGGTCACCACGATGACGAGCGTCGTGAGCAGGAACTCAGGACTCACGCTGACCCCGGCTACGGCCGGCTCAGGGTGATGGTCACGGTCACCGCGCGATGGTCGGACGCGGTCGACGGCACGACGCGGCCCTGCGATGCGATGACGCCCGTTCCGAACAGGTAGTCGATCCGCTCGACCGGCGCGTCGGACGGGAACGTGTTGTCCGGCCCGCCCGATTGGAGCCCGAGATCGCCGAATCCGGAGTCGGTGATGAGCTTGAGCTCCGGCGCGTCCGGCTTGGCGTTGCAGTCGCACGCGATGACCGCCGGGGTGGTCGAGCCGACCTCGTTGAGGAGCCCGCGCACCTGCTCCATCCGGACCGCGCTCGCGTCGCTGTTCTCGTCCAGGTGGGTCACGGCGATCGTCAACCGGACCGCGCTCGCGCTGTCGCCGATATGGGCGATGACCGCGCCGCGCGGCTGGTAGCGAAGGCCCGGCTCCTTCGCGTACGACACGCGCCGCACGTCGGTGATCGGGTACCGGGACAGGATCGCGTTCCCGTACAGGTCGCCGATGGTCGGGCCGTAGACGTACGCCATGCCCAGCCGGGCGGAGAGGTAGCCGAGGGCATCGTGCTGGTCGTCGATGAGCCATCCCCGCACGACCTCCTCGAGCACGACGACCTGCGGGTCGGCCAGCGAGATCGTGTCCGCGATCCGGTCGAGCGACGGGATGTTCCCCACGTCGAAGCCCTGGTGGACGTTGTAGGTCATGACGCGGTAGGTGAGCTCCGCTGCTCGCGTCGCACCGGCCGGAGTGACGACGAGCGCGCCGAGCGGAATGAGGACGGCGAACACGGCGACCGACCACGCGAGCAGCGGCCGCCAGCGCGGCAGCGGCGACGCCGGCACGGCCAGCACCGCGATGACGACGACCGCGGTCAGCACCCAGAGCACCTCGAGGTTCGCGAAGTACGCGTAGTGGACGAAGGTGCCGCCCACGAAGAGCAGCCATCCCACGCCGAACGCGACGACGGCGAGCCACGGAGACCCGGCTCCCGGCTGCGGCGCGGAGGTCAGCGCAGACGCAGCGATGACGATCCCCGCCGCGAACGCGGCGCCTGCCGCGACCGATACGAAGGGGATGTGCGGCCATAGGAGGACGGCCCCCACCACGATCGCCGCGGCCGCCGACGGGCGAGCCGGCAGCCCGCGCGCCAGGACGATCGCGCCGACGGCGGCGCCGATGCCCACGACGAGTAGCCCGATCTGCGTGCTCGGCCCGCCCTCACGACCGAGACCGCCGGCGAGGGCGACCTGCGCGCCGTTCAGGCCCCCGGTCTCGGCCGCGAGGAGCAACGGACCGACCGCCAGGAGCCCGAGCGCCGCGCGCGGGGTCGGGGCCGACCAGACGGTCCCCTCGCCCAGCGTCGCGATCCCGGCCGCGAGGAACAGCAGCGTCGCGACCAGCACGAGCGGCACGGCGAGCGCGAGCGGCGCGGCGACGACCGGGATCGTCCCGAAGGCGCTGCGGAGGATCAGATCGACCGCGAGCGCAACAGGGATCGCGAGGGGAAGCGGCGAGCTCCGATCCGCCGTCCGCACGCTGTGGGTGAGCGAGAGCCATTGCGTTCCGGCCACGACCGCGGCCGCGGACAGGACGAGGTCCACCCACTCCTGGCGGATCGCGGTGACCACCAGCATCGTGACGGCGAGCACCGCCGCGGTCGACGCCACGGAGCGGCGCGGCCCGAGCCGGCCCGCGACGACGCCCGCCAGCAGCGAGAGGCCGAAGATCGCGAACGCGAGCGCGCCGAGCGTGGTGTTCGGCAGCTTCCCGAACAGCGACTGATAGAGCGTGGCCGTGAAGACGTGGATCGCGCTCAGTAGGAACAGGAGGCCGATGGTCGCGAACGCCGCCGGGCCGATCACGCGGCCGAGTCTATGGGCGCGTTGCTAGGCGACGTGCTCCGATCGCGCGGCGTGGAGCGCGTCGGCCGGAACGTCGACGCCGCTCGCGCCACCGAGCGTCGCCGCGCGCCACGCCGCCGCGAGACGCTCGCCGACAGCGTTGATGAGGAAGCCGAGATGGTCGAGCTCCGCCGGCCCGATCTCTTCCGCGCGCGGTCCCGCGACCACCGCGCCCACGACGTCACCGTTCACCACGATCGGCGCGACCGCCGAGCGGCCGCCGCCGGCCAGCCGCTCGATGAGCGTCGCTTCGTTCCAATCGTGCACTGGCTGGATGAGCTCGTGGACGGTCGGCGCGCTGAGGATGCGCGCCTCGCGGCAGGCCCGGGCGATCGCGTTGTACCCATCGTCGGAGCTGATGTGGAATCGCCCGTCCGAGATGCCGAGCAGCCGGTCGATGCCGTTCGCCTCGACCGAAGCGCTCACCCGGTCCCCGCGGAGGATGCCCGCCTCCGGATCGAGGCCGACGATGAACGACGTCGGAAAGCCGGCCGCGGAGAGCTGCACCAGCAGGCTCGCCAGGATGCCGTCGGTCGTTTCGGCGGCCGCCGGCGGCGGCGCGGCCGGAACAGCGGCGGCGGGAGCCGCGGGCCCAGTGGGCTGCGCCGGGGAAGAAGCCGCGAGCGGCTGGAATCGTCCAGCCGCGCGGGCCTTCGCGAAGGCCGGCACCGTGGCCCGCACGACCGCGGCGATGAGCTCGAGCTCGCCGGACGCGAAACCACCCTCGCGGAAGGTCTGCAAGGTGACGACACCGATCGAGTCGTGACCGGCCGCGAGCGGCACCTGCAGCACGCCGACGCGGCGGCGGTCGCCAGCGACGGTCACGGTGCGATCGAACGCGTGCCACCGCTCGGCGTGACGGACCGCGAAGCAGCTCGGTGAATCATCGACGGGCTGCCTGCCGAGATCGCTCGACGCCGGATCGACGCCGACGACCTTGTAGCGGTACGCGACCTCGGGCCGGTCGGCATGAAAGAGCGCGACGGCGAATGCCGACGCTTCGCTCACCTCGTTCATCGCGTCGCGGAGGATCCGGCCGGCGGCACGCGCGTCATCGACGGCGGCGACCGCGGCCGCGATCTGCGAGACGATGACCTCGATACCGGCGGCTGCCTCGGGCGAGACCGGCGCGGCGGCCGACGAGTACGAGCTCGCCGAGGGCGTCAGGTACGCCGGCTCGGCCGGCTCGGCGGCTTCGGGTGCTTCCGGCGCCTGCGCGGCCATCGCCGCGGCGGCATGCATCGCCATCGCGGATGCGATGAGCTCGCACGAGAGATCCATCGCCTCGCGCGTCTGCGCGCTCAGCGGCTCTCGTGACACGAGCGTCCCGAGCAGCACACCGACCGTGCGCTCGCCGGACACGAGACGCGAGATGAGGAGCCGGGGTGGCACGCCGACCCACTCGGCCTGATATGGCACCGGCCAGTCGAGCGCGACCGCGCGATTGGCCGGCAACGTGTCGTCGGGGAGCTGCAGGGTCGTGAGCCGCCGATCGAGCAGCCACGGATTCCGGCCGACCTCCGCCGCGATGGAATCCGGTCTGGCCGGCTGGCGTACGACAGCGCAGCCGATCAGGTGCGGGACGCTGTTGAGCATGATGCGAAGGGTTGCCTCCACCGGAGGGGTGGCAGGCACGATCTGAAGCGGCTCCACAGGCTGTTTGTAGACGTCCGACGCAGCGGTCGGGGCTCCGGCAGGGGGATTTGTCGCCGGGGGAGGACCAAGGTCAGGGGTCAGGGGAGGCGGGTACCATGGCCCGCGTTCGGAGCGGGCGTCGCGCATCGCGGTGCTCGGCTTCCGCATCGTGCAAGACGGAGGGAACCGTGGCGACGGCGATCACGAAAGGGGTCGAGGTGCGCGGCGCCGACGTCGAGCGATCGAACGAGATCCTCACGCCGCAGGCGCTCGAGTTCGTCGCCGACCTCGCCCGTACGTTCGAGGCGACCAGGCGCGAGCTGCTGGCCGCACGTGCGTCCCGACAGGCCGAGCTCAGCGCCGGCGGCGAGCTTGGGTTCCTCGCCGAAACCCGGTCGGTGCGCGAGGGCGACTGGCGCGTCGCGGCCGCGCCGCGGGACCTGCAGGTCCGAAAGGTCGAGATCACCGGTCCCACCGATCGGAAGATGGTGATCAACGCACTGAACTGCGGCGCCTCGGTCTACATGGCCGACTTCGAGGACGCGAACACGCCGACGTGGGACAACATGGTCTCCGGCCAGGTCAACCTCGCGGACGCGGTCCGCCGGAAGATCGACTTCACCAGCCCCGAGGGCAAGCGCTACGCGCTCAACGACACGCTCGCCACCCTCGTGGTGCGGCCTCGAGGCTGGCACCTCGTCGAGAAGCACCTCCTGGTGGACCGTGCGCCGATCGCCGGCGCGCTCATGGACTTCGGGCTGTACTTCTTCCACAACGCGAAGGCACTCATCGATCGCGGGAGCGGACCGTACTTCTACCTGCCCAAGCTCGAGAGCCATCGCGAGGCACGCCTGTGGAACGACATCTTCGTGCGCGCACAGCAGAAGCTCGGGATCCCGAACGGAACGATCAAGGCGACCGTGCTCGTGGAGACCTTTCCCGCGGCGTTCGAGATGGACGAGATCCTCTACGAGCTCCGCGACCATTCCGGCGGGCTGAACGCGGGGCGCTGGGACTTCATCTTCAGCGTGATCAAGAAGTTCAACCACCGATCCGACTTCCTCCTGCCGGATCGGGCCCAGGTCACGATGACCGTGCCGTTCATGCGCGCGTACACCGAGCTCCTCGTCCGCACGTGCCACGCGCGCGGCGCGTTCGCTCTCGGCGGGATGGCCGCGTTCATCCCGACACGCAAGGATCCACAGGTCAACGAGGTCGCGCTCGCGAAGGTGCGCGAGGACAAGGTCCGCGAGGCGACCGACGGCTTCGACGGGACGTGGGTCGCGCACCCCGACCTCGTGCCGGTCGCGATGGCAGAGTTCGACCGCGTCCTCGGCACCAAGCAGAACCAGCTCGACCGCACGCGCGAGGACGTTCGCGTCACCGACGCGCAGCTCCGCGCGGTCGGCGTCCCCGGTGGCACGATCACCGACGCGGGTGTCCGGAGCAACGTGAGCGTCGGCATCCAGTACCTCGAGTCCTGGCTTCGTGGCGTCGGCGCGGCCGCGATCTACAACCTCATGGAAGACGCCGCGACCGCCGAGATCTCGCGATCGCAGGTGTGGCAATGGGTCCACCACAGTGCGAAGACCATCGAGGGCACCGCGATCACGAAGGACGCCATCCGCGCGATCGGCCGCGATGAGGTCGAGCGCCTCGATGGCCCCGGCCGGCGGTTCACCGACGCGCTCGCGCTGTTCGAAGAGGTCGCGCTCGCCGACCGCTTCGTCGAGTTCCTCACCCTTCCCGGCTACGACCGCCTGCCCTGATCGACCGGACCGGCGGCGTCCTCCTCGCGGCACTGACCGCGATCGCCGTCGGCCTGACCTACACGGACCAGGCCGCGCTCGTCCCGCTGCTGAAGGCAGACCTCGGCATCACCGACGTGCAGGCCGGCTTCCTGCCCACGGCGCTCTTCATCAGCGCGGTTGCCACGATGCTCGCGACCGCGACGCTCGCCGACCGCATCGGCGCCAAGCGCATGAACGTCTTCGGGGTCGGCTTCGCGCTCGCGTCGAACCTCCTGTTCGCGGTCGGCCCGACCTACGAGACGCTGCTCGTCGCGAAGGCCGTGGGCGGGATCGGGAGCGGGATGGCGTTCGTCGGCGGCGTGCGGTACATCGCCGGCCTCTACTCCGGCGCGCGCTCGCACTTCGGCCAGGGCCTCTACGGCGCCGGGTACCCCCTCGGCAGCGCGCTCGGGCTGCAGCTCATGCCGCCGCTCGCGCTCGCGTTCGGCGGTTGGCGCGGCGCGTTCGCCGCATCGAGCGCGCTGCTCCTCGCGGTCCTCGTCGTGTACGCGTGGCGCGCGCCGACCGTACCTCGCGCGGTCGCGCCCGGCAGCATCACCGACGCGCTCCGCGACGGCAATTCGTGGTGGTGCTTCGTGCAGCACGGCGCCGGGTTCGGCCTGGCCCTCGCGACGGGCTCGTGGATCAGCGTGTACATCCTCCGCGAATTCGACACGTCGCTCGTCGTGGCCGGTGCGCTCGGCGCGTTCCTGCTCATCGCCGGTCTGTTCATGCGGCCGCTCGGCGGGTGGCTCGTCGCCCGGCGGAGGATCACGACGGTCGCGCTCATGCGCCTATCGCAGGTGCTCAATCTCGCCGGTCTCGCGCTCCTCGCGTGGCCGGGACGGCCGCTGCCCGTCGCGCTCCTCGGCGGGATCGCCGTGGGCATCGGGGTCTCGCTCCCCTACGCGGCGGTGTTCAACACCGCGGCCGCCTCGCTGGCTCGAGCGCCGGGCGCCGCGCAGTCGCTCACGGCGTCCGGCGGCACCTTCGGCGCGGTCGTCGGCGCGCCGCTCATGGGTCTCGCCATCGAGCGGCTCGGCTTCAGCGCGGCGTGGATCGTGATCGCGGTCATTCCACTCGCCGCACTCGTCGGGACATTCTTCATGCTCGGCGAGGAGCGCTTCGGGACCGACGTTCCGTCGACCGCGTAGTCCTCGAGGCCGAACGGCGCCGACGGACGGTATACGCGAGCCGGCTCGGCCACCGGCCAGACCATCGCTCCCCGCGGACATCCGAGCTAGTGCCGCGCGAAGGCGTCGAGTGGCGCCGGAGCGACCCGGCGAAGGTGGCAGTATCGGGATGTGAACACGCGATTCAAGACGATCGTCGCGACGAGCCTGTTGCTCGTTGTCCCAGCGCTCGGCCTGATCGACCTCGCGACAGGCCTCGAGTACAGCTTCTCCTTGTTCTACGTCCTCCCGACGGTGGCGGCGGCCTGGTACATCGGCCGGAACTTCGGCATCGGCGTCGCGATCCTCACCGGACTGACCTGGTGGTACGCCGAGTCAGCGGTCCGGATCGCGAGCCTTCCGGCCAGCATCTGGAATCGCGGGACGCGGCTCCTGATCCTGGTGGCCCTTGCGTTCCTCGTCGACCTCATCCGTCGGCACCAGGAGGATCTGCGCCGCCTCCTCGTGCAACGTGACGAGTTCCTGTCGCTGGTCGCCCACGAGGTGCGCGCGCCGGTCTCGGCGATCGAAGTCCTGGCCGCCGGCCTCGCGCGAGCTCCGGCACTCGGGGCGGACGAGCGTCGTACGGTCGGCCAGCTGCTGGAGCAGGCCCACGGGCTCACCGGCCTGGCCGAAGATCTGCTCGCGGTCGCGCAGCTCGAGGGCGGCAGCGACCACCTGGGCCCCTCGACGTTCGACCTCCGCGCGGTCCTGACCGAGCTGTGCGCCAACGAGCCACGGGTCGACTGCACCCTCCCCGATCGTCCGATCCCCGTCTACGCCGACCGCGACAAGATCCGCAGCGCAGCGCTCAACGTCCTGAGCAATGCCCTCAAGTTCTCACAGGGCAGCGTCGAGGTGGAAGCGGCTCTTTGGCACGACGGCCGGGCCGTCGTTCGGGTCACGGACCACGGGATCGGGCTCGAGCCGGACGAGGTCCGGCGGCTGTTCCGCAAGTACGGGCGGATCCGGAACACGTTGACCCGGCACATCCCCGGCGTCGGACTCGGCCTCTATTTCACCTACCTCGTCATGACGGCGCACGGCGGCCGGGTCGGCGCGACGAGCGCCGGACGCGGCAAGGGGTCGACCTTCGAGCTCGAGCTGCCATCAGCGGTGATCCCGGGCGACCGGCCGGCCGGGATCACGCCGATCCGTGCCTGAGACGATCCGCGTGCTCATCGTTGACGATCATCAGGTCCTTGCCGAAGGACTCCGCGCGCTCATCGCGACGTCGAGCGATCTCGAAGTGGTGGGCCTCGCGCATTCAGCCGCCGCGGGCCTCAGCGAGGCGCAGACCGCGCGGCCCGATGTGATCCTCCTCGACCACCACCTGCCGGACCGCGCCGGGGTCGACATCATCCCCGAGCTGAAGCAGCTCCTGCCCGATACCGCCGTGATCGTCCTCACCTCGGAGGACAGCGACGACGTCCTGGCGCGCGCGTTCGAGGCGGGCGCCGCCGGCTACCTGCTGAAGACGAAAGCCGCGGGTCAGGTGATCGATGCGATCCGGGATGCGGCCGGCGGGGAGATGCTGGTGTCGGAAGGGGTGCTGTCGCGACTCCTCCGGCAGCAACGGACCCGCGGTATCCGCGACGCGAAGGCCGCTCCCCAGCTGACAGACCGGGAGCTCGAGGTCCTGCGACAGATCGCGTCGGGACTTGGGACGCGGGCGATCGCGCAGGAGCTCGGGCTCACGGTCTCGACCGTCCGGACCTACGTGCAGATCGTGCTGCGGAAGCTCGACGCGCACTCCCGGCTTCAGGCGGTGATGCGCGCCCACGACCGCGGACTCCTGTAGCAGGCAGCGCCGACCCTCTGCAAATGGAGGGTCAGCGATCGCCGGATTCACTTTGTGGTCGGCGCTCCGTAGGGTCGATCCCATGGCGACCCGGGCGATCCGCCGTCGGCTGGCCCCGATCGAATACCGCTGCGCCGCGCACGTCCTCGCGAGCGGCTCCGGGACCCTCTCCCACTTCCGGCGCCGCTGGGCATTCTGCCCGTCAGCCACGGGGCGGGGCCATCGTTGGATCCCCACGAGCCCGACGAGCATCGTGCTGATCCGCGGCCCCGTTGCGCTGCGATGACGAGGGCCGCCGATCGCTCCTCACCGCTCCTCGGCGTGGTGGACGCGCTGTGCGAGGAGCTCTCCGCGTCATGCGGCTTGACGCGCTTCAGCATCGTGCTCGCCCGCCGGCCGATCCCCGTGACGATCAGCTACGAGGACGTCCGACACGCGAACGTTCCGCTCGCTCCCACGGCGTACCTCGAATTGGAGATCACCGACGGTCCGCGTTCCATCGGCTACGTCACGCTGCAGAACTCGCTTGCAGCCGACTACCCGATGAGCGCCCGGGCCAGCGCCTCCGCAGCCCTGCGTCGTCACACCCCGCGCCTCCGAAGCGTGCTCGGATCTGACAACCCATCCTTCCCTTCGCCTGGCGCAGACGCCCCGACGCCGCTGCAAGCGTCGGGGCGTATGCGCTCACGCATGTGAGTGCGGCGACTCAGCCGGATGACCGCCGGCCTCGGTCGCGGACCCTGATCCCGTGGGACGCGCGAGCCTCCGGGACAGGCGACGTTCACCTCGACGACCGCTACGCGACGGCGATCGTGGGCGTCGCTCAACGGTTCCCCGCCACGACGTTCACGGTGGACTACGCGGATGCGGACGGCCGACCGATCGCGCTCTGCTTGCGCGGCCTGCTGCTTCGGGCCGGCTGGCACCAGCTGTCGGACGTGGGACCCGCACCGGGGTTCTCGCGGCGCGGTCTCGTGCTGTGGACTCCGTCAGCGACGCTCGCCCTCGTGACGGCGCTCGCCGAGGCGCTCGGTGAGCTGTTCGCGGTCCAGGTCGTCGAGCGGCACGACGGCGGTCCCGTGGCGGTCACCGTGGGCCTCGCGACGTGGAGCAGTGCCCGCGGGGTCGTGCCCCGTGTGTCCAGCGCGCTGCGCTCCGAGCCCGATGCCCGCTGAGTCCACCGCCGGGACTTCCTCGCGTGCCGTCCGGACGACCACTCCCGCGGTCGTGCGCGCGCCGCGCCAGAGGCGCCCGCGCTAGCGGATGTCCTCTTGCTCCGCGATGAACACCCAGGGAAGCCCGAACCGCTCCTCGAGCTGTGATGCGAGCGCCTTCACGCCGAGCGTCTCGGTCGCCCAGTGCGAGCCGAAGATGAGGTTGATCCCGCGCTCC
This sequence comes from Saccharimonadales bacterium (SeqCode), assembly GCA_035493615.1. Lineage (GTDB taxonomy): Bacteria > Chloroflexota > Limnocylindria > P2-11E > P2-11E > UBA4735. The sequence goes on along the minus strand of DATJHW010000059.1, from coordinate 12,207 downwards.
CGCGCGTACAGCTTCGTGTACATGCTGCCCTCACCGGTGACGTAGGTGTCCGCGCCATGCTGGCGAGCCTCCTCGAGCATGGTCGTGTTACCGGCGCCCCCCGTCGCGATCGCGACGCGCCTGCAGCTCGGCACGTTCTCCCACGCCTCGATCGGAACGCCGAGGACGTCGCGCATCCGCTCCGCCAGCTGGGCGAACGTCCGGTCATGGCGGCCGACGATCCCGGCCATCCCGCCGTGGTACTCGAGGAACCTTTCCTGGACGATGACGCCCAGCGACGCGGCGAGCAGATCGGGGTTGCCGAAACCGGCGGCGCCGTCGAGCGCGGAGTGCGCTCCGTACAGCGAGATGCCGTTGTCCTTCAGCCGGTCGAGCTTCTGGGGAGCGAGCTCCAGATCGATCTCGGGCCAGGTCCGGTGGTGGACGATGAGCAGGTCGCAGTCCGTGAATTTCGCGCGCGCGATCGCGTGGAACGACGTGTTCACCGCGCACGCGACCCGGCTGACGGTCCCGGATGAGCGCAGCACGAGGCCATTCGAGGCCTCTTCGTCGAACTTCTCCGTCTCGAGCTTCCCGTCGAGGAACGCGACGACCTCCTCGAGCGGAACGCTCACTTCACGCGCTCGGCGATGATCCGGTTCAGGACCGCGCTGTTGGCCCGCCCGCCCATCTTCTTCATGACGGGACCGATGAGCCCGGAGATCGCGCGCCGGTTGCCCGCGCGGATGTCGGCCACGACCTTCGGGTTCGCCGCGATGGCCTCATCGACCGCGGCCGCGATGGCCGCCTCGTCGGAGACCTGCGACAGGCCCTTCTCCGCGACGATCGCGCCCGGCTCGCGCCCGCTCGCGAGCATCTCGCCGAACACGACCTTGGCCGCGGTCGTGTTGATCGACCCGGCGCCGATGAGCCCGACGAGCGCTCCGAGCTGCGCCGGCGTGATCTTGAGCTGCGCGAGCGGCAGATCGACCGCCTTGAGGTGCCCGAGCAGCTCGCCGGTCACCCAGTTCGCGACCCGCTTGGCCTCCGATGGCGCGGCCGTTACCGCGGACTCGAACCAGTCGGCGAGCGCGCGGTCGGACACAAGCACCCGCGCGTCGTAGTCCGAGAGGCCGTACTGCGACACGAAGCGCGCGCGGCGCTCGCTCGGCATCTCGGGGAGCGCGGCACGGACGCGCTCGACCATCGCGCGGTCGGGCGCGAGCGCGACGAGATCCGGCTCGGGGAAGTACCGGTAGTCGTCGACCTCCTCTTTCGTGCGCTGCAGATACGTGCGGCGCTTGTCGGGACTCCAGCCCACGGTGATCTTGCCCGTGCGCGTGCGCAGCTCGCCGCCGCTCTCCCACTCGTCCCAGAGGCGCGCGGATTCGAACGGCACGGCCTCCTCGAGCGCGCGAAAGCTGTTGAGGTTCTTGATCTCGCTCTGCGGCGGCCAGCGCGTCGCGCCGCCGTCGTCGAACCGGATGGAAACGTTCACGTCGAACCGCGCCCCGCCCTCCTCGAGCTTGAATCCGGCGACACCCGCGTAGACCAGTCGCTCGCGCAGCGCCTCGAGGTACGCGAGGGACTCGCCCACCGACCGGAGGTCGGGCTCGGACACGATCTCGAGCAGCGGCGTGCCGGAGCGGTTGAAGTCCACGAGCGTCGCGCCCCCGGCGTGGATGAGGCTCCCGGTGTCCTCCTCGAGATGCGCGCGCCGGATGCCCACGCGCTTCGTCGATCCGTCGTCCGCCGGGATCTCGAGCCAGCCGTTCACCGAGAGCGGCAGGTCGAACTGCGAGATCTGGTAGCCCTTCGGCAGGTCCGGGTACATGTAGTTCTTTCGGTCGAACTTCGTGTGCTCGGGCGTCTCGCAGTGGAGCGCGATGCCGGCCGCGATCGAAAGCTCGATCGCCCTGCGGTTCGGGTATGGCAACGCGCCCGGGAGGCCGAGGCAGACCTCGCAGGTCAGGCTGTTCGGCGGGGCGCCGAACCATTTCGCCGAGCAGCCGCAGAACATCTTCGAGCGCGTGTCGAGCTCGACGTGGCACTCGATGCCGATGATCGTCTCGTAGCGCGTTGCCACGGTCACCGGAACGTCGGGTCGGAGGGTGCCGGTACCTTGCGCACGCCACTGATCACGCGACTTGTATTGACGACGACCTTTTCGCCCTCCACCGAGACAAGATACCGGTCCAGCGGCTGATCGGTGCCCCGTATCGGCTCGCCGCGTGCGTCCCACACCGATGGCTGAACCTTTCCGAAGCCTCCGTAGTCACAGCCACCCCGTCCGAACGTGGCGTTCCCGTCGATCGGCGCGAGTCGCGGATCCTCGGGCTCGATCCAGCAGATGAACGCCGCGCCCTCGGGTCGCCAGTTCTCCTTGATCGCGATGACCTCGCCTCGGGAAGGCTGCACGAGGTAGAACGCGCCGTCGTTGCGGCTGACCGGAGGACCGAAGCGCTTCGGCATCCCGCCGACGCCGGGAATGTCCGACGCCGCGAGCACGACCCGCCCACCGATCAACGTCGCCGGCGGCGTGGCGAGCTCGACCGCGAGCGCGTTGTACGCGACGAACGCGACGAGCAGGAGGGCGAGGAGCACGAACGCGGCGACGAGCAGGTACTGCTTCCAGACCGGCGTGGGGTCGAGGGACTCGGGACCCGCCCACTGCTCGACCGGCTGATCCTCGTAGCGGGTGCCCATCAGGCGCTCGCTTCGGCCGCCGGCTGCAGGGCACGCTGCACGGCCGCCCGCGTCCCGCCGTCCCACTCGGCGACCGCGTCGCGCAGCTCGGGCCGTCGCTTCAGGATGTTGCGCACCGCGGCGCTGACGGCGCGTGTGACGAAGGGCCGCGTGTCGCTTGCGAGGAACGACAGGATGCCGAAGCCCCGCTCGGCCACCTTCGCGCCGGACGCGCTCGTGAACACGGAGGCGACGTTCCAGCGAACGTTCTCGTCGGGATCGCGGGCCCAGCGTTCGAGCCGCGCGAACGTGGCGTCGCTGTAGGACCGGAGCAGCTGGTCGCCGATCGCGAACGGCCCCAGGTTGCGCCGGACGTACTCATCGCGATCGGAGAGCGCGGGCTCGATGAGGTCGAGGAGCGCTTCGGCGCGCTCGGGGTGCCGGCTGCGGGCGGCGTACTTGGCCGCGACGACGACCGCCCGGCGCAGCCGGGCGTCACCCGTCGCGACCCAGGCCTGCGCGGGGCGAAGGTACTCGTTGAACGCGCGCTCGAGACAATCGCCCAGCAGCGACGCGGCGGCCTCACGGACCTCCCAGTCCTCGTCGCGCGCGAGCCGGTGGATCGCCCGCTCCACATCGGCACGGTTCGTCGTGACGAGCGGCCGAAGGATGACCGCGGCGAGCTCCTTGTCGACCCGGCGGGGATGCTGGAGCAGCCGGGTCGCCCAATCGCGGCGGACGAGCGACGACGCGCTCTGGGTGCGCACGATCGCGGCAGCCCTTGAGTACTCGGACTTCTTCACCCACCCGTGCTGGCCGGTCCGTCGCAGGATGTCCGACGCGGCGAGCGGGTCGCCCGCGACGAGCGCCTTCTCGAAGGCGCGCTCCCAGTCGATCAGTGCCGCTGCCGTCCCACGAACCGCTCGATGCGATCGCAGGCGGCGTCGATCTTCTCCATCGAGGCCGCGTAGCAGGCGCGCACGTGCCCGACACCCCGCCCACCGAACGCGTTCCCCGGGACGACCACGACCTGCTCCTCCTTGAGGAGGCGTTCGCAGAACTCGTCGTCGGACAGCCCCGTGGAGGCGACGTTGGGGAAGCAGTAGAACGCGCCGCGCGGCTCGAAGCAGTGCAGGCCCATCGCGTTGAAGCGCTCGTACATCCGGCGGCGTCGCTGGTCATACTCGGCGACCATCCGCTGAACTTCGGCCTCGCCGCCGCGCATCGCCTCGAGGGCGGCGTACTGCGCGGCGGTCGGCACGCACATCACCGTGTACTGATGGATCTTCATCATCTGCTCGATGATCTCGGCCGGGGCGCACGCGTAGCCGACCCGCCAGCCGGTCATCGCGTACGCCTTCGAGAAGCCGGCGAGGTAGATCGTCCGCTCCTTCATGTCCGGCTCGTCGAGGATCGAGTGGTGCTCGGTGCCGTATACGAGACGGTCGTAGATCTCGTCCGAGTACACGAGGAGGTCGTGCTCCTTCGCGAGGGCCGCGATCCCGCGGATGTCCTCGGCCTCGAGGATGGCGCCGGTCGGGTTGTTCGGGAAGCCGAGAAGGATCGCGCGCGTGCGCGGCGTGATCGCCCTGCGCACGTCGTCCGCGAGCAGGCGGAAGGCGTTCGCCTCGTCGGTCGGCACGGCGACCGGCACCCCACCGGCGAGCACGATGCCCGGGACGTACGCGACGTAGGACGGATCGGCGACGATCACCTCGTCGCCGTCGTTCAACGTCGCGCGGAGCGCCAGATCCACAGCCTCCGATACCCCGACCGAGACGAGGATCTCGCTCAGCGGGTCGTAGGACACGCCGCGCCGCCGCTTCGTATGCGCCGCGATCGCCTCGCGCAGCGCGAGCAGGCCGTAGTTCGAGGTGTACTGGGTCTTGCCTTCCTTGATCGAGCGCACCGCCGCGTCGCGGAAGGCGTCGGGGGTGACGAAGTCCGGCTCACCGACGCCGAGCGAGATCACGCCAGGAATGCCGGCGGCGAGATCGAAGAACCGGCGGATCCCGCTCGCCGGAAGCCGCGCCACCCTGGCGCTGGTGAGCGATCGCTTCGCGAGCGTCATGCGGCCCTCATCGGATGCCGCTGATGATGCTCCGTCGCGCCCTCGAACGCCGCGGCCACGCGGAACAGCGTCCGCTCCTGATAGGAGTTGGCGATGATCTGCAGGCCCACGGGCAGGCCGTCCGAGAGTCCGCACGGCATCGACAATCCGGGCAGCCCGGCGATGTTGACCGGCAGGGTGAAGACGTCGTTCAGGTACATCTGGAGCGGGTCGTTGGCCTTCGCGCCGATCGGGAACGCGACCGTCGGCGAGGTCGGCGTCACGAGCGCGTCGACCTTCTCGAACACGGCATCGAACTCGCGCTTGATGATCGTCCGGACCTTCTGGGCCTTCACGTAGTACGCGTCGTAGTACCCCGCCGACAGGGCGTAGGTGCCCAGGATCATGCGGCGCTTCACCTCCGGCCCGAAGCCCGCGCCGCGCGTCTTGCGATACGTATCGACCAGATCGCGGCCGGCGACCCGGAGGCCGTAGCGCACGCCGTCGTACCGCGCGAGGTTCGCGGAGGCCTCCGACGGCTGGATGATGTAGTAGACGGCGAGGCCCTTGTCGGTCGAGGGAAGGCTCACGTCGACGATCTCGGCCCCGAGCTTCTCGAACTGCGCGATCGCCGCGCGGATCGCGGCGGTCACGCCCGGCTCGACCCCCGCGGGGCTGAAGTATTCGCGCGGCACGCCCAGGCGCAGGCCGCGCACGCCGGCATCGAGATCCCGGCGCACGTCGATCGGGCGGTCGATGGTGGTCGCGTCGTGTGGGTCGATCCCGAAGATCGCCTCGCACACGATCGCCGCGTCCTCGACGCAATTCGTGAGCGGGCCGACCTGGTCCAGCGACGACGAGAACGCCACGACTCCGTAGCGCGGCACGCGGCCGTACGTCGGCTTCATCCCCACGACGCCGGAGAGCGCGCCGGGCTGGCGGATCGACCCGCCGGTGTCGGTGCCGAGCGCGAACACCGCCTGGCCCGCCGCGACCGCGGCGGCCGATCCGCCCGACGAGCCGCCCGGAACGCGCGAGCGGTCCCACGGGTTGCGCACCGGGCCGAACGCCGAGTTCTCGTTCGAGCTGCCCATCGCGAACTCGTCGAGGTTCGTCTTGCCGAGCATCACCGCGCCCCGTTCGTCGAGCCGCGTCACCACCGTGGCCGAGTAGGCGGGCTTGTAGCCGGCCAGGATCTTCGAGGCGGCCGTCGTGACGATGCCCTTGGTGCCGATGATGTCCTTGCACGCCCACGGCACGCCGGTGAGCACCGGCGCGTCGCCGGCACGGAGCGCCGCGTCCGCCGCGGTGGCCTGCGCCCGGGCGTGATCCTCGGCCAGGTGCAGCCACGCGTTGAACGGGTCCGCACGCGCCGCGTCGAGGAACGCGTTCGCGAGCTCGACCGCGGACAGCTCTCGGGCCCGCAAGCGCTGCGCCGTCTCCGTGATCGTGCGCGGGAGCTCACGCATCGGGCGGGCGTTCCCCGAGGCTCGCCTGCACGCGGAAGAAGTCTCCCTCGCGGTCGGGAGCCTGCGCGAGCACGACATCCACCGGTAGGCTCGGGCGCGGTTCGTCCTCGCGCATGACGTTCTCGAGCGGCAGGACGGACGCGCTCGGCGGGACATCCGACGTGTCGACGTCCTTGAGCTGCTCGATCGCTCCCAGCACGACCTGCAGCTGGCCGGTGAACCGGTCGAGCTCGTCGTCGGTGAGGGCGATGCGGGCGAGGCCGGCGACGTGCTCGACGCGGCCTCGGTCGATGGCCGGCATGACCCGTAGTTTACGGGCGAAAGAGCCCGATCAGGCGGGGACCGAAGAGCGCCGCTCCGACGCCGACAGCGGCGATCGCCGCCAGAAGCACCATCGCGGCGGCGATGTCCTTCGCGGCCTTCGCCTCCGGCCGCACGTCGGGCGACGCGAGCGAGACCGCGAGCTCGATCCCGGTGTTCAGGCCCTCGGCGATCACGACGAGCGCGACGGTCAGGATGAGGACCGCCCAGCCCACTGCGCCCAGACCCGCGATCAGCCCGATCGTCGCGGCGGCGAGCGCGAGGATCAAATGGATGCGAAAGTTGCGCTGCGTCCGCACGAGGTACGCGAGACCCTGGATCGCGTACCCGAACGAGCGCACGGAGGAAGTGTGCCCGAGCCGGTGCTGCCAGACCCGTCCGTCGCGCGCCGCCTGGACCGCGAGATGTTCCTGCTCCTCGGCGGCACGGCTGCGCTGCTCATGCAGGTCGCTCACCCGCTCGTGGCCGCGGGCGTCGACCAGCACTCGGCCTTCCGGCGCCACCCGATCGGCCGCCTGCGGCGCACGCTGAACACGACCCTTGCCGTCGTCTTCGCCGAGCCCGGCGTCGCCCGAGCGGCGCTGCGCCGGATCGACCGCCGCCATGGACCGGTCCGGGGAACGGCTGCCGGCGGGGAGACGTATGACGCCCGCGATCCCACGCTGCTGCTCTGGGTCCAAGCGACGCTCGTCCTCACATCCCTGCGGCTCTACGAAGCCGTGGCCGGACGGCTCTCGGCGCATGACCGCGAGGCCTACTGGCAGGAGGCGCGGCCGATCGCCGCGCTCCTCGGCGTCCCGACGGACTTGCACCCGGCGACGCTCGCCGACCTCGAGCGCTACGAACGGCTGATGCTCGAGCGCGTCGCGCGACCTGATGCCACGAGCCGGCGCGTCGGGCGCGACGTGCTGCGTCCGTTCGGCTGGGTCCCCCCGCCGTTCTATTGGCCGAGCGATGCGCTCGCCGCGGCCCTCGTGCCGGCTCCCCTGCGGGCGCCGTTCGGCCTCCGCTATCGCGCGGGCGAGCGGCTGTTCTTTGCGCTCGTGATCGCGGCGGCGCGCATCGCCCGGGCTGTTCTGCCCGACCGGATCACGGTCGTCCCGCAGGCTCGCCGATTCGAGCGTGGCACGGGCGGTGCTCGCCGCTGAAGGATGCGCGCCCCGACCGCGTCACCCGAGCTCCGCCGCTACTACGCGACCGTCGCGCCGTTCTACGAGCGCGAGATGGCGCTCCGCACCGACCTCGCGTCGTGGTGCGACCTTGTGGAACGGACGGCCGTCCGATCCGTGCTCGATCTCGGGTGCGGGAACGGCCGGCTCGCGCGGGCGCTGGCCGGCCGAGCCGAGGTGATCGGCGTGGACGTGCTCACCGCGCTCCTGCCGAGCGAGCCCGGCTTCCGATTCGTGCACGCCGACATGCGCGACCTGCCGTTCGGGGCCGGCCGATTCGATCTGGCGATCGCGGCGAACGATCCGTTCGCGCACCTCCTCGCTGACGGCGAGCGCGTGCGCGCGCTCGACGAGGCCGGACGGGTGGCACGCCGGGTCGTCGTCGACGCCCTGTGCGTGACTGTCGCGGACGACGCGCGGGCGCGGGCGAACGGGCTCGTCCGCGAGGCGATCCTCCCTGACGGCGTTCAGCGGCATGAGCGATGGTCCGCGGTCGATGCCCATCGCTACCGGACCACGTATCGCTACCTCCGCGGTGAAGCGCTGCTCGCCGAAGCCACCACGGAGGTCCGCGCGTGGTCGCGCGATGAACCAGCCCTTCAGGGCCGCGAGGCCCGCCTGTACGGAGGACTCGACGGCCGGCCACACGATCCCGAGGGTTCGGGCCTGGTCATCAGCATTGGAGGAACGCTATGAAGCTCCTGCACCCGGTCGTCCATGGCCATCCGCTGCACGCGATGCTGTCCGACCTTCCAGCCGCGCTGATCCCGGCGGCGTTGCTCGCGGCCGCGATCGAGCGCACGCGGCCGGATCCGCGCACCCGGTACGCCGCGCGGACGTCCGCGCTGCTCGCGTTCGGTTCGGCGTGCGTCGCGGGGACCATCGGCTGGTGGGACTGGCTGACCATCCCGACCGATCATCCCGTGCGCTCGCCCGCCACAACGCACGGGCTCATCAACAGCGCCGGTCTCGCGGTGGGCGCAGCCGCGATCCTGGTCCCGCGGCGCAGGCTCGAGCTGCTCGTGGCCCTCAACGCCGCGCTCCTCGTCGCGGCATGGATCGGCGGCGACCTCGTCTACCGCCTGGGGTGGCGCGTCCGACCCGCCGAGGAGCTCGAGCAGATCGACGCCGGCAAACAACGCGACGAGGCGCGGGCCATCGTCGACAAGCACGAGCGCGAGGACGCGTTGCTCAACTGAGCCGGCGGTACAGCGCCTCGTGCGCGTCGAGCATCCGGCCCAGATCGTGCCGCCCAGCGTCGGCCCGGCAGGCCGCGCGCGAGAGTCCGCCCGCGGTCCCGACGGCGTCGAGCAGGCCGGCCTCGTCGCCCGGCGTCACCAGGCAGCCACTCAGACCGTCGACGATCACGTCGGCGAGGCCGCCGCGGCGGTACGCGACCACCGGAGTCCCGCAGGCGATCGACTCGAGGGCCACCATGCCGAACGGCTCGTCCCACCGCGCGGGCTGCAGGGTCACCGTCGCCGCGCCGAGCATCCGCCAGAGCGCCGCGCGGTCGAGCGGCCCCTCGTAGCTGATGCCGTCACCGAGGAGTGGCGCGACCTCGCGCGCGAAGTACCGCTCGTCGTAGATCGGACCGGCGAGGCGGAGCTGCGTCGCGGCGGCTCGCGCGACGCGGCACGCGGCCGCGGGATCCTTCTCGGCGCTCATCCGCCCGGCGAAGGCGAGGTATCCGCCCGTGCCATCACCGGCCGGGACGGCCGCGAGGTCGACGCCGTTCGGAAGCACCTCGCGGACGCTCGCGCCTTCGCTTCGCCAGGCGGCGCGGCAGCTCTCCGACACCGTGGCCAGCGTGGCCGGCGTGGCCCGAACGGCCGCGACGACCGTCGGGTCGATCGGCGGGAGGTGGATCGTGTGCAGCACGTGCGGGCCGCGAAGCCGGGCGAACGCCGGGGCATCGAACGCGTGACCGTGCACCACATCAAAGGAGCGCGACGCCAGCCAATCCGCGACCGCGGCGAACGCGGTGTCCTGCGAGGCGTCGCTGTTCTTCCGCCCGAGCGCGGCCGCCGGATCGGCGTCGATCCCGAGGTCGACGATGACAGCGCCGGTGACAAAGGAGCGGCGCGGAGCGAGCAGCGTCACCTCGTGGCCGCGTGCGGCCAGGCCGCGCGCGAGGTCGGCGACGACCGCCTGCGCGCCGCCGATCTGCGGCGCGCGCTCGTCGATCGCCGCGACGAACGGCGAGACGAGAGCGACGCGCACCCTTAGGCGGTGGACGTCCGCGATGGGATGAGGCTGAGGAACTCCTGACGCACACGGTCCTCCTCGAAGGCGCCCGAGAGCGCGCTGGTCGTGGTGAGGACGCCGGGCTTCGAGACGCCGCGCATCTCCATGCAGAAGTGACGCGCCTGCACGACGACCATCGCGCCCCTCGGGTCGAGCCGTTTGTTCAGGCACGCGACGATCTGCTCCGTCATGCGCTCCTGGATCTGCGGCCGCCGCGCGTAGAAGTCGACCAGCCGGGCGAGCTTGGACAACCCGACGATCTGATCGCCGGGGATGTACGCAACGTGCGCGGATCCGAAGAACGGCAGGAAGTGGTGCGCGCACAAGGAGAAGAACGGCACGTCGAGCACGCTGACCATCTGCGAGTAGTGGTCGGTGTTCGGGAACGACTTCCAGGTCGGCTCTCCACCTTCGCGGAGACCGACGAACAGCTCCTCGTACGCGCGCGCCACGCGCACGTCCGTCGTCGTGAGGTTCGGATCGGAGAGGTCGAGGTCGAGGGCCTCGAGCACGCCGCGGAACGCCGCGGCGACCCGCGCGACCCGCGTGCCGGGCTCCGGGGGTTCGTTCTCGAGCTCGTCCGGATCGAAATCTTCGGCGACCCCGCCGCGCGATATGCCCATGGTCCGCACCAGGCGGCGCAGGCCAGATTCCTCGGTCGCCATGTCAGCCACCTCGCTTCTTCACAAGATCCCGTCCTTCGGCATCAACACGATCTCGTCCACGCTCGTTCCGGGCGGTTGCGCCGCGGCCCACGCGATCGCGCGACCCACGTCCTCCGGCCGCAACATCCGGTCCCGCGCGAGCTCCGTGCCGCCCGCCCGGTCCCAGAACGGCGAATCGACCGAGCCGACGACCATGTTCGTCACCCGCACTCCCCGGCCGCGCCGTTCTGCCGCCAGGACCTGGGCGAAGGACCGCACCCCGGCCTTCATCGCGCAGTACGCGGCCGATCCGGGGAACGGGTGGATCGCGGCCACCGACGAGATCGTGATGACGTCGGCTCCCGTAGACGGTACGTGCGGCAGCGCCGCCTGGACCACGAGGAACGTACCCCGTAACCCGACGTCGAAGACGAGATCCCAGTCCTCCACGCCGAACGTCTCGAGCTCGCCGAACCGCCCGACGCCCGCGGCCGTCACCACGAGGTCGAGCCCGTCGAATGCGCGCGCTGCCGCCGCCACGGCCGCGGCGACCGAAGCCGGCTCACGAACGTCGCACGGCGTCGCGATCGCGCCGTCGAGCTCCGCCGCCAGCGCGTCGAGGGCCAACTGGTCCCGGGCCGCGAGCGCTACGCGAGCGCCCTCCGCTGTCAGGGCCCGCGCGGCGGCGGCGCCGATCCCGCTCGATGCGCCGCTCACGAACGCCCGGCGTCGTGCGAGGCTCAGCGCCCGGGCCCTTCGTATGTGAATGCCGACCGCGGCGTCTCGTACACGACGACCCGCGCGAGCTTGGGCACGCGTGGCACCAGGAGCTGCCAGATCCGTTCAGCGATGCGCTCGGCGGTGGGGAGCACCTGACCGAACGGCTCGACCTCGACGTTCAGATACCGGTGGTCGAACGGCGACACGACGAGCTCATCGACGGCCGCATCCAGGGCTCCGAGGTCGGTCACCGTGCTGAGCTTCGGATCGAGCGGTCCGCGAACGGTGACCTCGAACCGGTAGTCGTGGCCGTGCGGCTGCGGATTCGCGCACTTGCCGTAGATCCGGCGGTTCTCCTCGTCCGAGCGGCTCGCGTCAGCCAAGCGATGCGCCGCCGAGAATCCATATGCGCGTGTGACCTCCACGTCCGTACCTCCACCGGCGTCCGCCCAGAGCGTGTCGTTCTCGGCAAGCCTGACGGCCGCGAGCCTCGCGCGCGGGATGCGCGCCGCGACCCGCCCGGCGAGCTCGTCGAACAGGGTGACCGCGAGCGCCTCGGCCGATGCCTCGCGTCCCGCAAGTGCGGCGTACTCGACATCGAGCCGGCGATGGTCGAGCGGCCCGGTGACCTCCTTGAGGAGGCCGTCGAGGTCGCGGAAATCCACGAGGAAGTCCGTCTCCGGATCGATGCTGCCGGCGATGGTTGCCGTGAGCACGTAGTTGTGGCCGTGCACGCGCGCGGCGTGGCCGAACGAGGGATGCCGATACGCGTGCGCGGCCTCGAACGGTTTGGCACGCGTGACCCGGACCCCTCCGAGCCCACGGTCGCCGTGCGTGACGAAGAACGGCTGGATGGTCACCCGTGGAGCATGCGAGCACACGGCATGCCGGTATCACCCACCGTCGAAGCCGCGCGAAATCCC
>DATJHW010000058.1:0-15110 GCA_035493615.1 Saccharimonadales bacterium (SeqCode) | reverse complement strand
CGACCGTAGCGGCATGAGGGGCAGCCTCCTTCGGAAGCATGTTCTCCATGTCGCTGCCCCTCCCCCGAGTGCGTACATGGGGTCTTATTCAGTTGTCGCGACTATACGCCTCAACTCAAGGGCTGCGTCAATGTTGCGGGTGCCGCGATGCGTTCTGCAGCGGCGCAGCGGTCAGCGACGAGCGGCGTTGCCGCGATGGGCCGTCCTCCCGGGCCACGCGCCAGGCGCGTGACCCGTTCATCGATCAGGGCATCAGGCCGCGGAACAGCTTGCCGATCCGGCCGGAGAGGCCGTCGAGGGACCGACTTCCGGTGCGATCGTCGTCCAGGGTCCAGTTCTTGGCACCCCAGAGCAGCAGTCCCGACGCCGCGGCGTAGGGCGGCGTCGAGACCTGGTCGGTCAGACCACCGAGGTTCTGTGGGCCGACCACCCGGGCGCTCATCCCGAGCTGGTCCCGGGCCGCGCGGTTGATCCCGTTCAGCATCGAGCCGCCGCCGGTCAGCACCAGGCCGGCCTGGAGCCGGTTCGTGGCGCCCGCGGCGGCGATCTCCTGCTGGACGGCCTCGAAGATCTCGTTCAGCCGGGCCTCGATGATCTGGGCGACCGTCCGCCGGGTGACCCCGTGGGCCACCTCCTCGCCGATGGAGGTGATCTGGACCACCTCGTCGGGATCGACGTCCACGGGCAGTGCGCTTCCCTGGCGCAGCTTGAGGCTCTCCGCGACCTCCGGCGTCACCCGGAGGACGATCCCGAGGTCGCTCGTGATCGATTTGCCGCCCATCGGGATGGTCGCGGCATGGGCGATCGAGCCGTCGTGGAACACCGCGAGGTCGGTGGTGTCGCCGCCGATGTCGAGGAGCGCCACGCCGAGCTCGCGATCCTCGTCGGTGAGCACCGCCTCGGCGGTCGCCAATGGCGCGAGCACGAGCTCGTCGATCTCGACTCCCGCGCGCTGGACGCACTTCGTCAGGTTCTGCACGCCGGACTGCGAGGCGGTCACGATGTGCGTCTCGACCTCGAGCCGGACCGCGCTCATGCCGATCGGGTCGCGGACGCCCTCCTGCCCGTCGACGACGTACCCGCGCGGGATGACGTGGAGGATCTCGCGCGTGTTCGGGATCGAGACCGCGCGCGCGGCCTCGATCGCGCGGACGGTGTCCTCGCGCGCGACGTCGCGGTGATGACCCGAAACGGCCACCATCCCCCGTGAGTTCTGGGAGCTGATGTGGTTCCCCGAGATGCCGACGAACGCCGACCGGACCTTGAAGCCGGACAGGCGCTCGGCGGCCTCCACCGCGGCCGTGACGGACTGCACCGTGCGATCGATGTCGATGACGACACCCTTGCGGAGCCCGTCGGACGGTGCCTGGCCGAAGCCGATGACGTCGATACCGCCGGTACGCGAGACCTCGCCGATGAGGACGCACACCTTGGTGGTACCGACGTCGATGGAGACGAGGACGGTCTGCTCAGGCACTCGGCGCTCCTCGGGTCAGTCTCTCCCGGTCCCCACCCGTCGTGCCGTACCGGCTCACAGGAAGTGTCGCCGGATGACGGCCACATTCTGGAATATCCGCCAGCCGAATGCGAATAGCGCGACCAGGTAGAGATCGATCCCGAGGCGGTCTCCGAGGAACGCGAGCCCCGCGGCCAGGAGCGCGTTCGTGTAGAAGCCGGAGAGGAAGATCCGCGTGTCGAAGTGACCCTCGAGCTCCGCGCGCAGGGCGCCGAGCAGCGAGTCGAGCGCGGCAAGGATGCCGACCGCCGTGTAGCGCGCGAGCTCGACCGGGAGGTTGAGCTTCAGCGCAAGACCGAGCAGGACTCCGGCCAGCAGGCCGAGAAGCGGAAGCCACATCTAGTGGACGGGGCTCGGCTGGACGGGGCTCGGCGCGGGCCGGCACGGCCCGGCCGCGCCGCGTGAAAACGCCATTATTGGGGGCTGAAGACGATGCGGTCCGGACTGCGCACGTCGACGTAGTCTAGCCGCCGGGTCGGGTTGTCCGAGAGCACTCGCTTCGCGTTGGCGAGCTTCTGCTCGAGGTCATCAGGGCTGCCAAACCGGATCTCCCACCCCGCACCCGATCGCACGACGAGACCCTGGACCGCGTCGACGTGCACCTCGGGCTTGGTCGCATCCGCCCGGAGCTCGCCGGGCCCGATGCGCGCGAGCCGGACCGCCCCCGCGACGACGGCCGGATCGACGCACCGGCCCCCCGCCGTGCCGGCGCAGGTCTTCGTCGCACCGCGGTCGTCGATGGCGCGGAGCGGTGGGGCGCCCTCCGCGTCGACCGATCCGAAGAGCACGCCGTCCGCGTCCACGTACCACTCCAGGCCACCGGTGACCCACCGTCCGACGGCGTCGCGTTCCACCAGATCGACGTGCGCCGCGTCCGGGAGTCCGATCCGGACCTGCGCATCCCGGACGGCAGGGAGGCGCAGGAGCGCGGCGCGCGCGTCGGCCGCGCTCGTGATGAACACCGGACGCCCGACCAGCCCGGTGGCCGCGATCACGGCCGCCCCGGACAGGTGCTTCGTCGGCCCCACCGAGACGCTCGCGATGCGCGGCGTCCCCGAGAGCGCGGTCGCGAGCACCCCGATGGCGCAGATGGCGGCCAGGGCCGTCCAGCCCGTCGGGCGGCGGATCGGGGGCAACCGCGAGCGGGCGGAGCGACGCGAGCGACCCGTGCGTGCCCTAGCGACGCCGTTGCTCCCGATCGGCGAGCGCCCAGCTCACGAGCCGGTCGACCAGCTCGCCGTACGAGATGCCGGCGACCTGGGCGGCCTTCGGGACAAGGCTGTTCGGGGTCATGCCTGGCATGGTGTTGACCTCGAGCAGCACCATGCGCCGACCGTCCCACATGAGGTCGCTGCGCGAGATGCCGCGACACCCGAGGGCCCGGTGGGCGCGGATGGCGAGGTCCTGCGCGCGCCCGGCGATCTCGTCGGGGATCGGCGCGGGGCAGACCTCGTCCGAGGCGCTCGAGTCGTACTTCGCGCGATAGTCGAAGAACGCGCGCTTCGGCACGATCTCGATGACCGGCAACGCCTGCAGCTCGTCGGCGCCGATGACGCCGACGGTGAGCTCGCGGCCCGCGATCCGCTCCTCGACGAGGGCGCGACGGTCATACCGCAGCGCCTCGGTGATCGCGGCCGGATAGTCCTTCGCGTCATCGACCATCGTGATGCCGACGCTCGAGCCGTTCTCGACGGGCTTCACGACGCTGGGTGGCACGATCGACGGCACGTCGCTCGCGCCGGTCACGACCTCACCGTCGGGAACGTCGAGCCCGTTCGCCTCGAGCACCGTCTTCGCCATCACCTTGTCCATCGCGAGCGCGGATGCGAGCACTCCCGAGCCGGTGTACGGGATGCCGAGCGTGTCGAGGAGGCCCTGCAGCTTGCCGTCTTCACCCCACGGGCCGTGGAGCGCGATGAAGGCGACGTCGATCCGGTCACGCCCGCCGGCGGGCATCAATGCCGCCGTCGCCGGCACGAGCGCCGATGAGGCACGCTGCATGAGCTCGCGCATCGCCGCCGGCAGCTCCCGGTCGCGCGCGGGCAGCGCTTCGGGCGTCCCTCCGCGTTGCGCGAGCTGTCGGCCGATGGCGCGCTGCTCGTCGGAAAGGGCCGCGTTGTCGGCCATGAGGGCGAGCGGGTCGAGCATGACGACCTCGTACTTGTCCGAGGGAAGGTGCTCGGCGATGCCCAATCCGCTGGCGAGCGAGATCTGGCGCTCGGCCGACGCGCCGCCCATCAGGACCCCGACCCGGATCCGCCTGTTCGTGGTCATTCCTCGTCCCACTCTCCCACGAGCTCGACCTCGGTGACGAGGTCGACGCCGAAGCGCGCCTTCACCTCGGCCTGGCAGCGCCGGATGAGCGAGCGGACGTCCGCGGCGCTCGCCGCACCGGCGTTGACGATGAAGTTCGCGTGCTTCTCGCTCACCAGCGCGTCGCCGATGCGCGTGCCCTTCAGGCCGGCGGCCTCGATGAGCCGGCCGGCGTGGTCGCCCGGGGGGTTGCGGAAGATCGATCCGGTATTCGGTTGCGCGAGCGGCTGCTTCGCGATGCGCTCGTTCGCGATCTCCTTGATCCGCCGCACCGCCGATGCGCGGTCGCCGGGATCCCCGTGGAACCGCGCGCGCACGACCATGGTCGGCGTCCCCTGCAGCGCGCTCGTGCGGTAGCTGTACTCGAGGTCGTCGAGGCTCGCGTTCCAGATGTCACCGTTGAGATCGAGGAGCCGCGCGTCGATCAGCGCGCTCGCGGTATCGGAGCCGAACGCGCCGGCGTTGCCGTGGACGGCGCCGCCGACCGTGCCGGGTACCGTCGCCATCCACTCGAGCCCGACGAGGCCGTTGCGCGCCGCGGCGGCCGCGACGCTCGCGAGTGGCGTGCCGGACGCGGCGTCGAGCACCGTCCCGTGGACCGAGACGTCGCTCCACGTGTTCGCGAAGACGACACCCCGGATCCCCGCGTCGGCGACCAGCAGATTCGTGCCTCCCCCGAGGATGAATGTCGGAAGCTCCGCCTCGCGGGCCACCCGGACCGCGCCGACGAGGTCGTCCTCGCTGCGCACGCGCACGAAGTAGTCGGCTGGCCCGCCGATGTGCAGCGACGTGTGCCGGCTCATCGGCTCGGCGCGCGCGCCGCCGAGCTCGTTCACGCCGGACTGCCGGCGGCGAGCAGGGCCAGGAGCCGCTCGCCGACCGGGCGGATGTCACCGGCTCCCAGGATGAGCACGATGTCCCCCGTCCGCACGCGCGCTGCCAGCTCGCGTGCCGCCGTCTCGACGTCCGGCGCGTACGTACCACGTGCCCGCGCGGCCAGCCGTCGCGCGTCACCGCCACCAGCCTGCTCACGGGCTGAGGCGAACGTCTCGACGACCACGCGCTCGTCGGCGGTCGCGAGGGCGGACTCGAAGTCGTCGAAGAAGGCCGCGAGCCGGCTCGGCGTGTGCGGCTGGAACACGGCGAAGAGGCGCGCGCCGCGCGCGACCCGCGGCCGTACGGCCGAGATCGACGCGCGCAGCTCCGAGGGGTGATGGGCATAGTCGTCGATCACGACCACGCCGCCTGACTCACCGAGCGGCTCGAGACGGCGGACGGTGCCATTGAAGGAGTGGAACGCGTCTGCGGCGGCCGACAGGGCAACGCCGCACGCGACGGCGGCCACCACGGCAGCCGAGCCGTTGAGCGCGTTGTGCGTGCCCGGAAATCGAAGGGTCACCCGCGCGCGGCCGGCAGGCCCCGCGAGCATGAAGGTCTGGCCGATGCCGGTGTCGATGCGATCGCTGAGCTGGTAGTCGGCGCCGGGGCCGAATCCGTAGCGCACCGTCCGCGGCGACGTCAGCGAACGCGCTCCTGGATCGTCGGCGCAGGCCACCAGCGTGGCCACTTGACCCGCGAACGTCCTGAACGCGCCGTCGTAGTCGGCCTTCGTGGGGAAGATGTCGACGTGGTCGTGCTCCACGTTGGTCACGATCGCGATCTCCGGCTTCAGGGCAAGGAACGTCCGGTCGTACTCATCGGCTTCGATGACGAGCGTCCGGTCGCGACCGGCGTACGCGTTCGTACCGAGATCGCGAAGCGGCGCCCCGCAGATGAGCGACGCATCCACCCCGCCCGCGCGCAGGGCGGTCCAGGTCAGCGCGGTGGTGGTGGTCTTGCCATGGGTGCCCGCGATCGCGACGACCCGCTCCCCGCGCGCGAGCTCACGCCAGGCGTCCTCCCGCTTCCACACGAGGATCCCGGCGTCGAGCGCGGCACGCACTTCAGGATTCGATTCGCCGTAGGCGCTCGACCGCAGCACCACGTCGGCGCCCTTGGTGTGCGCGGCGTCGAACGACCGGTGCACCGTCGCGCCGTCGCGGGCGAGCGCCTCGGCGAGCTCCCAGCTGCCGGTGTCCGAGCCGCTGAGGCGGTGCCCGCGCGCGAGCAGGATGCGCGCGACCGCGGACATGCCCATGCCGCCGATGCCGACGACGTGGATCCGCACTACGGGCACCCGCCGAGGGCCAGGATCGCGCGGGCGATCGTCGCCGCCGCTTCGGGGCGGCCGGCGGCCTTCGCGTTCGCGGCCATCCGCGCGAGCCTCCCCGGATCGTCCAGCAGCCCGGTCACGACCGAGACGAGCCGGTCGCCGTCGAGGTCGCTCTCGGGGAGGATCACGGCGGCGCCGAGCTCCGCGGCAGCGCGGGCGTTCGCGGCCTGATGGGCGTTCATCGCCGCCCCGAACGGGACCAGGACCAACGGCACGCCGAAGGCGAGCGGCTCGGCGATCGAGGAGGATCCCGCCCGGCCGACCACGAGGTCGGCTGCGGCGAGGGCGGCGCCCATCTCGTCGTGGAGGTACCCATGCGGCTGATAGCGCGGGCGATCGGCCTCCGGCAGCAGCGCGCGGCCGGCCTGGGCCCGCGCGAGGTGCGCGGGTCCGGTGTGATGGATCACCGACGCGCGGCGCACGAGCCGCGTGAGCGCCGACTGCGTCGCCGAGTTGATCCGCTCCGAGCCCTGGCTGCCCCCGGTGATGAACACGACCGGCCCCTCGGCCGGAATCCCGAGCGCGCGCCGGCCATCGGCCTTCGTCCACCGCAGGAGCGAACCGCGGACCGGATTGCCCGTCACGGCGGCGCGGGCACGCGGCACCGCCGACCGCGCAGGTTCGAAGGTCAGGCCGATGCCTGATGACCATCCGGCGACGGCGCGCAGCGCGCGGCCGGGGATGGCGTCGCCGACCCAGAGATAGATCGGCACGCGCAGGAGCCGCGCGGCGAACAGGACGGGCAGCGAGCTGAAGCTGCCGCTCGTGAGGGCGACATCTGGCCGGAAGCCGATCAGCTGGACGAGCGCATCGATCGCCGCGACCGGCAGGAGGAGCGCGTGCAGCACGAGCGCGAGCCGGGAGTCGGGATCGCGTAGGGACGGCAGCGGCGTCGCGTGGAAGGCGATGCCCGCCGTGCGGGCGAGATCACCCTCGAGACCGCGCCGTCCACCGATGAACCGCAGATCGACGGCCGTCAGCGCGACGAGCGCCTCCGCCACCGCGAGCAGTGGGCTGACGTGCCCGGCGGTCCCTCCCCCCACGAGGAGCACCTTGCACCGGCGCGCGGTCGTCCGCGCGCGCGACCGCTTGCCGTCCAACGTTCAGCAGGATACCGACGGCAACGAGACCGACGCAGATGGACGAGCCGCCGTACGAGATGAACGGGAGGGTGATCCCGGTCATCGGAAGGAGCGCCGCGACGACCGCCATGTTCACCCAGGCCTGGAACACGAGCCACACGGTCACGCCGGTCGCGAGCAGCGTGCCGGTCGCGTCCGGCGCGGAGAGCGCGATGCGAACGCCCTTGAACGCGATCACCAGGAACAGGACCACCACCGTGAGCGTCCCGAGCAGCCCGAGCTCGTCGCCCAGCACCGCGAAGATCGAGTCCGTGTACGGCGCGGGCAGGAACCCGAACTTCTCCTTCCCCGCCCCAAGGCCCTCCCCGAGCGGCCCACCGAGCGCAAGGCCGTAGATGGATTGGATCGTCTGGAACCCGGCGCCCTGCGGCTCGCTCCAGGGATCGAGGAACGTGGTGAGCCGCAGGAGTCGGTACGGCTGCACGACCGCGACGGCGGCGACGCAGATCGTGGCGAGCCCGCCGAGCGCGCCGAACTCGACCAGCCGGGCACCGGCGACGAAGTACATCGCGAGGCCGATCGCGACCACCACGATCGCGGTGCCGAGGTCCGGCTCGGCGATCACGAGCGCGGCGACGAGCGCGAGCACCGTGACGAACGGCACGGTCACCGACCAGCGGCCGACGAGCTCGCGCTTCGCCGCAAGCCAGAACGCGAGATACACCACGAGCGCGAGCTTCGCGAGCTCCGCCGGCTGCAGCCCGGCGAACGACGAGATCCTCAGCCAGCGCGATGCGCCGCCGACACGGGTCCCCACGCCGGGCACGAGGACGGCCGCGAGGAGCAGGACCGCGATCGCGAGCCCTGGCAGCGCGAAGTGCCGGTAGCGGTGGTAATCGATCCGCGCGACGACGAGCATCGCGGCGAGGCCGATCGCGACCCACGCCGATTGCTGGATCAGGAAATAGCGCGGGTCGTCCAGCGCATCGAGCGCCTTGATGCCGCTCGCGCTGTAGACCATCGCGAGCCCGATCCCGAGCAGGGCGAGGATGACCGAGAGCAGCATGAGGTCGTATCCGGTGTGGGTCGGCAGCCGCAGACGCTTCATGCGCCGGCACCGGCCTGCTCGCGCGCCGCCGTCCGGAAGATCTCGCCGCGCTCCTCGTAGGAGGAGAACATGTCGAACGAGGCGGCGGCCGGCGAGAGGAGCACGACGTCGCCCGGCTCGGCGAGCGCTCGTGCCTTCCGCACCGCGTCCGGCAGCGTCGCGGCGTGCTCGACGGGCAGCGGCTTTCGCGCGGCTCCGGCCCGCTCCAGGGCGGAGCCGATCTCGTCCGCGGCCTGGCCGATGAGCACCGCTCCGCGCGCATCGCGCACGACGGCACGCGCGAGCTCGCCGTAATCCGCGCTCTTCGAGACGCCGCCCAGGATCACGACGGACTGGCGGCCGTACGCGGTGAGCGCCGGGATCGTCGCGTACGGCGTCGTCCCCTGCGAGTCGTTCACGTACAGGATCCCGTCGGCCTCCAGCACGACCTCCAGCCGGTGCGGCAGGCCTCCGAAGGAGCGCAGGGCCTCCGCGATGTCGGCCGGCGCGATGCCGTGGATGCCGCCGACGATCGCGGCGGCCAGGGCGTTCGAGACGTTGTGCCGGCCGGGAATCCGCAGCTCGCGCTCGTTGAGCAGCGGCGTCGTGAGCTGGCCGTCGACGAGCGCGAGCGTCCCGTCGGAGTCGCGATAGGCGCCGCGCTTCGGCCGCAACGTCTGCGAGTACCCGCGGACCTCCGAGGCCGCGCCGGTCTGCAACGCGACGGACGTCGGATCGTCCAGGTTCAGGACCGCGATGTCGCGCGGGCCCTGCCAGGCGAGGATGTTGCGCTTCGCGGCGACGTAGGCGTCCCGCGTGCCGTGCCAGTCGAGGTGGTCCTCGAGGACGTTCGTGACGACGGCCACATGCGGGCTGCGGCCAAGGGTGTCGAGCTGGAAGCTCGAGAGCTCGAGCACGACGATGTCGTTCGCCGCGATCGTGGGGAGGACGTCGATGATCGACGTACCGATGTTCCCGCCGGCGATAACGCGCCTTGGCCCGTGCCCGAGGATGCGCGTGATGAGGCTGTAGGTCGTGCTCTTGCCCTTCGTCCCGGTGACGCCGACGATCGGCGCCGGGCACAGCCGGAAGAACAGCCCCATCTCGGTGAGCACCGGGATCCCGCGTTGGAGCGCCCGCTGGACGGTCGCCGAACGGGGACGGACGCCCTGGTTGATGAACACGAAATCCGGATCGGCCAGCGCGGCGTCGTCGCTCGATGGCCCGAAGATGAGCTCGGCCGGCGTGTCGCCGAGCCGCCCGATGCCCTCGCTCAGCTTCTCGCGCGGGAGCGGATCGCTGATCGTGACGCGTGCCCCATTCGCGACGAGGAACCGGGCGATGCCGGCGGTCGCCCGGCCCTTCCCGAGGCCGACGATCGTGACCCGTCTGCCGCGGAAGTCGTCGGGGCCGACATCGGGATCGAAGACGAGCGTCATCGTGGCCGACCGATGATGCCGAGCCCCGTGCCGTTCTGGCCCTTGTCGCCGCGATAGCTCCACACGTCGGCGCCACCGCTCTGCGTGCAGACGTCGCAGCGTTCGATGGTCCGGACGCCGGCCTGCTCGAGCTGCTGCGCGTTCGCGGACCAGAGGTCGAACACCGGGCGGCCGTCGGGGCCGGCGAACAGGACGTCGGCGCTGTCCGCGCCGAGACGCTCCCGGATCGTCGCGGCGCGCGTGTCGTCGATGACGTAGCAGCACGGGCCGATCGACGGACCGATGGCCGCGACGAGGCGTCCGGGGTCCGCGCCGTTCCGGACGAGCGTCTCCACGAGCCGGACGGCGATCCGCTTGCTCGTGCCCTGCCAGCCCGCGTGGGCGGCGCCGATCGGCCCGCCCGGATCGGCAACGAGGATCGGGACGCAGTCGGCCGCCGCGACCCCGAGCAGCAGGCCGGGCGTCGCCGTCCACATCGCGTCGGCCTCCGGCCAGGGGGTGCCGACGTCATCCGCGCGCACGACCGTGTCGCCATGGACCTGCTTGAGCCGGACCACCCGGTCGAAGCCGAGCCGCTTCGCGAGCGCCTCGCGATTGCGGTCCTGCTCCTCGAGCGCGTAGACGCCGCCGGCCATGCTGCCGAGCGCGCGCGTCGTGAAGCCGGCGACCAGCCCGATCCGCTCGAGCGCCCCGGATCGCAGGACGCCATCCCGCTCGACCCAGGTGTCCTCGAGCAAGGTCACTTGACGGGTGTCGCGAACGCGAGGATCGCTGCCACGATCCCGGCGAGCGCTCCGATGAGCCAGAACCGGATGGTCACCTTCTCTTCGGGCCATCCGATCAACTCGAAATGGTTGTGCAGTGGAGACATCCGGAAGATGCGTTTGCCGCGCAGCTTGAAGCTCCCGACCTGCAGGATCACCGATACGGTTTCGGCCACGAAGATCACCCCGAAGACGGGCAGCAGCAGGACGAATCCCGTCGTGAGCGCGACGATCGCGAGTGTCGCGCCGAACGCGAGGGAACCTGTGTCGCCCATGAACACCTCGGCCGGGTGAACGTTGAACCACAGGAACGCCAGGAGCGCGCCGACCATCGCCGCGCAGAACACAACGAGCCACGGGTAACCGCGAGCGGCGGCGATGAACGCCACGGACAGGAATGCGAAGACACATGTCCCGCCACCAAGGCCATCCATCCCATCCGTGAGATTCACGCCGTTCGAGGTGGCCATGATCACGAACACGGCGACCAGCACGAACACGATCGCGCCGACCTCGACCTCGCCGACGAGCGGGAAGAAGACCCCGGTCACCGCGAAGTGCCGCTGGATGTACACCGCCGCGACGACGGCCACGCAAAACTGCCAGACGAGCTTGTGACGGCCGCGGATCCCGAAGCCGTACCGCACGTTGACGAGGTCGTCGATCGCGCCGAGGAGGCCGACGGCGAGGAGCGCCCCGAGCGGCACGATCGTCTGTGGGACGAAGTCGGCGCGCTGCGCTTCCGGAAGAACGGCCAGCACGATGAGCCAGAGCGCGGTGACGACGACGATGACGAGGGCGCCGCCCATCGTCGGCGTTCCCTGCTTCACGTGGTGCGTCGCCGGTCCCTCTGGTCGGATGTTCTGACCGATCCGGAGCCGGCGGAGCAGGCCGATGTACGGACTGCCGAGCAGCAAACCGACCAGGAACGCGCTGAGCAGCACGCCGAGCGCCAGGATCGCCATCTAGGCCGGAGCCTCGGTGCCCACGAGGGCGTCCGCCAGCTTGTCCAAGGCGAGCGCGCGCGAACCCTTCACGAGGACCGTATCGCCCGGACGGAGGAGCTGGCGCAGCCGCACGAGCGCCTCTCCGCCGTCGGTGGCCCGCTGCACGTCGCGCAGCCCGTTGCGCTCGGCGGCCGCGGCGATGGTCCCGGCAAGCTCGCCGACGGCGACGAGCGCGTCGGCGCTCGTCGCGACGTCCGCGCCGACGGCCTCGTGCGCGCCGACCGAGAGGCTGCCGAGCTCGAGCATGTCGCCAAGCACCGCGACGCGCCGGCCGCGCACGCCACGCAGCACCGCCAACGCCGCGTGCACCGCCGCGGGGCTCGCGTTGTACGAATCGTCGATGACGACGAGGCCGGGCGCGCGGCGCACGCTCATCCGGTGGGCCGGCCGCTCGAGCGTCGCGAGGCCGACGGCCGCCTCGTCGAGCGGCACGCCGAGCACGACCGCCGCGCCGATGGCCGCGAGCCCGCTCGTCAGGAGGTGCCGTCCGGGCAGCGGCAGGTGCGCTTCGGCGTGCTCGCCCGATACGTGCGCGACGAAGCGGATCCCGTCGAGCCCCGCGTCGCGGACGTCGGTGGCGCGGATGTCCGCCTCGGCCGACTCGCCGTACAGGAGCACCCGCGCCCTCGTGCGCGCCGCCATGCCCCGTACCCGCGGGTCATCCGCGTTGAGAAGCGCGACCCCGTCCTCGGGCAACGCTTCGACGAGCTCGGCCTTCCCGCTCACGATCGCCTCGACGCTCGGCGTGCGCGCGAAATGGACCGGGATCTCGGGGATCGTGGTGACGATGCCCACGCGCTGGCGCACGAGCCGCGAGAGATCGGCGATCTCGCCGGGGACGTAGAAGCCCAGCTCGATGACCGCGACCTCGTGGGTCGGCTCCTGACGGAGGAACGTGAGCGGCACGCCGATCTCGTTGTTGTACGAGGCGATCGTCCGCAGCACGCGGTAGCGGGCGCCGAGGGTCGCCGCGGTCGCCTCCTTCGTGGTCGTCTTGCCGACGCTGCCGGTGATGGCGACCGCCGGGATCGGCCGATCGTCGCGCACCGCATCGGCGACCGCGCGCAGGGCCTTCTGCGCGTTCGGCACCTGGACGAGCACGGCACCCTCGGCGAGGTCGAGAACGTCGTGCTCGACGACGGCGGCCGCCGCGCCCCGCGCAAGCGCGTCACGGACGAAGTCGTGGCCATCGCGCTGATCGCGGAGCGCGAAGAAGCACTCACCGCCCTCGATCAATCGAGAGTCGTAGGCACCGCCGCTGAATCGCAGAACGGGGTCGGGGCTCCCGCGCACCACCCGGCCGCCGCTCGCGGCGAGGAGTCGTTCGAGCGTGAACAACGCCGTCGATGCTAGGGCTCCGCGGATCTTTCAGGGCCTGCGGTCCGGCTGGATGCGCGCGTAACGGAGGATGTCCTGGGCGATGCCCTTGAACGCGTCAGTGGCCGTCACGGTGCCGAGCAGGCGCGAGTTGGGCTTCTCGAGGACGACGAGGACGACGTACTTCGGATCATCGGCCGGGAAGAACCCCGCGAACGAGCTCACGTACTGATCGTCGACGTAGTTGCCGTCCGGACCCGCGATCTGTGCGGTGCCGGTCTTTCCCGCGACGCTGAACCCGGGGATCGAGGCGTTATGCGCGATGCCGTCGTCGACCGTGGCCAGGAGCATCTCGCGCAGCGTCGCCGCCGTCTCGGACGTCACGGCCTGATCGACGGCGACCGGCGCGGTGCGGTGCTCCCCGTCCGCATCGCGCCGGCTCGCCACCACGTACGGTCGGTACAGCGTCCCGCCGTTCGCCAGGGCCGCGTAGGCCATCGCGAGCTGCAGCGGTGACGCGCTGACCCCTTGACCGAACGACGCCGTGCCGACGTCGACCGGATACCACTCGGCGAGCGGCCGCACGGTGCCGCTGACCTCGCCGGCCAGGTCCACTCCGGTCGGCTTCCCGAAGCCGAACCGCGCGAAGTAGTCCGCCAGCCGCTGCGCGCCGAGCTTCTGCCCGACCCACGCCGCGCCCGCGTTCAGCGAGCGCTCGAGGATCTGGCTCACGGTCGTCGGCCCGTACGCCTTGCCGAGGGCGTTGTTCAGCCTGCGCCCGCCGACGACGGTGTAGCCGACGTCGTTGTACCAATCCGTCGGCTGGACCACCTTCTCGTTCAGCGCCGCGGCGATCGTCACGGCCTTCATCGTCGATCCCGGCTCGTACGGCCAGGCGATCGCACGGTCGCGAAGTGCCTCGGGGTCGGCGACCCGGACCGCGGCCGGGTCGTACGTCGGCGCAGAGGCAAGGGCCCGGATCGACCCGTCGGTGGGGTCGACCACCAGGACGGAGCCGCTGGTCGCGTGCTCTTTCTTCATCGCCGCGGCGAGCTCGCGCTCGGCCGCCGTCTGCGCGACGAGGTCGATGGTGAGGGTCAGGTCGACGCCGTTCCGCGGCGCGACGGCCTCGCGGAGTCCGACCGCGAGATCGCGATTCGCCGGATCCCGTTCGACGACCAGGCGGCCATCGGTCCCCCGCAGCTGCGCGTCGTAGTAGCCCTCGATACCGGTCACGCCATCGCCGTTGTCGTTCACGAAGCCGAGCACCGACGCGCCGATCGCGTCGTTCGGATAGAGGCGCTTGGGTTCGTTCTGGAATCCGAGGCCCGGGATGTTCAGCGCGGCGATCGCGCTGGCCGTCGCCTCGGGGAGCCAGCGCTGCACGTAGAGCCACTCGGCGCCGGAGTCGAGCGCCGCGCGGATCGGTCCGGGATCACGGCCCAAGAGCACCCCGAGGGCCTGGGCGGCGGCTGGTTTGTCCGGGACGAGCTTCGGCAGCGCGTAGAGCGATCGGAGCTCGACGGTGGTCGCCAGGATCGCCCCGTTCCGATCCCTGATGACGCCGCGATGCGCCGCGACCACCAGGTCGCTGCGGACCTGGTCGGTGGCTCGCGCGAGGAGCTCGGCCCGGCCGAACGTCTGCCAGTACGCGAGCCGGCCGGCCAGCACGAGGGACGCGATGGCGAACAGCGCGAACAGCAAGCGGAGACGCCGGGGCCGTACCGTCTGCACCCTTCCTCCGTCGCGCGCGAGCTTGGGTCAGCGCTTCGCGATGAGCGTTTGCGCGGGGATCACCGGCACGTAGCGGGCGCGCACCATGCCGAGACGCTGAGCGTCGGTCGCGATGCGCGCGGGCGAGTCGAGCCGCGCGCTCTGGACCTCGAGGAGGGAGTTCTGCCGGCGCAGCTCGTCACGCTGGGCCGCCAGCTTCTGCACGTCGTATCCGGCGACCGAAAGCGCCGTCGTCTGTGACACGTACACGAGTGCCAGCGCGAAGCAGAACACGATCGCGGCGATGGCCGCCCCGAAGATCCGGAGATCCCATGAAGCGGCACGCACCGCGGCCGGAGCGCGACCGACGATCGTCCGGGACCGGGGGCGCGCGCTGACCGCGACGGCGTGTCGGGAGCCGCGGGAGCGGCGGGCTGAGCCCGCCGCCGACGGACGCCAGGTGCGTGAGTCCCATTTCGGGGACGCGGAAACAAGCCGGACCGCCTGGGACGCGATCACGAGCCGAGCTTCTCGGCGACGCGAAGCCTGGCGCTGCGGGCGCGCGGGTTGCGCATCGTCTCGGCGTCAGCCGCCATCAACGGCCGACGGGAGACGACGCGCAAACCCGCGCGGTGACCGCAGACGCAGGTGGGGAGGTGG
>DATJHW010000057.1:0-24536 GCA_035493615.1 Saccharimonadales bacterium (SeqCode) | reverse complement strand
CCCCGTCGGACTCGCCGCACGTCTACTTCCTCGCCACGTCGTCGCTCTACGCCTTCCCGCCCGGCGAGCTCGCCAAGCTGGCGGAGGCTCAGAGCCGGCGGCAGCGCCCGCTCCGTGAGCTCTTCGATGAGGTCGCCCGCGGAGAGGCGACGGGGTTCACCGAGGCTGCGGTGACGGCTGCGCAGAAGCTCGTCGGCGATCTCGAGCTCTACGCGGGACGGGCGGCCGAGCTGACGACCGCGGAGCTGCTGTTCGAGTTCCTGGAGCGTTCGAAGCTGCTGGACCGCTATCGCGACCCGGACTCCGCCCTGGCCGACGAGCAGGGCCGCAATGTCGCGAAGTTCCTCCGGCTCGTCCAGAGCGCCGGCAAGGCGCTTCCCTCGGACCGCGCGGCGTTCGTGGTCCCGCACCTCCAGCTCCTCCGCGAGGCGGGCGACGATCCGGCGGCTGCCGACTTCGAGCAGTCCGAGACCGCGGTGAATGTGCTCTCGATCCACAAAGCGAAGGGCCTCGAGTTCGGGATCGTCTACCTGGTGGTCGCGACCGAGGAACGCCTGCCGGGGAGCCTGCGGTTGCCGGACCTGCGCATGCCCGAGGGCCTCGCCCGCACGCCGCAGAGCGACCGCGACCGGCACGTGGCCGAGGAGCGGCGGCTCGCCTACGTCGCGATGACCCGGGCCAAGGAGGCGTTCTTCTTCACCAGCGCGACGGACTACGGCGGCACGCGCGGCCACCGGCCGAGCCGGTTCATCGGTGAGGCGCTCGGGCGGCGACCCGCGGCGAAGAGCGTTCGGCTCGCCGCGTACGACGAGCTCCAACGGTTCGCCGCGCCGCCCGCTGAGGTCGACAGCCCGCTCCCGCGACTGGGCGCCGACAACGTGTTGACCGTGTCGTTCACCGAGATCGACGACTACCGGCGCTGCCCGCTGCGTTACCGGTTCGCCCACGTCCTTCGGATCCCGGTCCTGCCGACGCCCCCGATGGTCTACGGGAACGCGCTGCATCGGGCGGTCGCCGATTTCCTGCGTCGCAAGCGGGAG
The DNA here is from genome assembly GCA_035493615.1 of Saccharimonadales bacterium (SeqCode). GTDB lineage: Bacteria > Chloroflexota > Limnocylindria > P2-11E > P2-11E > UBA4735. The sequence goes on along the minus strand of DATJHW010000057.1, from coordinate 23,496 downwards.
GGCGAGCGGCCGACGCTCGCACAGCTCGAGGCGACGTTCCGCTCGTCGTGGGTGGGTGGGGGATTCATTTCGCCGGATCACGAGAGCGAGCGCTTCGAAGCCGGGCTGACCGCGCTGCGCCGGTTTTTCGATGACGAGAACGGAAAGCCCCCGCCCGACCTGGTCGAGCAGCGGTTCTCGTTCATGCTCGGCAACGACCGGGTGGTCGGCCAGTGGGATCGCGTGGATCGGACAGCCGCCGGCGCCGAGGTCGCGGACTACAAGTCAAGCGTCCTCGACGGGGAAGAGGACACGCCGCAGCGGCGGGCCGCGAAGAACATGCAGCTGCCGGTCTATGCGCTCGCCTACCAGAAGACCTTCGGCGAGCTGCCCGCGAAGACCGCGTTGATCTTCCTCGAGTCGGGCCAGCGGGGCGAGGTCAAGCCGACGCCCGATGCGATGGGCGCGATCAGCGCGGTGATCAGCTCGACCGCGGCGAGGATCCGGGCTCGGCAGTTCGCCGCCGACCCGGAACGGCCCGAGTCGCGGACCTGCAGCCAGTGCCCCTACAACGCGATCTGTACGGAGTCCTGGTCGGCCCGCCAGGTTCGGGGCACGACCGGCTAGCGCCCGGAGAGTCACTCAAAATGTCTTTGCGCAGGTACAGACCAAAATAGGTAGCAGGCTCAAGCCTGTGGCGAGGTTGTCACCGCCGCGACCACATTCGGCAGCGCCGGCGCCCGTACGTAGCGGATCAGGATGAACAGCGCGATGAGGATGGCGCCGGCCAGGAGGACGAAGACGCCGCGGTAGCTGAACCGAGGCAGGAACAGCTCCGCGGCCACCACGACCGAGGCCGGGATGGCGACCGATTCCGCGGCGGCCTTCAGCCCGGCGAAGACACCGGTCTTCTCGGGCGGCACCAGCGCCGCGAGCAGGGGCCAGCCGGCTGCTGTGGCCGCGCCGTTGCCGACCCCAGCGAGGATCACGACAGCGATGGTCTCAGGGAGTCGCTGGATGACGATGCCGCCGAAGGACGCGATCGCCAGCAGGGCCCAGCCAATGACCAGGACCGGCTTCGTGCCGACGCGGTCGGCGAGCTTCCCGAAGGCCACCGCGGCAAGCCCGGTCACGAGCAGGGTCGCCGCGGCGAGGGCCAGGGCCACCTGCTCGGACGCGCCGATGTCGACCGTGATGAACAGGGTCAGGTAGGGGAGCACTGCGCTGAAGCCGACCATGAACACGAAGATGGCCGCGAGGTAGCGCAGGGCCTGACGGTGCTGGGTCAGCTCCGCGACGTAGCGGCGGAAGCCGAGCCGCTCTTCGGTGAGATCGACGATCGGCGGTTCGCGCACTCCGAACGCCGTGATCGCGAACGTGCCGACCATGAGCGCGGCGACCAGCAGGTACGACCACGAGGGGATCCCGCCTCCGGCCGAGGCCGCGGAGATCAGCACGAGGAACGCGACCTGGCTGGCGAGCTGGATGGCGGTCGAGACGCCCTGAAGGATGCCGCGCTCGCTCACGGTCGTGATGTCCGCGAGGAGCGCGACGTACGGGTCGGCCGCGGCATTGAAGAAGATCGAGAACAGGAAGATCCCGATGGTCAGGCCGAGGACATCATGCTGGGTCGCGGCCACGACGAAGAACGCAGCTGATAGCGGGATCCCCACAGCGATGTACGGCCGCCGCCTTCCGAACCGTCCGCGGGTCCGGTCGGACAGAGCGCCGATCGTGGGCTGGATGATCGCGCCCTCGATGCTTCGCGTGCTCGAGAGGAGGCCGGTGAGGAGGTCGCCGGCGCCGGCCGCCTTCAGGAGCTGGGGCAGCACGAAGTTGTTGAAGGCGAAGAACGCGCCCGCGCCGACCGAACCGGCGGAGTAGAGAAGGGTCTTGGTCCGGGTCAGCGAGCCCTGCACGGCGGCGACGCTAGGTGATACCGATATTGGTAGCAATCGAACACTCGTTCTGGCAGTATCGTGGCGGTCCAAGGCCATTCGAGGAAGGAGGACCGCAGCGTGGAGATCCTCGCCGGGGCGATCGTCGTCGCGACCGCCGGTGCCGTTCTGATCGCGCTCCTCCTGCGCCGCCGCCCCTCGGACGTGCCGCTGGCGCTCCTGCAGCAGGGCATGCGGGCCGATGCGGCGCAGGTCCAGCAGACCCTGGCGGAGCTGCGAGCCGCGAACGCCCAGGCGCTCGCCGACATGCGCGCGGAGCTCCAGCGCTCGCTCGGCGCGACGGAGCAGCAGGTCCTCACCCAGACCGGCTCGACCCAGCGGACACTCGGGGAGCTCGGCGCGACCCTCGCGGCGCTCGGCGAGCAGAGCACCCGGATCGGCGAGCTCGCCAAGGACGTCGGCTCGCTGAACGATCTGTTCCGCGCGCCGAAGCTACGCGGCGGATTCGGCGAGCTCATGCTCGAGCGCCTGCTGGCCGACAACCTGCCCGCGACCGCGTATCAGCTCCAGTACGGCTATCGGGATGGTTCGCGGGTCGACGCGATCGTGCGATTCGCCGGCCGGATCGTGCCCATCGACGCGAAGTTCCCGATCGAGTCGTTCAACGCACTGGTTGCGGCAGCGGATGACGCCGAGCGCCTGAGCCGCCGGCGCGCGTTCGTGCAGCAGGTGAAGCGCCACGTCGACGCGGTCGCGAAATACATCGCGCCGGCCGAGGGAACGATCGACTTCGCGTTCCTTTATTTCCCGGCCGAGGCGGTCTACTACTCGGCCGCGGTCGCCGAGCCGGATCTGCGGGAGTACTGCTCCGACCGGCACGTGCTGCCGACGTCTCCGAACACGCTGGTCGCCTACCTCCAGATGGTGTCGCTCGGCCTGCGCGGCCTGGCCATGGAGGAGCGCACGCGGGAGCTGAACGAGAACATCCGGCGCGCGGGCCTCGAGATCGAGAACTTCCGGATCATGCACGACACGCTCGGCAAGCACCTCGAGAACGCGACGAAGAAATACGCGGAATCGCTTCGCGGGCTCGACCGCGCCGCGGACGCGGTCGAAGCCGTCGGCCGGCCGCTGCAGACGACCCAGCAGACCACGCTGCCGCTCAGCGGGGAAGAAGAGAGCACCGTCCGGCGCTTGCCGTTCGTCGCGCGCGGGGACGGGCGCTGACCGCGACCCTCCTCGCGATCGCCGCGGCGGGCGTCGCCATCGTGGCCTTCACCGTGGCCACAAAAGATCCGGACTCCGAGCTCAGCGTCGGCGTCGTGGTGATCGGGTCGTCCCTCGCCGTGGCCGCGCTGGCGGCGCTCGCGTTCGTGTCCGTGGCGACGCGTGGGGCCAAGCGCGGGACGCGGCGCGGCCTCGCGGTCGCGCGAGGCGTGCGGCGCGGCGTCATGGTGGGGTGCGTCCTCGCGCTGCTCGCGCTCCTGCGGGTGGTCGACGGGCTCACCCCGCTGACCGCGGTCTTCGTCGTCGTGCCATTCGTCGTCGCGGAGGTCGTGCTCTCGACGCGGCGGGCCTGAGTTCTCGATACGCTCCGGCGGGCCGATGGATCTCCAAGCTCTGAAGCAGCGCGCGGCCGCGCGCATCGACGCAGCCACTCCGAGCCTGGACGACCTCGCCCTCGCGATCCACGACCGGCCCGAGCTTGGCTACGAGGAGCGATTCGCGTCCGCGGCGCTGGCCGACTTCCTCGTTCGCGAGGGCCTGCCCGTGACGCGCGGCGCGGGTGGCGTCGAGACCGCGTTCGTCTCGGAGACGAGGACCGGCGGCGGGCCCACGGTCGCGATCTGCGCCGAGTACGACGCGTTGCCGGGGATCGGTCACGGCTGCGGTCACAACCTCATCGCCGCGGGCGGCCTCGGCGCGTACCTGGGCGCCGCCGCGGTGGCGAAGGAGCTCAAGGGCACGGTCCGCCTGATCGGGACTCCGGCCGAGGAGGGTGGGGCAGGGAAGGTCCGGCTCCACGCGGCCGGCGTGTTCGACGGCGTGGACGCGGCGATGATGTTCCACCCGGCCGACGCCGACGTGCTCGATCCGTTGATGGTGGCCCTCCGAGTGCTCGACCTCGAGTTCCGCGGCAAGGCCGCGCACGCGGCGGCCGCGCCGTACTCGGGCGTGAACGCGCTCGATGCGCTGATGCTCGGCTGGAGCGCGATGTCCGCGCTGCGCCAGCTGGTGCGGAGTGATTCGCGGATCCACGGGATCATCACCGACGGCGGCCAGGCGTCGAACGTCATTCCGGAACGCGCCGCGGCGCGGGTCGTCGTCCGGGCGGGTGACCCGTCGTACCTTGGCGACCTCCGGCGGCGTGTCCTGGCGTGCTTCGAGGGCGCGGCGACGGCGACGGGCTGCGAGCTGCGCTACGAGTGGGGCGAGGCGATGGACATGGTCACCACGAACGCTCCGCTGGCGGCCGCGCTGGGCGAGAACGCGCGGTCGCTCGGGCGCGTCCTCGGCCCGCGACGCTCGGGAGAGACCTCGGGCTCGACCGACATGGGCAACATCACGTCGCTCATCCCATCGATCCATCCGTTCTTCTCAGTGAGCGCCGACCGCGTGCCGTGGCATTCGCGCGAGTTCGCGGCGGCGGCGCGCACCCCGCGCGCGCTCGAGACCATGCACGTTGCGGCGAAGGCGCTCGCGTTCACGGCCATCGACCTCCTCGCGCGGCCGGACCTGCTGAAGCAGACGAAGGCCGCGTTCAAGCCCGCGCGCCCAAAGTGACCGAGCTCCTCGTTCGCGGGGGCGACGTGATCGACGGGACCGGCGCGCCCCGCCGCCGAGCCGACGTGGCCCTTCGCGACGGCCGCATCGTGGCCATCGGTGAGGTCGGGACGGGCTCGGGCGCGCGGACCATCGACGCCACCGGCCGGGTCGTCAGCCCGGGCTTCATCGACATCCATTCGCATTCCGACGAGTCCGTGCTCATCAATTCCGCGCTCGAGAGCACCGTCCATCAAGGTGTGACCTGCGTCGTCGCCGGTAACTGCGGCGGCGCGTCAGCACCGGTGATGGGGCTTGCCGCCGAGGAGCTCGACCGTGACCTCGCGCGTTATGACCTCGAGCGCACGTGGAGCTCGTTCTCCGAGTATGCCGCGCTGGTCGAGCACTCGGGCAGCGCGATCAACTTCTGCTCCTTCGTCGGCCACGGGACGCTTCGGATGTGCGTGATGGGTGCGGACGACCGCGCGCCGACCGGCGGTGAGCTCGCGGCGATGAAGGCGCTCCTCGCCAAGTCCCTGGACGACGGCGCCATCGGTCTGTCGACCGGGCTGATCTACCCGCCGAGCGCGTACGGCACGACCGACGAGATCAGCGCCCTGGCCGCGGTCGTTCGCGAGCACGACGGCCTCTACGCGAGCCACATCCGGAACGAGGGCGACGAGCTCTTCGCCGCGATCGAGGAGAACCTCGAGATCGGCCGCCGCAGTGGCGTGCGCGTGCAGCTCTCGCACCACAAGGCCTCACAGAAACGCAATTGGGGCAAGGTCAAGGAATCGACCGCGATGATCGAGCGCGCCCAGGCCGAGGGCGTGAACGTCATCGCCGACCAGTACCCGTACACCGCATCGTCCACCGGGCTCGCCGTCACCATCCCGAAGTGGGCCCACGCCGGTGGCTCGGTGGCCCTGTGCGAGCGCCTTCGCGATCCCGCGGTCCGGCAGCGCATCCGTGGCGAATACACCGAGACCGAGCGCAACTGGCCGGATATCGTCATCGCCCGCGCGATGCATCACCCGGACTGGTCGGGGAAGAGCGTCGCGGAGCTCGCGGACAGTGCGAAGCGGGATCCGCTCGAGTGGACCTGCGACGCGCTCATCGAGCACGACGGCGCGATCGACATCATTCACCACTCGATGGACGAGGCCGACGTCCGCTACGTGATGGCGAGGCCGTGGGTCTGCGCCGGCAGCGACTCGCGCGCGAACGCGCCGTACGGCCCCCTCTCGTTCGGCAAGCCGCACCCGCGCTCGTACGGCACGTTCCCGCGGATCCTCGGGCACTACGCGCGGGACGTGGGCGTGATCACCCTCGAGGACGCCGTGCGCAAGATGACGTCGCTCACCGCGTCGCGGCTCAAGCTGCGTGACCGGGGCGTCGTGCGGGAAGGCGCCTGGGCGGACCTCGTGGTGTTCGACCCGGAGCGGATCATCGATACCGCGACCTACGACGATCCGCATCGCTATCCCGCGGGCATCGATCACGTCATCGTCAACGGCGTGGTCGTGACCGACGGTGACGAGACGCTTGTCGACCGGCCAGGCGCGTTCCTTCGGCTCGGTGTGGACGCCGGTGCCTGACCGGCCTCGCGTCGCGATCCTCGCCGAGGGCCAGCTCGCGCGGCAGACGGCCAAGACCGCGATCGGGGTCATCCGCTACGCGCCCTACCCGGTCGTCGCGGTGATCGACTCGACGCACGCTGGCACCGACGCGGCGGCCGCGATCGGCGTGGGTGCCGGCATCCCGGTCGTCGCGAGCGTCGGCGAGGCGATCGATCGCGGCGCCCGGGTCGTCCTCATCGGCACCGCCGCGCCGGGCGGCCGGATCCCGGATGCGTTCCGATCGGCGCTCGGCGATGCGCTGCGGCGCGGGCTCGATGTTTGGAACGGCCTGCACGAGCGCGTGCTCGACGACCCCACGCTCCAAGCGGCCGCGGTCGCGGGTGGCGGACACGTCCGCGAGCTCCGCGAGCCGCCCGCGGATCTGCCGATCGGTGGCCATCGCGCCCGTCGCGGGGGCAGCCACGTCGTGCTGACGGTCGGATCGGACGCCGCCGTGGGGAAGATGACCGTCGCGCTCGAGCTCGTGCGCGCGCTCGATCGAGCCGGAAAGCGCGCCGCGTTCGTCGCGACCGGCCAGACCGGCATCGCCATCGCAGGCGAAGGGATCTCGGTCGACGCGGTCGTCGCGGACTTCATCGCAGGCGCGGCCGAGCGGATGGTCTGCGACGCGGCGGAGTCGGCGGACTGGGTCGTGGTCGAAGGGCAGGGTTCGCTCACGCATCCGGGCTTCTCCGGGGTCACGCTCGGGCTGCTGCACGGGAGCGCGCCGGACGTGCTCGTCCTGTGTCATGACGCCGCGCGCACGGACGTCAAGGGCTTCCCGGGGCTGCCGCTCCGATCGCTCCGCGAGCTCGTGCCGCTCTACGAGGGAGCGGCGACCTGGAGCCGGGCCGCCGGTGCACGCGTCCGCGTCGCGGGCGTCGCGCTCAACACGAGCGCGCTCGACGATCCCGCCGCGGCGCGCGCGATCCGCGACGCCGCGACCGAGACCGGACTGCCGGTCGCCGATCCGGTGCGCGAGGGCGTGGCCGGTGCGGACCGCCTGGCCGCCGCGGTGCTGCGCTGAAGCTCACCGTCCGCACGGTCGACGTGCATCTGGCCGTGCCGTTCGCGATCTCGCGGGCCGTGCGGACCGAGAAGCGGGTCGTGCTGGTCGAGCTCGACGACGGCGAGCGCGTCGCGTACGGCGAGGCGTCGGCCGATCCGTTCTTCGGCGAGTCGACCGAGTCCCTCGAAGCCGACGTGCGAAGGGCCGGGTCCCTGCTGCCGGAGGACCCGCGCGATCTCGCGACGGTGCGGACGCGGCTCGACGAGCGGTTCCCGCACGGTGGCGCGGCCGCCTGCGCCCTGGACACGCTGGCCCACGACCGGGCGGCGCAGGCCGCGGGTCAGCCCCTGCGTACATTCCTCGGCCTCGCGCCGGCCGAGGCGCCGCCGACGTCGTTCACCATCGGCATCGCGGAGCCGGCGCTCATGGCGGAACGCGCCGCGGCGGCGAAGGCCGCCGGCTTCGACGTGTTGAAGGTGAAGCTCGGCCACGGCGACGACGTCGCGATCCTCGAGGGGATCCGTCGCGTGTTCGACGGTGTGATCCGCGTCGACCCGAACGCCGCGTGGACGCCCGAGGAAGCGCCCGGACGGATCGGGCGCATCGCCCAGTTCGGGCTCGAGTTCGTCGAGCAGCCGGTGGCGCCGCAGGACATCGACGGGCTCCGGTTCGTGCGCGAGCGCAGCGCCATCCCGATCGTCGCGGATGAGGCCGCTGTGCGGCTGGTCGACGTGGACCGGCTTGCCGGGGCGTGCGACGGGATCAACGTGAAGCTTCAGAAGTGCGGCGGGATCGCCGAAGCTCGGGCGATGATCGAGCGTGCCCACGAGCTCGGGCTCAAGGTGATGCTCGGCTGCCGCGCGGCGGAGACGAGCGTCGCGATCGCGGCCGCGGCACATCTCGCGCCGGCGGTGGAGTGGGCCGACCTCGACGGCAACCTGCTGATCGTCGACGACCCGTTCATCGCCGTGCCCGTCGAGCGCGGGCGCTTCGTGTTCAGCGATCGACCGGGTCTCGGGGTGCTGCCACGCGCCTGACCCGACGGTGGGAGACGGCCGTCGCCGCGGTCGGGCTGCTGCTCGTCGGACTTGTCGGGCTCGCGCTCGTCTTCGCGCAGCCCGTGTTCTACGAGGGGATCGCGCGTGACTTCGCACCGGTCACGTGGCATAGCCCCCTGGACGGCAGCGTGTCCGGACGAGGATCGGTCGGCGACCTTGTCGGGCTGCACAGCGCGTGGCTCGCGTACGTCACCGGCTTCGGCATCGAGCCGGGCGTGCTGCTGTTCACCGTCGACGAGTCGCAGCACATGGCCGACGTCCGGCATGTCTTCGTCGGCGCGGAGATCGCTGCGGTCTGTGGGCTCGTCGCGCTCGCGATCCTCGGCCGCGCGGTCGCCCGCCGCGGGTCGGTCGCCCTCGGCATGCTGGCCCGCGACGCGAGCGTGATCGCCGCCGCCTCGGTCGCGGTGCTCGGCATCGGTGCCGCCGTCGCATTCGACAGCCTCTTCCTCGCGTTCCACGAGCTGTTCTTCCCGCAGGGCAACTTCCTCTTTCCGGCCGATTCCAACCTCATCGCCATGTACCCCGATCGGTACTGGTACGAAACGACGATCCGCATCGGCGCGGCCTTCGTCGTGGCGATGGCGGTCATCGCGCTCGGCGCGGCCGCGACGCTGCGCCGGGCCCGTCGTTAGACTCGCCGACGTGAAACGCGTTCTCATCATCGAAGACCTCCCGCAGGTGGCCGAGCACCTGAAAGGCATGCTCGGCCGCGAAAAGGAGGTCGAGATCGCCGGCGTCAACGCCCAGGCCGAGGCCGGGATCACCCAGGCGGCGACGGAAAAGCCGGACGTCGTCCTCATCGACGCGCTGCTGCAGGGCAAGGTCACCGGGTTCGACGTCGCGAAGCGCATCCGCGCCGCCTCGCCGGGGACGCGGATCATCATCGTCACGGTGCCGCAGCGGCCGGTCGACCCCCGACCGGAGCTCGGCATCGACGCGGTGTTCGTCCTGCCCGGAGGGGCGAACGAGCTTGCCGCGGCGCTTGGCGGCGCGAAGGATGCGAGGCGCGAGGGCGGCGGTCAGATCATCGCCGTGTATTCGCCGAAGGGCGGCGTCGGGAAGACGACCATCGCCGTGAACCTCGCCTGCGTCCTGCGTCGCAACGGTGCGTCGGTCGCGTTGTTCGACGGCGTGATGCAGTTCGGCGCCGTCCGGCACCTGCTGCCGGTCCCGCCGGCGACCCGATCCATCGTCGATCTGCCGGCCGGTGCGGCGATGCGCTCGTCGATGTCGGATGCGATGTGGGAAGGGCCGGGCGGCGTCGCGGTCCTGCTCGCGCCGCCGCGGCCGGAGGAGGCCGACCTCGTCGCCTCGGCCGAGCTCGCGAACGCGGTCAACCTGCTCGCCGACTCGCATGACTACGTCATCGTCGACACTCCGAGCCGCCTGTCCGAGGACGCGCTCGCGATCCTCGATGCGGCGAGCGTGATCCTGATCGTCATCACGTATCAGGGCTCGACGATCGCGAACACACGGTCGGCGATCGACACGTTCGAGGCGCTCGGATACAAGGGCCAGAAGCCGCTGCTCCTCGTGGTGAACCAATCCGACCTCACGGCCGGGCTGTCGAAGGGCGGCATGGAGCACGCGCTCAACCTCCCGGTCGTCGGCGAGATCCCGTCGGACTGGAAGCTGATCAGCGAATCGAACAACAAGCAGAACCCGTTCGTGCTCTCGAACGCGAATGCGCCCGCGTCGCAGGCGATCGCGGCGCTCGCGAACGCGCTCGTCAGCCAGCAACGGAAGCGGTGACCGCGGAAGCCGATCTGCCCATCGGGGTCTTCGACTCCGGCGTCGGCGGGCTCACGGTCCTGCGCGAGATGCGCCGGCACCTTCCCGGCGAATCGACGATCTATCTCGGCGACGAGGCCCGGATGCCGTATGGCCCTCGGCCGTCCGACGAGATCGTGGCCTTCACCCGCGAGGCGCTCGCGTGGTTCGGGACGCATCACACCAAGCTCATCGTGCTCGCCTGCAACACCGCGACCGCCGTCGCCCTCGACGTCGTGCGCGACGAGTCGCGTGTCCCGATCATCGGTGTCGTGCGGCCGGGCGCCGCCGCGGCGATCTCCGCGTCGGCGCGCCGCTCGGTCGGCGTGCTCGCGACCACGGCGACGGTGCGCTCCGGTGCGTACGCGCGGGCGCTCCGCGACCTCGATCCGCTGGCCGACGTGATCCAGCAGGCCTGCCCGGCACTTGTCCCGCTCGTCGAGGGCGGGAAGGCCGACTCGGCGGAGGCGGAGGCCGCGGTGCGCGGCTACGTGCAGCCGCTGCTGACCGAGGGCGGCGTCGTGCAGCCGGTCGTCGACACCCTCCTGCTCGGCTGCACGCACTACCCGTTGCTCCGCTCGGTCATCGAGCGCGTCGCGGGACCTGGCGTGCGCGTCGTGGACTCGGCCGCGACGACGGCCCTCGCGGTACGCGAGGTGCTGCTCTCGCACCGGCTCGTGCGCACCGCCGCAGGGCCCACGCACCGCGTGTTCGCCACCGGCCCGACCGATCGGTTCCGGGACGTCGCGCGGACGATCTTCGGCGAGGATCTCCCCGCGGTCGAGCAGGCGACCCTCGGGTGAATCTCAGCTCGACGATCACCGGTCTCCCGTACGTCGGCAAGACCACGGTGTTCAACCTCCTGACCGGCGCCCACGCGTCCACCGGTGCGTTCGCCGGCGCGGAGGCGGAGACGAACATCGGCGTGGCCAAGGTCCCCGACGAGCGCGTCGCAAGGCTCGCGGCGCTGTTCAAACCGAAGAAGACGACGTTCGCCGAGATCACGTACCGCGATCTCGGCCTCGCCAAGAGCGGGACCGCGGGCGAGGGGATCAGTCCGAAGAAGCTCGGCGACCTTCGCAACTCCGACGCGCTCGTGCACGTGGTCCGTGCCTTCGCGGACCCGTCCGTCCCGCATGCGGAAGGATCCGTGGATCCGCTGCGCGACATGGCGACGCTCGACCTCGAGCTCCTGTTCTCCGACCACGCCATCGTCGAGAAGCGACTCGACGGGCTCGAGCGCGAGATGCGCAGCGCGAAGGGGCCCGAGCGCGAGTCGAAGGAGCGCGAGCTCGCGTTCCTGCAGCGAGCCAAGCCCGCGCTCGAGGCCGAGACGCCGCTCCGCGATCTCGATGTCGAGCCGGAAGAGCAGCGCCTGATCCGCGGCTATCGCTTCCTCACGCTCATGCCGCAGCTCGTGCTGGTCAACGTGGACGAGGCCGACGTGGCGTCGCCCGACGCGGTGCTCGCGCCGCTACGGGAGGCCGCCGCGAAGCATCGTGGCAGCGCGGTCGTGGCGGTATGCGCGAAGATCGAGGCGGAGATCGCCGAGCTGCCACCGGATGAGGCCGCCGCGTTCCGCGCGGAGCTCGGGCTTGCGGAGGCGCCGCTCGATCGGGTGGTCCACGCGACGTACGACCTCCTCGGGCTGACCTCGTTCTTCACCGCCGGCGAGGATGAGGTCCGGGCGTGGACGGTCTACAAGGGCTCGACCGCGCAGCAGGCGGCCGGCGCGATCCACTCGGATCTCGAGCGGGGGTTCATCCGGGCCGAGGTCATCCGCTGGGACGAGCTGCTGAAGGCGGGGAGCGAGGCGAACGCGCGAAAGCAGGCGCTCATGCGGACCGAAGGGAAGAGCTATCTGATCCAGGACGGCGACACCATGAATGTCCTCTTCAATGTCTAGGTCGGCCGTGCCGTTCCTCGCGATCGGCCACACGGCGCGCGACGAGTTCCCGGATGGGCGCTGGCGGCTCGGCGGCACGGCCCTCTACGGAGCGGCAACGGCCGCGAAGCTCGGCGCCCGGGTCACGCTCGTGACGCGTGCCGGTCCGACCGAGCGCGAGGTCCTCGACACGCTCTGCCAGGAGCTCGGGATCGCGCTCCGGGCGCTCCCGAGCGACGTGACCACGACCTTCGCCTTCACGTACGACGCCGCGGGCCATCGGACGCTCCGGCTGCGCGCGAAGGCCGCGCCGATCACGCGCGGCGAGGTCGGCCGCGCCGTCGGGATCCCGAAGGCGGTGCTGCTCGCGTCCATCGCGGGCGAGCTCGACGACTCGTTGTTCGCGCCGTGGTCCGGCGCGAAGCGGGTGCTCGCCGCGCAAGGGCTGCTCCGGTCATTCGACGCGGACGGGACCGTGGTCGCGACGGCGTGGAGCGACTACGCCCGGCTGCTCCCGAAGGTCGACGCGGTCGTCGTGAGCGAGGAGGACCGGGCGGAATTCTCCGCGTGGCTGCCGTTCACGACGGTCGTCGTGACGGAGGCCGAGCGCGGATCGACGCTGCACGCGCGCGGCCGCACGGATCACGTGCCCGCGTTCGCCGTCGCGGAGATGATCGACCAGACCGGTGCGGGCGACGCGTTCGCGGCAAGCCTTGCGCTCGGCCTGGCGGAAGGCCTGACGATGATCGAGGCCGCGACGTTCGCGAGTGCCGCCGCGTCGTTCGCCGTCGAAGGGCTCGGCATGTCCCGGCTCGCCGATCGCGTCCGCGTGCGTGACCGGATGCGGACGTGAGCGTGGACTGGGTCGCGCTCGACCGGGGCGCCTCGGCGCTCGATGGATCGGCCGGCCTCATCGCCGTCGCGGAAGACGGCACGGTGCTCTACGAGCGCGCGGCCGACGGGGCCTATCCGGCGGCGTCCGTGATCAAGATCCCGATCCTCATGACCGTGCACGCCGACGCGGCCGAGGGCCGGCTGTCGCTGGACGAGCGGCTCGCGGTGGGGAAGCACCTGCCGGGTACGGGGGTGCTCGGCTTGGTCCCGGGCGTGACCGAGCTCACGATCCGGGACCACGCGATGCTCATGACGGTCGTGAGCGACAACACCGCGACGAACCGGCTCATGGAGCGCGTCGGCGTCGACCGGATCGCGGAGCGGATGCGCGAGTGGGGCTGCGAGCGGACACGCCTGCAGCGGAAGATGTTCGACTTCGAGGCCGCCAACCGCGGGCTCGACAACGTCGCCAGCCCGCGCGAGCTGGCCGGCCTGCTGCTGCGGCTGGTCCGCGGCGAGCTCGTCGACCGCGCGACCTCCGACGCGGTGCTGGCCGTGCTCGAGGCGACGCAGGATGACGCGCTCGTGCGCCGCTACCTGCCCGCGCGGACGCGCGTGGCGCACAAGACCGGCTCGCTCGAGAAGGTCCGGAACGACGCGGCGGTCATCTGGGGCGAGCGGCCGGTCGTCGCGGTGGGGATGGTGAGCGGTGTGCCGGATATCCGGCCCGCGCGGTCGCTCCTCGGACTGCTCGGGTGGCTCGCATACGCGAGCGCGGGCGGCGAGGCGAAGGGGCTTCCATCCGAGTGGCCCCAGGGGCGATGATGGCAGCGATGCCGAAGGGTTCGCGGGTCTCGAAGCGGTCGTCTCGTGCCGGGCGGGCGGCCGTGGCGACGCTCGGCCGCCCATCGCTCGCGATGCTCCTGCTCATTGCCGGGCTGCTCCTGGCCGGCGCGTTCGTCGCGATCGAGATCCAGCGGAACGCGCTCGACCGGCAGGCGGCTGCGTACCGCGCGGACATCGCGGCCGCGGCGGCGCAGCATGCGCAGCTCGCGGCGGATGTCGCGACGAAGCAGACCGACGACTACGTGACCAACAAGGCCCACGACTACGGATACGTGCTGCCGGGGCAGGCGCTCATCGGCGTGCAGCAGGATGCGGCGGCGCCGGCAGTCGTTGTGAGTGCGCAGGGGCCATCGCGGGTGCAGAAGTGGATCGCGCTGTTCTTCGGATCGCGCTGAGTATTCGATCGAAGTCGCGCGGCACGATGGGCCTTGACGCTGTAAAATGAGCCTCGCGGGATGGAGCAGCGGTAGCTCGTCGGGCTCATAACCCGAAGGTCCTAGGTTCGAATCCTAGTCCCGCAACAGAGGCGCCCGGGCTGGGGCCCGGGTGTTTTCGTGTCCGGTCCTATTGCACCGGTATCCGCTTGTTGGTACCAAGCAAGCGTGCCGTACAGCGATGCCGACAAGCGCCGCGCATACGGTCGCGAATGGATGCGACGCAATGCCGCGAAGGCGCGTGCGGCGATGCAGCGGTGGCGTCAGCAGCATCCCGACGAACACCGAGCGGAAAACCGTCTGTACTACGCGCGCGATCCGGAGCGCCGTCAGCGTCAGATCGAGTCGAGCCCAAATCGGCGCGCAGTACGCAAGGCCGCGGACGCGAGGCGGCGCTCGCGCAAGCTCGAGACCGCAGGCGCATTCACGAACGCGGAATGGCGGATCTTGGTGACGCAGTTCGGCGGCCAATGCGCGTACTGCGCGTGCGAAACGAAACTTCAGGCCGACCATCGGATCCCGCTGGCTCGAGGCGGTTCGAACGCGATCGCGAACATTCTTCCGGCGTGCTCGCGCTGCAACTTTCGTAAGGGCGTCCTGACCGAAAGCGAGTTCCGCGCACGGCTGACGGTCGAATCGGAGAACGGCCGTAAAATCGATGCGAGAAGCGGCTGGGTAGCTCAGCGGTTAGAGCAATGGACTCATAACCCATAGGTCCCGGGTCCGAATCCCGGCCCAGCCACCGTTGACCACCCGATCGATCCGCGCCGCGGTCCTCGCCTTCGTGCGCGAGCACGATCTCCTCCCGCCCGGCCCGCTCGTCGTCGCCGTCTCCGGCGGCGCGGATTCGACCGCGCTCCTCCTCCTATTGACCGACCTCGCGCCGCAGCTCGGCCTCGACCTCCACGTCGCGCACTTCGATCACCGCCTGCGCCCACGCGAGTCGGCGAAGGACGCGCAGTTCGTCGCGGAGCTCGCGCAATCACGTGGCGCGACCATCCGTGTCGGCCGCGCGGAACGGTCGCCGAAGAGCGAGGACGACGCGCGCGAGCTCCGCTACGCCTTCCTCCGCCGCGCGGCGCGAGACCTCGGGGCGAGCCGCATCGCCACGGGGCACACCCGCGACGACCAGGCCGAGACCGTCCTGCTGCACGCGACGCGGGGGACCGGGCTCGCCGGCCTGGCGGGCATGCGGCCGCTGCGCGACGACATCGTCCGTCCGCTCCTCGCGATCGGTCGGGCCGATACCGAAACGGTCTGCCGGGACGCGAAGATCGAGCCGCGGACGGACCGCTCGAACACCGACCTGCGGTTCGCGCGCAACCGGATCCGCCACAAGGTCTTGCCGGAGCTCGAGCGGATCAACCCGCAGGCCCGGGCGGCACTCGCCCGGCTGGCCGACGCGGCCGCCGGCGCCGCTGACGCGACGCGGACCGCCGCCGAGCGGGCCCTCGACGCCGCCATGACCGCGACCGGGGTCGTGCTCGATCGCCTCGAGCCGGGGGCCCGCGACGACGCGCTGGCGATCGCCTGGAACCGGGCCACCGGACGCAGCCTCGCGGCCAAGCACCGCGCGGCGCTCGCGGCACTCGCCAGCTCGCGGGACGGCAGCGCCGCCCTCGATCTGCCGGGCGGCCGGGCGATCCGGGAATACGCGGTCCTGCGCATCGAGACCGGCCCGGCGGCGTCGCGCGAGCCCGCCGCGGCCGTGCCGCTCGTGGCCGGCCGGCCGGTCCGGTGGGGCGGTTGGACGTTCACACTCGCTTCACATGCCGCCGGTACCTTGAGCTCTCCGGCTCCAGCCGCCGGGGCCCTCGTCGTCCGTTCGCGCCGCCCGGGAGATCGGCTGGCCGGTCGGCTTCGTATCAAGGTCCAGGACCTCTTCACCGACGCGAAGGTGCCGGTCCGCGCTCGGGCGACCCACCCGCTCGTGACGACCGCATCTGGCGCGGTCTGGTGGGTGGTCGGCCTGAAACATGCCGATGGAGCGGCTGATCCGGGCCGGTGGATCGTCGCGACGCCGCCCCCGGCACAGTTCGAAGCATTGCGACGTTACACGGGTACCATCGATAGCGGAGACCGCCCGACGGCGGATGGATGAGAGGACACCGAAACGAACTTCGATAACCGCATCTTCAAGAACGGGATCCTGACGCTCCTGCTGGTCCTCATGGGCGTGGCGCTCCTGTACGCCTACAAAGCCCAGAGCCCCTCGGCGTCGGTCACGACGTACGACAAGGCGATCACCGAGATCCGCGGCGGGCAGGTCAAGGGTGTCACGCTGAACACCGACACCGCGATCATCGACAAGGTCGATGGCACCCATGAGACGGTGAACATCGGCACGAACGACGGCGGCGCGTTCCAGAAGGTCATCGTCGACTACAACGCCACCCAGCCGCCGAGCAGCCAGGTCACGATCAACATCGCGAGGGATTCCCCGACCTTCGGCATCATCGGCTCCGTTCTACTGAGCCTGCTGCCGGTGCTGCTGATCGGTGGGTTCTTCGTCTACATGATGCGGCAGGCCCAGGGCACGAACAATCAGGCCCTCTCGTTCGGGAAGTCCCGCGCGCGCATGTTCATCGGCAACAAGCCGACGGTCACGTTCGACGACGTCGCCGGCGTGGACGAGGCCAAGCAGGAGCTCACCGAGGTGGTGGAGTTCCTCAAGTACCCCGAGAAGTTCTCGACGTTGGGCGCGCGCATCCCGCGCGGCGTGCTCCTCGTGGGCCCGCCCGGCACCGGCAAGACCATGCTCGCGCGCGCGGTCGCCGGCGAGGCCGGCGTGCCGTTCTTCTCGATCTCGGGCTCCGAGTTCGTCGAGATGTTCGTCGGCGTCGGCGCGTCGCGGGTGCGCGACCTGTTCGACCAGGCCAAGCGCAACGCGCCGTGCATCGTGTTCATCGACGAGATCGACGCCGTCGGCCGCCAGCGTGGCGCCGGCCTCGGTGGCTCGCACGACGAGCGCGAGCAGACCCTCAACCAGATCCTCGTCGAGATGGACGGCTTCGATACCGGGACGAACGTCATCGTCCTCGCGTCGACGAACCGTCCGGATGTCCTCGACCCGGCGCTGCTGCGGCCTGGCCGGTTCGACCGTCAGGTCGTCCTCGACCGGCCCGACATCAAGGGCCGCAAGGGCATCCTCGACGTGCACGTCCGCGGCAAGCCGCTCGACAAGACGGTCGACCTCCTGCGGATCGCGCAGATCTCGCCCGGCTTCTCGGGCGCCGACCTCGCCAACGTCGTGAACGAGGCCGCGATCCTCGCCGCGCGCCGGAACCGCAAAGTCATCACGCAGATCGATTTCGAGGAGGCCCTCGAGAAGGTGTCCCTCGGACCAGAACGGCGCTCGCGCGTCATCTCCGAGAAGGAGAAGAACATCGTCGCCTATCACGAGGCTGGCCACGCGCTCTGCTTCAAGCTGCTGACGAACACGAACCCGGTCCACAAGATCTCGGTCGTGTCGCGCGGCATGGCCATGGGCGTCACGTGGTCGCTGCCGCAGGAAGACCGCTACTTCCGGACGAAGCGGGAGTTCGAAGACGACATCGCGGCGGCCCTCGGCGGGTGGACCGCGGAGCAGCTGCACCTGGGTGGCGACGTCACGACCGGCGCGTCCAACGATATCGAGAAGGCGACCGAGATGGCCCGCCAGATGGTCACGAAGTACGGCATGAGCGAGAAGCTCGGGCCGCTGCAGTACGGCAAGACCGACGAGCTCATCTTCCTCGGCCGGCAGATCCAGGAGGAGAAGAACTACTCCGAGGAGACCTCGAAGCTGATCGACAGCGAGGTCCACGAGATCGTGGACCGCGCCCGCCGCCGCGCCTACGAGCTGCTGACCCAGTACCGCAGCCTCCTGGACGCGGTCGTCGCCCGGCTCATCGAGCAGGAGACCCTCAGCTCCGACGAGTTCAACAACCTGGTGGACGGCCACCTCGGGGGCCAGCTCCCCGTGGCCGCGTCGACCTCGGGCGGCGGCACGACTCCGCCGTCCGGCGCTCCTGCCGCGGGCGCCCCGGAAGCGAAGCGTCGCGGACCTGAGACCGGCAAGGGACCCGCTCCCGCACCGACGCCGGCCTGACCCCGCGATCACCGCCGGTCCGTCGTCGCGCGTGCGTCGGATGCCGCCGGCCGCGACCGCACGCGGGTGCAACGGGGCCCGATACACAGTCGTAACAAGGCGACCAACCGAGGGCATAACGGTCGGCATGGGAAGTGCTTAGAGCGGGTACGTGAGCACCATCGTGTACGAGATCAAGTCGACCGTCGAGCACGACGCACGTCTGCGGACGGCGATCCTGGCCGCCTTCACGCTCGTGCTGGCGGTCGCGTTCATGGTGCTCCTCATCTCGGACCAGGTGCAGGCCGCCGCTCTCTAAGCGCCCGCCCTAGCCTCGGTCTGTGCGGCTGTTCGTCGCGGTCCACCTCCCAACGGAGCTCACCGACCGCGCTGCCGCGCTGCTTCCGGCGACCCTGCCGGCCCTCAAGCGCGTCCGGCCCGAGCAGATGCACGTGACCCTGGCGTTCCTCGGCTGGACGAGTGACGAACGGCTCGACGCCGTCAACGAAGCCGCCCGGGCGGCCGCAGCCGGCCACCGCGCGTTCGACCTGACCCTCTCTGGCGCCGGCCGCTTCCCCGCGTCGGGCCGGCTGCGGGTGGTCTGGCTGGGGATCGGCGAGGGAGCCGACGCGCTCGCCGCGCTTGCCGGCTCCCTCACCGCCGAGCTGCGCCGGCGGCACTTGAGCTTCGACGACCGGCCGTTCGCGCCGCACCTGACGCTCGCGCGGGTCCGTGACGAGGCCTCCGGGGCGGAGGCGCGGACCGTCGGCGTGGCCGTCGACACGCTGGCCGTTCCCGAGCTGCGGGCGCACATCGACGCGATCGCGGTGGTCGAAAGCGTGCTCTCCCCGAAAGGTCCCCGCTACACCGATCGCCTCGAGGTGCCGCTCGGCTGATGCGCGCTCAGGGCAGGCGGGCAGCTCGCTTCGGCGCGCTCAGCAGGATCCGCTCGCGTGGCCGCCGCCACGCCGGTGGCGCGACCGCGCTGCGCTTGCGGAAGTTGTCGAAGGCGTAGGTGTCGCAGAGCACCTCGGCGGACGTGCCCCAGCCGTGGGTGAGGTACAGCCACCAGTGGCAGAACTCATGGAGGTAGAGGAACCGGATCACGTCGCGCCGCGTCCGGAACGGGACGAGCGGGTAGCCACGCGAACCGAGGTCGACCATCTCGCGGAACGGCCGGAACGGCTCCGGCACCTGGATGAGCATCTCCCGGCTGTCCCAGAACGTGAACGCGACGAGGTGCGGGCGACTCCGGTAGCGGAGGGCCTTCACGGTGACCGTGTAGCCGGTCGCGGTCGGCAGGCCACGCAGCACCGCGCGGACCTCGGCGGGCGCGTGCGACTCCAGGGCGGAGCGCACGGCCATCGGGCCGGGCGGGCGGCCAGGGCCCTGGAGGATGTTCCGGACGGCCATCGGTCGATCGTAGGGAGCAAGCGGCCTGCCCATTTCCGCCTCCAAATTCGGCGCTGGCTTGCCCGGCCCGCCGGAACGGGGCTAGGATCGAGAGAACGTCGTTCGAGCGGGAACGAGTAGCCGGTGCGAGCCGTGTAGCGAACCGGGACAGGTGTAAGCCGGGACGGCGGACGTCGGCGAATGGATCCCGCGAGACGCCGCGGCGAACGAGACGCAAGTAGCCGCGGCCGGTGGCCCGCCGTTATCGCCGGGCGCTGCGTGACCGCGCAGGCTGAGGGCTCGCTTCCAATTCTGGGAGCAGCCGAGATCGGGTGGCACCACGACCCTCGTCCCGAGATGGGAGCGAGGGTCTTTGTTCGTCCAAAGACCGAAGGAGCGGGCGTGGCGAGCGCGGTGTCGAGCGTGATCCGGCTGGTGCCGGTCGTGCGGGAGCGCATGGCCGATCTCGAGACGCCGGTGTCCGCGTTCGCGAAGCTCCGTCCGCTCGGCGGCGCGTTCCTTCTCGAGAGCGCCGAGGGCGGCGAGCGGATGGGCCGCTACTCGTTCATCGGCGTCGCGCCGCGCGAGCTGGTGATCTCGCGGGACGGCGATCCGCTCGTTTCGCTGCGCCAGGCGATGGCCCGGTACGAGCGGCCCGCGGGCGGGCGCGGCCTCCCGCGCTTCTCCGGAGGCGCCGTCGGCTACGTTGGCTACGAGGCGGCTCGCCACTTCGAGCGCATCCCGGTCGCGCGTCGCGACCCGTACGGCCTGCCGGATGCGATCTTCGGCATCTACGACACGGTCGTCGCGTTCGACCACCTGCGGCACACGATGCTGCTCATCGCGCATGCGGCCGATGGCGACCGCGCCGCGGCGGAGCGCCGGCTCGACGAGCTCGACGCGGCCCTCGATGCCCCGCTCGTCCTTCCTGCCCCGCCGCGGGTGGCACGGACGGCCAGCTCGAACATGACCCCGGCGGCGTATGCCGACCTCGTCCGCCGGGCCCGCGAGCTCATCGCCGAGGGTGACTGCATCCAGATCGTGCTGGCGCAGCGATTCGACATCCGCCCGGCGCCCGAGCCGCTCGCGCTCTATCGGGCGCTGCGGCACGTGAACCCGTCGCCGTACATGTTCCTGCTCGAATCGGTCGGCGCGACGCTCGTCGGCGCATCCCCTGAGCCGTTCGTGCGTGTCGAGGGCCGCAGCGTGATCATGCATCCGATCGCCGGTACCCGGCCGCGCGGGGCCGACGCCGCAGCCGACGCCGCGAACGAGGCGGAGCTGCGGGCGTCGGAGAAGGAGCGCGCCGAGCACGTCATGCTCGTCGACCTCGGACGCAACGACGTCGGCCGCGTCTCGACTCCGGGCAGCGTGCGCGTGCCGGAGCTCATGCGCGTGGACCGCTTCTCGCACGTCATGCACCTGACCTCGGTGGTCGAGGGGACGCTGCGCGACGATGTCGACGCCCTGGCGGCCTTCCGGGCGTGCTTCCCGGCGGGGACCGTGTCCGGCGCGCCCAAGATCCGTGCGATGGAGCGCATCGCGGCGCTGGAGACCGACCGGCGCGGCACGTATGCCGGCGCTGTCGGCTACCTTGGCTTCGACGGCTCGTTGGACACGTGCATCGCGATCCGCACGGCGCTCATCGCCGACGGCGTGTGCCGCATCCAGGCGGGCGCGGGCATCGTCGCTGATTCCGATCCGCAGGCCGAGGAAGCGGAGACGCGCGCGAAGGCCGGTGCCCTGCTTCGGGCGATCGAGCTGATGGACGGCCAGGCGGTCCGGCCGTGACGAGGGTGCTGCTCGTCGACAACTACGACTCGTTCACCTTCAACCTCGCGCAGGCGATGAGCGCGCTCGGCGCGGAGGTCACCGTGATCCGGGCGGATGACCCGTCGCTGGATGCCGCGCTCGACGCGCGCCCCGATCGGGTCGTCATCTCACCCGGCCCCGGTCGGCCCGAGGCCGCCGGACAGTCGCCGCGGATCGTGCGCGCTGCGCCGGAGCGGCGGATCCCGACGCTCGGGGTCTGTCTGGGGCTGCAGTGCGCCGCGATCGCCTTCGGCGGAACGGTCGTCCGCGCGCCGGAGCCGCGCCACGGCAAGACGTCGGCGGTCCGGCATGATGGACGAGGCGTGTTCGCGGGCATTCCGGATCCGACGGTCGCGACGCGCTACCACTCGCTGATGGTCGACCCCTCGACCCTCCCGTCCGCCCTCGAGGTGAGCGCCCGCAGTGACGATGGGGTCGTGATGGCGCTCCGTCACCGCACCTTGCCGCTCGAGGCGGTGCAATTCCATCCGGAGTCCGTGCTCTCCACGGACGGTGTCGCGATGCTGCGCAATTTCGTGGATGGCCCGCGCTAGTGGAGGTCCGAGAGGCGCTGGGGATCGTGGCCGGAGGCCGCACGCTGAGCCGCGAGGAAGCGGAGGGCACCATGGCGAGCGTCATGGCCGGCGAGGCGACGGCCGCGCAGCTCGGCGCCCTGCTCGCGGCGCTAGCCGTCCGGGGAGAGACCGTCGACGAGATCGCCGGCTTCGCCGCGGGCCTGCGCGCCGCGGCCGTGTCCGTCACCGTGCCGGATGGCGCGATCGACACGTGCGGTACCGGCGGCGACCGGTCGCAGAGCTTCAACATCTCGACGGTCGCGGCGATCGTCGCCGCCGCCGCCGGGGCACGCGTCGCCAAGCACGGGAATCGCGCCGCGTCGAGCGTCTGCGGCAGCGCCGACGTGCTCGAGGCGCTCGGAGTGAAGATCGATCTCGGCCCCGAGTCGGTCGCCGAATGCGTCGGTGACGTCGGGGTGGGCTTCATGTTCGCGCCGCGCTTCCACCCCGCGCTCCGGCACGCCGGACCGGTCCGGCGCGAGATCGGGATCCGCACGATCTTCAACGTGCTCGGTCCCCTCGCGAACCCGGCGGGCGTGAAGCGGCAGCTGCTCGGCGTTCCGTCCGCTGCGCTCGGGGAGCGCATGGTCGGCGTGCTGCGCGAGCTCGGCGCGGAGCGCGCGCTCGTCGTGCATAGCGCGGATGGCCTGGATGAGATCAGCCCGAGCGGACCGACGCGCACCTGGGAGCTCCGCGACGGCTCGATCCGCGAGGGCGAGCTGACGCCGGAGGACGCCGGGCTCGAGCGGGCACCGCGCGACTCGGTCCGGGGCGGCGACAGCGCGACCAACGCCGCCATCGCGCGCGCGGTGCTGTCGGGGGCCGCCCGTGATGGCGCGCGGACCGCGGTGCTCTTGAACGCGGGCGCCGCGTGCTACGTGGCGGGGCTCGCCCGGGACGTGCGCGGCGGTGTCGGGCTCGCCGCGCACGCGATCGAGAGCGGCGCCGCGATGGCGACGCTCGAGGCGTGGGCCGAGCGCAGCCGGGCCCTGGACTGATGGAGTGACGGACTGATGGACTTCCTCGACACCGTCGTCGCCGAGCGCAGGGCCGACGTGCAGGCCGCCCGGCGTCAGGACGACGCGCCGACCCGGTCCGGCCGCGCGCGGCCGTCGTTCGTCGCTGCGATCCAGGCGAAGCGGGCGACCGGACGCGTCGCCGTCATCGGGGAGGTCAAGCGCCGCTCGCCTGCGTCGGGCGTGCTGTCGGCCGACGCCGACCCGGTCTCCCTCGCGTCGCTGTACGCCCAGGCCGGCGCCGCGGCCATCTCCGTGCTCACCGAGCCGCGGCACTGGGGCGGATCGATCGGAGACCTCGCCGCCGTGGCTGCGGCGGTCGACGTTCCCGTGCTGTTCAAGGACATCGTGGTCGACGAACAGCAGCTGCGCGAAGCCGAGGCCGCCGGCGCGTCGGCCGTGCTGCTCATCGCGGAGGCGCTCGATGACCCCACGCTCGCCTCGTTCGTCGAGCGCGCGGCGGCCCTTGGCCTCGTGGCGCTCGTGGAGGCGCACGAGCACCGCGCGTTCGCCCGCGCGGTCGCGTGCGGCGCC
>DATJHW010000056.1:0-7053 GCA_035493615.1 Saccharimonadales bacterium (SeqCode) | reverse complement strand
GGGAACTCCGGGTTCACCGCGTCCATGTCCATGAGCTTCTCGTAGGGCACGTTCGCCTCCGCCAGGAGCACGTTCATGTGCCCCGGCATCCGACCCGCGACCGGGTGGATCGCGTACACGACGTTCACGCCGCGCGACTCGAGCAGGTCGGCGAGCTCGCGCACGTTGTGCTGGGCTTGCGCGACCGCGAGGCCGTAGCCGGGCACGATGATCACGTTCCGTGCGTACGCCAGCAGCGTCGCCGCATCCTCCGGGGTCGTCGAGCGCACCGTCCGACCGTCATCCGCGCGCATGGCTGCGCCGGTCTCCGCGCCGCCCGCGGGCGCCGCGCCGAAGGCCCCGAACAGGACGTTCGCGATCGACCGGTTCATCGCCTTGGACATGAGGCGGGTGAGGATCGTGCCCGAGGCGCCGACGAGCGTTCCGGCCACGATGAGCAGCTGGTTCCCGAGCACGAAGCCCGCGGCCGCCACGGCCAGGCCGGTGAACGCGTTGAGCAGCGAGATCACCACCGGCATGTCGGCGCCGCCGATCGGCATGACCAGGGCGATGCCGAACAACAATGCGAGCAACGCGACACCGGCCATCACGAGGAGCTGCGGCACGGTCATCCAGCCGGCGACGGATGCGGTGAGCAGCAGCGAGAGCACGATCATCCCGCCGAACAGCACGCTCGTGACGATCTGCTGGCCGCCGTACTTGAACGCGCGCGGCGTGATGAGCCCCTGAAGCTTCCCGAACGCGATCGCGCTGCCCGAGAACGAGACCGCGCCGATCATGAGCCCGAGCATCGAGCTGATCGCCTCGCCCGGCGTGACGCCGGGGCCGCCGGCGCCGAGGCCGCGCATGAGCTCGAGGATCGACACGAGCGCGGCCGCGCCGCCGCCCGCCCCGTTGAAAAGGGCGACCATCTGCGGCATCGCGGTCATCTTCACGACGCGGGCGCCGACGAACCCGGCGGCGCCGCCGATCAGCAGTCCCGCCACGGTGACGACGAGGCCGGTCGTGCCGTAGCTCTGGAACTCGACGTCGAAGAACGTCGCGGCGACCGCGAGCAGCATGCCGGCCGCCGCGATCCGGTTGCCGTTCACCGCGGTCTTCGGGCCTGAGAGTCCCTTGAGCCCGAGCACGAACGTCACCGCGGCGATGAGGTAGGTCAGCGGGATGAGCGTGTGGAGATCCACTAGGCCTTCGGCCCCGGCCGCTGACCGGGCTTCTGCTTGAACATCGCGAGCATCCGGTCGGTCACCACGAAGCCGCCGACCACGTTCGCGGTACCGAGGACGACCGCGAAGAACCCGAGCGCGAGCCCGAGCGGACCGCCGATGGCCGCCGACACGAGCATCGCGCCGATGACGATGATCCCGTGGATCGCGTTCGCGCCGGACATGAGCGGCGTGTGGAGCGTCGAAGGGACCTTCGAGATGACCTCGAAGCCCACGAAGATCGCGAGGATGAATACGTACAGCCCGACGACCGCTTCGGCGCTCATGCCTTCTCCAGCCTGTCCTTCGTCGCCGCGTGCACGACCTCGCCCTGGTAGGTGATCAGGGCGCCCTTGACGATCTCGTCCTCCCGGTCGAGCGCGAGCGCGCCATCCTTCACGAGGAGGCCGAGAAGCGCGCCGACGTTGCGCGAGTACAGCTGGCTCGCGTGCACCGAGACGGTGCTGGGCCAGTTCACCTCGCCGTGGATCGTCACGCCCTCCTTCACGACCGTCTCGCCGGGTGAGGTGAGCTCGCAGTTGCCGCCCATCTCCGCGGCGAGGTCCACGATCACCGATCCGGGCTTCATCGCCTTGACCATGTCCGCGGTCACCAGGATCGGCGCCCGCCGGCCGGGCACGAGCGCCGTGGTGATCACGACGTCGGCGTCCTTCACGTGCGTGCCCACGAGCTCCTGCTCCTTGCGGTGCGCTTCCTCGGAGAGCTCCTTCGCGTAGCCGCCGGTGCCTTCGCCCTGCTCGCCGAGCTCGATCTCGAGGAACTTCGCGCCAAGGCTCTGGACCTGCTCCTTCACCACGGGCCGGGTGTCGAAGGCTTCGACCACCGCGCCCAGCCGGCGCGCGGTCGCGATGGCCTGCAGGCCGGCGACGCCCGCGCCCAGAACGAGGACGCGCGCCGGCGTGACGGTGCCCGCGGCGGTCGTGAGCATCGGGAAGAACTTGGGCAACGAGTTGGCCGCGGCGACGACGGCCTTGTATCCGGCGATGTTGCTCTGCGACGACAGCGAGTCCATCGGCTGCGCCCGCGTGACCCGCGGGATCGCGTCCATGCTGATCGCGGTCGTCCGCCTGGCCGCGAGCGCGCGGACGGTGTCCGCGTTCGTGAGCGGTTGGATCGTCGCGATGAGCGTCGCCCCCTCGCGCAGGAGCGCGATCTCCTCGGCCGACGGCTTCTGGACCTTGACCACGAGGTCGGCGCCGAACGCGGCGCTCCGGTCGCCGACCGCCGCGCCGGCCTTGCGGTACGCCTCGTCGTCGTGCCCGCTCCCGGTGCCGGCGCCGGACTCGACGACGACTTCGGTCCCGGCCTTCGTCAGCCTGCCCACCGCCTCCGGCACGAGCGCGACGCGCCGTTCGCCGGGCACGGTCTCTCGCGGCACTCCGACCTTCATCTGATGGCGAAAAGTTAGCAGGTCAACGCGTTGGTCGCGTCGGGCTAGCGGGAGGTGGCGGCCGCCTCCGCGAGCCCGAGGGCCTTCTTCGCGTCCGCGATGGGCAGCTGGTAGATCGTCGACTGCCAGGCAACTTTGAATCCGAGCTGAGTGTTGATGCCGAGCATCTGCGCATTCGTGTTCGCGTTGCCCGTCCGGATGAGCTTGGCCGCCGGTCGCTCCCGAAGGATCCGGTCGAGCATCGCGGCCTTCATCCACAGCCCGAGGCGGTGACCACGGTGCGGGTCGACCACGGCGGTGCCCTGCTGCCAAATGACCCACGGTTGCTTGGGGTCGTAGGTCACGTCGGTGAATCCGGCGCCCTGGCCCGTCGCTTCGTGGACCGCGAGCAGGAGCCACCACTCGATCCCGACCTGTTTGAACCAGTTTTCCCGGTCGCGGACCTGCTCTTCGGTGAGCTTCCAATCGGCCATCTTGAGCTCGCCCTTCGGCGCGTCATTCATCCCGTTCGACGAATCGATGTAGGCCTGGATGAGCCGGTCGGGGACCGCGCCGTCGATCCGCTCGAGCCTGTACCCAGCGGGATCGAGCGTGGCCCATTCGGCGATCTTGGCTCGATCGACCGACGGGATGTCGAGCTGGTTCGTCTTCATCGGGAGACCGGGCTTCCCGCCGGCCGCGTCGAGGAATGCCGAGCCTGCCGGCACGCGGTCGTTCGTCATTCCCATGAACACGAGCTCCGGATGCTGGCCCTCGCACGCGCGCACGAACTCGCGGAACAGTGCGGTGCCGAGACCCTTGCGGCGATGTTGCGGGTGGACCTGGATCTCCGACCACATGATGTGGGCGTTCTCGGGCTCGTTGAGGCTGCGGCCGCCGCCAACGAAGCCGACGACATTGCCCGATGCGTCACGGGCACGGACCCGCGCGCTCCATTGGTTCTGCGGCTTGGAGCGAAGCCGCGCGAGGATCGCCGGAAGCGGACGCAGCGGCTCCTCGGGGACGACCTCAGCGCTCATCGCCTGGAAGAGCCGCGCGATCGCCTCCTGCTCATCCTGAGGCAGCTCGGCTGGCTCCACGTGGTCGAGGGTGTACCCGTTCACATCCATGCCGAGAGCGTACCCGCCGGGCGTGGCCGGACCATCAACCGCGATACGTTCGGGGTAGCATCGCCGCCGCGACACGGGGGAGGGCGATGGCCAAGACGCTGATCACCGGCGGCACGATCGTTACCGCCGCCGACACGTACAAGGCCGATGTGCTGATCGACGGCGAGAAGGTCGCCGCGATCGGGAGCGGGCTCAAGGCGGCCGGCGCGAAGCGGATCGACGCGAGCCGCAAGTACGTGATCCCCGGCGGCATCGATGTCCACACGCACATGGAGCTGCCGTTCGGCGGCACGATGGCGTCGGACGATTTCGAGACCGGCACGACGGCCGCCGCGTTCGGCGGGACGACCACGATCGTCGACTTCGCCGTGCAGGGATTCGGCGAGCCGCTCGAGAAGGCCCGCGACGCGTGGATGAAGAAGGCGCGCGGCAAGGCGGTCGTGGACTACGGGCTGCACATGATCGTGCGCGACGTGTCGGACAAGGTCCTTCGCGAGATGGGGACGATGGTCGCGGATGGGATCTCGAGCTTCAAGCTGTTCATGGCCTATCCAGGGGTCTTCATGGTCGACGACGCGGCGATCTTCAAGGCGCTCGTCCGCAGCGCTGAGATCGGCGCGCTCATCTGCATGCACGCCGAGAACGGCGGTGTGATCGACGTGCTGGTGAAGAAGGCTCTCGCGGCGAAGCACACCGAGCCGAAGTGGCATGCCCTGACCCGGCCGCCCGAGGCGGAAGGCGAGGCCACCGGCCGCGCGTTCCGGCTCGCCGAGATGGCCGGCGGCGTCCCCCTCTACATCGTCCATCTCTCGGCGGCCCAGGCGCTGGAGCAGGTGCGGCTGTTCCGGGATCGCGGGCTCCCCGCGTACGCCGAGACCTGCCCGCAATACCTCTTCCTCAGCTACGACAACTATGAGGAGCCGGGGTTCGACGGCGCGAAGTACGTGATGTCGCCCCCGCTCCGTCCGAAGTGGCACCAGGACGAGCTCTGGAAGGGCCTGCAGAAGAACGACCTGCAGGTCGTCTCGACGGATCACTGCCCGTTCTGCATGAAGGAAGGCTTCATGGGGCTCCCGAAGCAGAAGGAGCTCGGGAAGGGCGACTTCTCGAAGATCCCGAACGGCGCGCCGGGCGTCGAGACGCGCATGGCCCTGCTGTTCGACGGCGGCGTCGCGCAGGGTCGGATCTCCGCGAGCCGGTGGGTCGAGCTCACCGCGACGGCGCCCGCGAAGATCATGGGACTCTTCCCGCGCAAAGGGACGATCGCGATCGGCAGCGATGCTGACATCGTGGTGTGGGACCCGAAAGCCAGCCAGACCCTCTCCGCGAAGACGCACCACATGCGCGTCGACTACAACCCGTACGAAGGTCGCAAGGTGAAAGGCCGGCCGACGGTCGTGCTCTCGCGCGGCGAGGTCATCGTGCAGGACGGCACGTTCCTGGGGAAGAAGGGCCGCGGCCGGTTCCTCAAACGCGGTAGCCCGCTCCTCCAGACCTAGTGGCCGGCCCGCTCGATCATGTCCTTCGACACAACACGTGGGCGAACGTGACGCTGCTCGAATTCTGCTCGGCCCTCGACCCGGGATCGCTCGAGTCGAAGGCCACCGGCACCTACGGCACGCTGTACGGCACCTTGCAGCATCTCGTCGGCGCCGAGCAGTGGTACCTGCAGCTCCTCACCGGCGAGCTGCTCGGTGCCGCGCGGATCCGCCGCACCGAACGGCACTCCCTCGCTGACCTCATCGCGACCACGAAGGCGACCGGCACGCGCGTGCTGGCGGTCGCATCGAGCGACGATGTGGCCCGGCGCGTCGACGTGAACGAGGGCGAGGGTTCGACGGTGGGTGTGATCCTCGCGCAGCTCGTCCATCACGGCAACGAGCATCGGACGCAGGCGACCACGATCCTTGGCGCGAACGGCATCGAGCCGCCGGCGATGAGCGGGTGGGGCTACGGCCGCTCAGCAGGCATCTCGGAGGTAGCGGAGTGAGCGATCTCGGCGTGGCGATCGATTACGACAACTGGGCGACCGAGAAGGTCGCGCAGTTCTGCGCCGCGCTCGCGCCCGATCAGCGTGTCCTGACGACGCCGGGGACGATGGGCACCGTCGAAGCGACGCTGATCCACCTGGTCGCGGCGAAGGAGCGCTACGCGTCGGCGTTGCGTGGGACGCCGCCGCCCGAGGACGCGATCCGCGAGACGACGACCAAGGACCTCGATCAGGTCGTCGCCCGAAGCAAGAAGCTCAGCGAGTGGTTCGCCGAATACGCGAAGGGCCCGATCGACGTGGAGCGGATCATCACCCGCCGCGCGGCGGATGGGAGCGCCCAGCGAATGCCGACCGGCATCCTGATCGCGCAGTTCCTCCATCACGGGAACGAGCACCGCGCCCAGCTCGGCTCGATCTTCGGCGCGAACGGCATCGAGCCGCCGCACTACTCGGCATTCAACTGGGGCAACGAGCTCGGGAAGATCAGCTAGCGGCGGCCGCGCGCAGCGCCGTCACCCGGAACGCCGGGACCGGCTGGTGGAAGCCTTTCAGCTCGATCTCGCCTGCCGACGTCGCCTCGACCGCGTCCTCGACCGCGGCGTGCACGCGACTGCTCACAAGGATCTCGCCACTCTTGGCCGCCGACGACAGCCGCGACGCCTGGATGACGACCATGCCGACGGCGCCGTAGTCGAACCGGCCCTCGAACCCGATCCGGCCGAGCGTCGCGTAGCCGACGGAGATCCCGATGCCGAGACCCAGGTCGTAGCCGCGCTTCTTCCACCCCGCCTGGAGCTCGGCGAAGCGGGCTTGCATCGCGATGGACATCCGCGTGGCCTGGAGCTGCGGCTCGGCGATCGCGACGGGGTCGTTGAAGAACACCATGATGCCGTCGCCGGCGAAGTGCTCGACCGTCCCCTCGTGGCGGAAGATGACCTCGCCCATCGCCGCGTGATACGCGCGGAGCACGCCGAGCGCCTCCTCCGGCTCGGCGGTCTCCGAGAAGGCGGTGAACCCGCGCAGGTCCGCGAAGACGACGCTGATCTCGCGCCGGTGACCGGCCAGGAACTCGTCGCCGCCCTGCGACATCACGACGTCGGCGATCTGCGGCGAGAGGAACCGGCGAAGCCGGCCCAGTCGCCCGAGCTCGTCCACCTGCTCCTGGACCCGGTCCTCGAGCGTCCGGTTCCACTCGGCGAGCTCCGTCTTCTGCCGCTCGATCTCGTCGTGGTACGTCTTCACGCGCAGCAGCGAGCGCACGCGCGCGAGCAGCTCGAGCTGGTCGAACGGCTTCGGGACGAAATCGTCCGCGCCCGCCTCGATGGCCTTGACCTTCTC
>DATJHW010000055.1:0-8282 GCA_035493615.1 Saccharimonadales bacterium (SeqCode) | reverse complement strand
TCGTCATGTGGCGAGCGGCGGATCAATGCGCGACGTTGAACCGGCAGCCGAACACGAGCTGCACGATGGGCGACAACACGCCGTTCGCGGTCACCGGCGTCGCCGTGCTCGCCCTCGGCCTCGTGCTGAGCGCGTATGCCGCATGGCGAGCACGCGTTGTCGCGCTACCCTCGTCGCCGTGAATCACGCCGAGCGCTACCGCGACCTCGCCGAGCGCGTCCTGGGCCGCAGCGCTGACGGCACCGAGGTGTCCCTCACCCTGGATGGACTTGCACCCGAGGCGGGGGGCCGGATCCGCATGCCGGATGGCACGCGCGTCACGGGTTGCGTCGTGCGGCGCCCGACAGGAGAGGTGACGTCGGTCGCGGCGTACGTCGCCTCATCGCTCGACCCGAAAGCCTTCGGCGACGCGGTGCGCAGCCTGTACGAAGCGGACGGCTTCCGGCCCGCACCGCCGCAGCCCGGCCCGATGGGCGGCTTCCGCTCGTCGGGGATGCGGGGACTGACCGGCGGGATCCTCTGTCGGGGCGAAGACGGCCCGTGGATCCAGACGAGCGGTCGGGCGAGCACCGGCGGATCGGAAGCCGTCATCAGCTGGAATGGCCCGGCGCCCGGCGGCGGTCCGTGCGCGCCGCGGCCGCACGGAATGTCATTCCCCGATGTCCTTCCGCCGCTCGACGCGCCCGAGGGCGTCGAGCTGATGCCCGGTGGCGGCTACGGCGGTGGCGGCGGCTCGTGGACGACCGGCGGCGCGGCGTACACGAAGCTCGGCGCACGCGAGCTCGTCGAGGCATTCGCCGCGCAGTTCGAGACCGCCGGCGCACGGAAGATCGGCTCCGGTGGCGACGATGTCGTCGGCTGGAGCGAGTGGAAGCTCGCGAAGGAACCGTGGTCGGCATTGCTCCTGGCGTTCGGTCGCGACGAGCGCAAGGAGCTGCAGCTTCGCGTCGAGCGCGAGGACTACCGCAAGCGGGAGGATGCGCTGCGCCGCGGGATGGCCAGCGGCTGGCGAACGTACGGCGGCTTCGGCTTCTAGCCCGACGCGGCGGGTGCCTGCTCCAGGACCTGCGCGATCTCCGGATGGCCGTGCTTGCGCGCGAGGTCGGCGGGTCGCTCGCCGCCGCTGAGCGTGAGTGACGGGTCGGCACCCGCGGCCAGCAGCGCGTCCACGATCTCGCGGTCACCGTTCTGCGCGGCCTCGTGGAGCGCGGTGAAGTCGTCCTGCTGCTTCGCGTTCACGTCCGCCCCCGCAGCGATGAGCGCGAGCGAGCTCTCGCGGTCCTGGCCCGCGATCGCGCTGTGCAGCGCGGTCACCTTCATCCGGTTGCGCGACGGAGCCGAGACGTCGGCGCCGGCCGCGATGAGGAACGCGACGACCGCGGGGTGATGGAAGAACGCGGCGAGCCCGAGCGCGTGGAAGCCATCGGGCGCGAACGCCCGGGCGAGCGACGGGTCACCGTCGACGAGCGCGCGGACACGGCCGAGGTCGCCGACCGCGGCCGCCTCGAACACGTTCAGCTCGATGCCGGTCGCGCGGAGCGCCGCGGCCGCGGCGTCATTGTCGTGGTAGACCGCCGTCAGGAGCGCCGAGACGCCGTTCGCGTCCACGGCCGCCGCCGCAGCGGGATCTGCCGCAAGGATCCGCTCGAGCTCCGCTTGGTCTCGCGCCGCGATCGCCGCAAAGATGTCGGCCACGTCCGCCTCCTTGTTGCCGGCGACGTAGTTAGTTAGGCTAACTAATATACTGCCGGAGATGGCTCGAGACGCAAGCCCCCGCGAGGTGGCCGACCGGCTGCACTCCGCGGCGATCCACCTTCTCCGACGGGTGCGCAGCACGGACGTCCAAACCGGCGTGACCCCGGCCCAGCTTTCCGCGCTGTCGGTCCTCATGAGCGGGCCAAAGACGCTCGGGCAGCTCGCGGTGGCCGAGCAGGTCCGGCCGCCGACGATCACGCGGCTCGCCCAGGACCTCGAGCGTCTCGGGCTCGTGCGCCGCGAATCGGACAAGGGCGACGCCCGCGTCGCGCGCCTGCGCTCGAGCGCGAAGGGGAGCGCGATCCTCCGCCGCGGCCGTGAGCTCCGGATCGGTGAATTGGAGCGCCGGCTGCGGAAGCTGAGCGCCGCGGACCTGCGGACACTGGACGACGCGGCGGTCATCATCGAGCGGGTCGTGGGGGAGTGACTCGATAGACTCGACCTGGTGAATCCCCAGCAGCGGCGCGTCGTGGTGACCGGTCTGGGCCTGATCACGCCGCTCGGCGCGACGCTCGACACGTCGTGGGCCGCGCTCATGGCCGGCAAGAGCGGCATCGGCCCGATCACCCGGTTCGACGCGAAGGACCTCGAGACCCGGATCGCCGGAGAGGTCCACGACTTCGACCCGCTGCAGTACATGGACCGCAAGGAGGCGAAGCGCGCCGATCGCTTCGCCCAGTTCGCCGTCGCGACCGCGGGTCAGGCCCTGGCCGACGGCAAGCTCGAGATCACCAAGGACCTCGCTCCGCGGATCGGGGTGACGTTCGGCTCCGGCATCGGTGGCGTCGAGACGCTCGTGGACAACATCCTCGTGCACGAGAAGGATCCACGCCGGACGTCGCCGTTCATGATCCCGATGATGATCATGGACATGGCCGCGGGCGAGATCGCCATGAAATACGGCGCGAAGGGTCCGAATCTCGCGACGGTGTCGGCCTGCGCCTCGAGCGCGCACGCGATCGGCGAGGCCACCGATACGATCCGGCGCGGCCAGGCCGACGTGATGCTCGCCGGCGGGAGCGAGGCCGGCTTGATCAAGGTCGCGATCGGCGCGTTCAACGCGATGCACGCGCTCTCCCGTCGCAACGACGAGCCCGAGAAGGCGTCGCGCCCGTTCGACAAGGAGCGCGACGGATTCGTGTTCAGCGAGGCCGCGGCGTGCCTCATCCTCGAGGAGGAGGGCTTCGCGAAGGCGCGCGGCGCCCACATCCTCGCCGAGATCGTCGGGTACGGCGCGACGGCCGACGCGTATCACGTGACCGCTCCGCCGGAGGGCGCCGAGGGTGCGGTCCGGGCGATGCGCATGGCCCTCGAGGACGGCGGCATCACACCGGCGCAGATCGGCTACGTGAACGCGCACGGCACGTCGACGCAGGCGAACGATGGCGCCGAGACAGCCGCGCTCAAGACCGTGTTCGGCGCCACGGTGCCGCCGATCTCGTCGACGAAGTCGATGACCGGCCACACCCTCGGCGCGGCCGGCGCGATCGAGGCGGTCATCTGCATCCTCGCGATGCGCGACGGCGTGCTGCCGCCCACGATCAACCAGGAGGTCCCCGATCCGGCGTGCGACCTCGACTACATCCCGAACGTCTCGCGCAAGGCCGCGGTCGAGTACTCGCTCTCGAACTCGATGGGCTTTGGCGGTCACAACGTCGCGCTCGTCATCCGCCGCCGGAACGGCGCGGCCTAGTGGCCGACGCGAAGACGGTCCGGGCGGAGGCGAACGAGCTCGTCAAGGAGCTGCTCACCCGGCTTGACGCGTCGGATGTTCGCGAGCTCGAGGTGACTCGTGGCACGTTGCGGGTGAAGGTCACGAAGGGGCAGCAGCAGGTATCCCGGACGCAGGAGCCGTACGTCGCAGCCGAGCCCGCTGCGCCGCCGGCCGCGCCGCAGGCCGCGGGACCGGCGATCGTGAGCGCGGACCCGGCGGCATCGACGGGGAACGCGATCACCGCCCCGCTCACCGGGGTCTTCTACCTCTCGCCCTCGCCACAGGCGCCGCCGTTCGTGCAGGTCGGGAGCGTCGTCGCAGCCGGCGACGTGATCGGGCTCATCGAGGCGATGAAGCTGTTCAACGAGATCCGCTCGACGCAGGGTGGCCGAGTTCGGAAGATCGTCGCGTCGAGCGGCCAGCTGGTGCGTGCGCACGCGCCGCTCATCGAGCTCGATCCCGCGTGACCGAGGTCTGCGCGACCTGTCACGCTCCGCTCGCGGACCCGCCGCCGTTCAAGCTCCGGTACGAGAGCCGGCTCTACGCGTTCGACAAAGAGGTGTGCAAGCGGATCTTCCAGGAGAACCCCGACCGGTACCTCGACGCTGACGGAGGCGTGCGGCCGGAGCCACGTTGACCGCACCCGACGGCGACACGGTCTTCGATCGTTCGATCCCCCGACTCTACGAAACGCATCTCGTGCCGCTGCTCTTCGAGCCGTACGCCGTCGATCTCGCCGAGCGCCTCGCAGCGCGTTCGCTCGAGCGCGTGCTCGAGCTCGCCGCGGGCACCGGGGTCGCGACCCGCAAGCTCGCGTCGGCGCTTCCGGACGACGTCGCGATCGTCGCCACCGATCTGAATCAGCCGATGCTCGATCACGCGGCCGCGATCGGGACCGCGCGTGCCGTCGAGTGGCGCCAGGCCGACGCGATGCGGCTCCCGTTCAAGGATGCTTCGTTCGATGCCGTCGTCTGCCAGTTCGGCGTGATGTTCTTCCCCGACAAGCCGGCCGCGTTCGCGGAGGCCCGTCGCGTGCTCAAGCCCGGCGGCGTGCTGATCTTCAGCGCCTGGGACCGGATCGAGGAGAACGAGTTCGCCGACGTCGTCACGAACGCGGTCGGGACGCTGTTCCCAGAGGACCCGCCGCGGTTCCTGGCCCGCAAACCGCACGGTTATCACGACAAGGCGACCATCGCGCGAGACGTGGCGGGCGGCGGATTCGCCACGCCACGTATCGAGACCGTCGCTGCCCGCAGCCGCGCGACGTCCGCGCGGATCCCCGCGGTCGGGTACTGCGAGGGCACGCCGCTCCGGAACGAGATCGAAGCGCGCGACGCGCGCCGGCTCGCCGAAGCGACCGACGCCGCCGCGCGGGGGATCGCCGAGCGGTTCGGGCGCGGCCCGGTCGACGGGAAGATCCAGGCGCACGTCGTCACCGTCGAGACCTGAGCGCGGGGGCGTACCCTCGGGTCCGATGCGTGGGGTCGCATCGTTCATCGTCGCGACGATGATGGCTGGGTGTGTGCCCGGCCCGTCGACGACCGTTGCGTCATCGAGCCCGACCGCACCGCCGACGCCGATCGCGACACCGTCGCCGACCGAGAGCGCACGTCCACTGAACGTGACCACTGCCGTGGGGACGATCCCGCGATCGTTCCACTACTTCTCGGTCGGCCAAGGCGAGGGCTTCCGCATCCTCCTGTTCGACGAAGACCTCGCGGTGCCGCCGGTCGTCGTGCTGACGAGCGGCCGACCACCGGTGCCGCCCGGGCCCGACGTGTCCTCAGAGGCGTTCAGCGTGTCCGCCGACGGCCGCGTGCTCGTTCTGATGCGCTGGCTGTCACCGCAGCAGTCGAGCTACTTCGTGCTGCGTCCGGAGACCGGCGAGCTCCGGTCGCTCTTCACCGGCGCCGGTCTTGGCCCGCCGGTGATCAGCCCTGACGGTCAGCGCGTCGCGTTCGCACGCAGATCGGACGACCCGGCGATCAACGGGCTGTGGCTCCTCGCCGTCGCCGGTGCGGCGAGCCCGAGCCGGCTGGTGAGCGATGTGCCGCAGCGCGTCGGAAGTCCGCCGCAGCCGCTGGCGTGGTCGGACGATGGCAGCTGGCTCGCGATCGCGCCTGACCTCGGTGAGGGCGGCCCCCAGGTCGGAGTGGTCGACCCGACGGCCGGGGAGACGCACTTCAACGCGGCGACCAACATCTTCGAGGGCGGACGCGCTCGCGTGCTCGGACCGGGGTATTCCGTGGACTGGCGGGCCGGGCTGCACGCCCTGTTGATCACGAGCACGGGCAGCCTGTTCGGCGGCCGGACGTTCATCTACACCGTCGACGTCGCGGGGAGCCCGACGCGCACCCTGTACGCGCCGTCCAGCGATGTCGTTCTCGGCCCGGCGGTCTGGCATCCCTCGCTCGATCGCTACGCGACCAGCGAACGCCCGGTGGTGGGCGGCCCGGGCACCGCGATGGCCATCTGGGTGCGCCGGCTCGACGGGACGGCGACGAAGGTCGCAGAGTCAGC
Source organism: Saccharimonadales bacterium (SeqCode) (assembly GCA_035493615.1). Classification (GTDB taxonomy): domain Bacteria; phylum Chloroflexota; class Limnocylindria; order P2-11E; family P2-11E; genus UBA4735. The sequence goes on along the minus strand of DATJHW010000055.1, from coordinate 2,293 downwards.
GTTCCTGTCACCACCATGGTGGTCGCACGACGGAACGAAGCTCTTTTCGATCACCGGCGGGGACGACTCGACCGGCGCGATCTCGAATCTCCTCGGCACCGGCGGCGGGACGGCGTTCTGCAAACGGGGCGGCTCCATTGGCGCCTGCAACTGAGGCCGGCGCGAGCCCCGACGGCCTAGCGACCCGGATCGACGATCGAGATGTGATCGGTCCAGCCGAAGACCCGTGGGATCGCCCGACGGTCCACGTCGACGAAGTACACGACGCGCGACCAATCCGGCGGCTCGGTGGCCCCGCTCGGCAGTGGCGGATGTTTCGCCGGACCGAAATCGCCATCGAGATAGCAGACCGCGACCGGTTCGGCCGCCGGATGCTGACGCCATTCCGAGTTGACCTCGTGCGGCCCGTCGGGCGCTTGGGGCGTTTCGAGCCACCGCGCGATCGCTCCCGCGGTGCTGTCGAATGCCGCTGCGACGGTGATCGGGTTGACCGATACGTGCAGTGCGGCACAGATGTCGCGCGCGGGAGGACGGGGCAGCGACTCGACGGGACGGAGATCCGCAGCGAGCGCCGCAAGCGCGTCGAGCTGGGATTCGTCGCCGGGCAGGTCAAGCTCCACGTAGGTGCCGGCCATCGTGTTCGTGAGTGACGCCGTCGGGCCCTGAAGGATCGACCACGCCCACGTCGTACCGCGCACGTCCCGAACGCCGACGCGCTGCGGGGTCTGTCCACCGGTCTTGACCGGCAGTCCGCCCCGGCGCTCGTAGAGGTGGAGCACGCGTCCATCAGCGAGCTGGATGATCTCGTCGTAGGCCGCGTCGGACGCGGAGCCACCATTCGATGCATTCAGCAGGCACCCCACGGTTTGGCCGGACACGACGAACGGCGGCAGCCCGGCGGCGTCGAGCTCGGATTGCGGACGGACGCTCGACGCGCAGCGCGGCAGGACGCCGCTCTCGGGCGTGGCTGTCGCCGGCGCGATGGCCCCGCCGCTGCACGCCGCGAACACGAGCGACGCCAGTGCGACCGACACGGCCCGACCCATGGCTCAACGGTATCGGCAGATCCGGTGGTCGCATCGAGCAAGCGAGGGCTTGCAACTAAGCGCTCGGGCGGTCGTACTGCATTACTTCACGCATGCCAGAGATCGCACCGGAACGGTGGGGCGACGTGTATGACCGGGCGTTCCCACAGGTCTATCGAGCACTCGTCGCGACGACCTTCGATCGCGACCGGGCGCTCGACGGGCTGCACGACGCCTTCGAGGAAGGGCTCCGCAATCCGCCGTCCGATGACCGGAACCTGGAGGGCTGGCTGTATCGCGTGGCGCTGCGCAAGACGAGGCGGGGCATCTTCCGCGCGCAACGCGAGGTCGCGCTCGACGCGGGCTCATCGTCCGATGAGGTCGCGGCGATCATCCAGCGGCTCGAGGTCGGCCGGCTGCTCGCGCTCCTGACGGAGCGGCAGCGCGCCATCGTCGTCGCGCATTACTACCTCGGATTCACGCAGGACGAGATCGCCGAAGGCCTTGGCATCCGCCGGGGCACCGTGAGCGCGACCGTCTCGCAATCACTTGCGCGGATGCGCGAGGAGGGGATCGCTCGTGGATGACCGCGACAAGGGCCTGACCCATCTGTTCGTCCGGGATCTCGACGAGATCCCATTGCCGGCGCGCGGCGAATGGCGCCGCATGGCACGGAGGGAGACCATCGTGATGCGTTCGTCTCGGTATCTTCTGGCCGGGGGCGCGGTCGTCGCCGTCCTCGCCATCGCGCTCATCGTCGGGTATCAGCTGAGCCAGCGGCAGCAGAGCGCCGCGAATCCGAGCGCGTCGCCGACCGGATCACCCCGGGAGACCAGTCTGCCGGTCGTCGACCCACGGGCGAGTGTCACGCCGAGCGCCGCCACACCCGCGGCGGCCGTGTCTCCCGTGTCGGCCGCGATCTACGACGACCGCTTCGGTTTCATCGTCTTCGAGCAGCAGGCCGGCAAGGCCAGCTTCCGGAACGAGTCGGGCGACGCTCGGCTTTCGTCGTTCGATCAGCAGGGCTTCGCGGTCTCCCCAGACGGCTTCTCGATCGCGTACTGGACGCCGGGCTCGGGGCCGAGCCCCCAGCAGCTCCGGATCATCGGGGGTGCGTCGGAGCTGACCTTGGTCACGCTCGCGTCGGGTCAGCGCGGTGGTGGGATCGCCTGGTCGAGCGATGGCGCCGCCGTCGCGTACTCGACCGACAGCGGCGGCAGCCTCGGTGGGGCCGCCAACAGCTCGACGCTCAACATCTATGAGCTCGC
>DATJHW010000054.1:0-2758 GCA_035493615.1 Saccharimonadales bacterium (SeqCode) | reverse complement strand
GAGCGTGCGGCCGTTCCGCCGCGCCCGCGCGCACGCGGTCGCGATGAGCCCGATGCTGCACGCGGTCGAGCGCGAGTCCACGACGACGATGTTCGTGTCGATGATCTGCTGCGCCGTCGTGCTCGCGACCGAGAACGTGCCCGAGAACTCCGTCGCGACGCTGAGCACGAGCATGTCGCGGTAGCCGTCGCGGGCCGCCTGCTCGTACACGTCGCGGCACTCGCCGATCGAGGGCTGCGACGTCGTCGGTTTCGCCTTCGGATCCTTCACCTTCTCGTAGAACTGCTCGGGGGTGAGGTCGACGTCGGCCGTGTACGACTCCGCGCCGAAGCTCACGTGCAGCGGCAGCGTGCGCATGTCGAGCTCGCGGCGCATCTCGTGCGGCAACACCGTCGTGCCATCGATGATGATGGCGAACGGGAACTTCCCGCTCATCCCAGAACCCTCACTTCTCCGGCGATGACCCGCTGCTGACCATACGGGGTTTCGACCACCAGCGCGCCATCGTCGGCGAGCGCGGTGGCCGTGCCGCGGAACGGCTTCGCGCCCGCGTCGGTGACCTCGACCTCTTGGCGCAGTGTGATCGAGCGCTTGCGCCACTCGGCCAGCAGCGCGTCGCGATTCGCCGGATCCGCGGCGGCGTCGAGCTGTGTGGTGATGCGCGCGAGGAGCGCCAGCCGGTCGATGTCATGCCCGGCGCGCGCCAGCGTCGTGGCGATGTCCGCGATCGCGCGCGGCAGCTCGAGTTGCGAGACGTTCACGCCGATCCCGATGACCAGGTGATCGGCGGCCCCGTGCGCCAGGACGCCCGCGATCTTCCCGTTCGTGAGCCATACGTCGTTCGGCCACTTCAGGCCGAGGTCCGCGACGCCGACTGGCCGCAGGGCCATCGTGACCGCGACGCCCGCCAGCAGGGTGAACAGCCCGGGCTCTGCGGGCGCGGGGCGGAACGTCCAGGACGCGAGGAGCGACGCGCCGGGCTCGGAGAGCCACGACTTCTCCCCGCGCCCGTGTCCCGCGGTCTGCTGATCGGCGACGACGATCGTCGGCCCGGCGCCGTTGCGGGCGAGCTCGCGGGCGCGATCCTGGGTCGAGGCGATCGACGCGCGGTACTCGACCACACGCCCGAGCTCGTTCCCGAACGCGGAGCGCACGGCGGGGTCCGCGAGCATCCCGAGACGGTCCATCGCGCGAAGGCTAGCGGGCGAGCATGGCCTTGCCGCGGCATCGCTCCTGTTCGCTCGTTCGTACCTCTAGAGAAGGAGGCGATGATGCGAACGACGCTCACCGCGCTCGCCCTCGCCGCGGCACTGCTGACCGCATGCGGGTACGGCCAGCCCGGCTCGCCCGCGCCGACCGTCTACGGGACCCAACAGCCACCGAGCCAGGGCACCACCGCCCCGATGCCTACCTACTAGCGACCCAGTAGTCGCGCGCTGCGGATCGGATCGCGATGTTGCAGCTCGTGCCGCCTCGCGGTCGCTAGCGGCGCCTCGCCGCCGACCCAAGGATGTCAGCGGACTCCAGGACCGCGGCTCGGCATCGGGGAGAATGCGTTCGTGAGGACGGTCGCGGCCCCGCTCGAACTGATCAGCCGGCTGGGCGCGGACCCACGGGACGACGATGATGTCCGCCGCAAGAAGCGATTTCTCGCCGCGGCCGCGGTCCTCGTGGTGCCGGCGGGCGTCATCTGGGGGCTGGTGTACCTCGCCTTCGGCGAGCGGCTAGCCGGTTCGATCCCGCTCGGGTACAGCGTCGTGTCCACGATCAGCATCCTCGCCTTCGCGCGCACGCGAAGCTTCGATATCTTCCGCACGCTGCAGCTGCTCCTCATCCTGCTGCTCCCGTTCCTGCTCCAGCTCGCGCTCGGCGGCTTCGTACCGGCGAGCGCCGTCATCCTGTGGTCGCTCCTCTGCCCGTTCGGCGCGCTCGTGTTCGACGACGTCCGCAGCGCGGTGCGCTGGTTCGCGGTGTTCCTGCTGCTCGTCGGGCTGTCCCCGTTCGTCGGGACACGCGCGACCAACGCGCTGCCGCTCGGTCTCGTGACGCTGTTCTTCGTCCTGAACATCGCCACGGTGTCATCGGTCGTGTTCCTGCTGCTCGCGACCTTCGTCCACCAGCTCGACCGCGAGCGCGCCCGGTCCGAAGGCCTGCTGTTGAACGTGTTGCCGAAATCGATCGCGGATCGCCTGAAGCGACGGACGGGGATCATCGCGGACGCGTACGACGAGGCGACGATCCTGTTCGCCGACGTGGTGAACTCGACACCGTTGACGAGGGAGCTCTCCCCGCGGGATATGGTCTCACTGCTCGACGAATACGTCGGCTACTTCGACCAGCTCGCCCTCCAGCACGGACTCGAGAAGATCCGGACGATCGGAGACAACTGGATGGGCGTCGCGGGCGTGCCGCTCGGCCGCGACGATCACGCGCGGCGTGCCGCTCGCATGGCGCTCGACATGCTCGACCACATCCGCGAGCGGCAGCGCGCGGATGCGCGATCCCTCGAGTTCCGCATCGGGCTCAACTCCGGCCCGGTCGTCGGCGGCGTCATCGGCCGCAGCAAGTTCGTCTTCGACATCTGGGGCGATCCAGTGAACCTCGCGAGCCGCATGGAGTCGGCCGGCGTGCCCGGACGCATCCAGGTCGGTCCCGACACACGTGCGCTCCTCGAGCGCGAGTTCGTGCTCGAGCCGCGCGGAACGGTCGAGATCAAGGGCCGAGGTCCGATGGAGACGTGGTTCCTCGTCGGAGAACG
>DATJHW010000053.1:0-6753 GCA_035493615.1 Saccharimonadales bacterium (SeqCode) | reverse complement strand
CATCCACACGCGCTTCATCCGCGGACCCTCGTCGGCCATCGCGCGCTTCACGTACAGGTTCTCGAGCGTCAGGTTGAAGTTGTTCTCCGCGTTCGCGACGGCGGAGCGCACCACGCGGCCGATCGTGATCGCCGAGCCCTTCGGCAGGTGCTCGAGGATCGAGATCGCCTCCTCCGCGGACTTCCCGGTGATGAGATCGGTCACCAGCCGGGCCTTCCGCGGGGACACGCGCTGGAACTTCGCGCTCGCCTTCACTTCCACGCTTACGCCCCCGCCTTCACGGTCGTGGCGGTCTCGGCCGCGGCACCCCGGCCGTGGCCCTTGAACGTGCGCGTCGCGGCGAACTCGCCGAGGCGGTGCCCGACCATGTTCTCGGTGATGAAGACCGGCACGTGACGCCGGCCGTCGTGCACCGCGATGGTGTGGCCGACCATGATCGGGAGGATCACGGACGGGCGCGACCAGGTCTTCACGACCTTCTTCTCGTTGCGCGAATTGAGGGTCTCGATCTTCTTCTTCAACGAGTCCTCGACGAACGGGCCCTTCTTGACGCTGCGACTCACTTACTTGCCCCTCTTCTTCTGCGGCTTGATCACGAAGCGGTCGGTCTTCGGGTTGCGGCGCGTCTTCAGGCCCATGGCGGGTTTGCCCCACGGGGTCTGGGCCATGCCACCGACGGGGGACTTCGCCTCGCCGCCGCCGTGCGGGTGGTCGCGCGGCGACATGACGACGCCGCGCACCTGGGGCCGCCGGCCCATGTGCCGCTTGTGGCCCGCGCCACCGATCTTCTCGTTCTCGTGCTCGATGTTCCCGAGCTGGCCGACGGTCGCCCGGCAGCGGACGTGGATGATCCGGATCGTGCCCGAGGGCAGGCGGACCTGCGCGTACTCGCCCTCCTTCGCCACGAGCTGCGCGACCCCGCCGGCGGAGCGCACGAGCTGCGCGCCGCGGCCGGGCTGGAGCTCGACCCCGTGGATCTGAGTGCCGGTCGGGATATTCTCGAGCGGCATGCAGTTCCCGAGGCGTGCTTCCGCGTCCGGGCCGGAGAGGACCGAATCGCCGACCTTGAGGTCGAGCGGCGCCAGGATGTAGCGCTTCTCGCCGTCCTTGTAGACGAGCAGGGCGAGCCGGGACGAGCGGTTCGGGTCGTACTCGATCGCCGTCACCTTCGCCGGGATCCCGTCCTTGTCGCGTTTGAAGTCCACGATCCGGTAGCGGCGCTTCTCGCCGCCGCCGCGATAGCGCATCGTCACGCGGCCCTTCGCGTTGCGGCCGCCGGTGCGGTCCTTGGACTCGGTCAGGCTCTTCTCGGCCGGCTTCTTCGTCAGGCCGGCGAAGTCCGCGGTCTGCCGGTAGCGCCGGACCGGGGTGACCGACTTGTATTTCTTGAGCGGCATCTACAGCACCTCCGCAAGGAGGTGCACGTATCGATCTTGACGAATGAAATGAGTCATGATCGTTAAACGCCCTCCACGAAGTAGCGCTCGATGCGCTGGCCTTCGGCCAGGGTCACGACGGCTTTCTTCCAATCGGACTGCCTGCCGATCTTCTTGCCGATGCGCCGGGCCTTGCCATGCACGGTCATCGTGTTCACCGCGACGACGTCGACCTTGAACGACTCCGCGACCGCCTGCGCGATCTCCTGCTTCGTCGCCGCCTTCGCGACCGCGAAGGTGTAGCGGCCGGAGTTCGTACCGGTCATGGACTTCTCGGTGATGATCGGGCGTACCAGGACGAGATCGCCTCTCATGCCGACGCCCCCTTCTTCACCGCGGAGACATCCGCGCGCGCGGCGAGGAGCGCCAGCGCCGGACGCGCGACCAGCACGGTTTCGGCGCCGAGCACATCCACGAGCCGGAGCGATCCGACCGAGCGAAGCTCGACGTCGGCGAGGTTCGCGATGGCGCGGCCGTGGCTCTCATTCGTCTCGGCGTGGACGATGAGCGTCTTGCCGGTGTCGCCGATGCGCGCGAGCCAGTCGTACAGCTCGGCCGAGCGCGGACGCTCGGAGAGGCCGTCGATCTGATCGAACACGATGACCCGGCCCTCTGCCGCGCGCGCGGCGAAGGCCTGGCCGAACGCGGCCTTGCGCATGCGCTCGGGGATCCGCTGCCAGTACGTGCGGCCGTTCGGACCGAACACGACGCCGCCGTGACGCCAGTGCGGCGCGCGCGTCGAGCCCTGCCGGGCGCGACCGGTGCCCTTCTGGCGCCAGGGCTTCGCGCCGCCACCGGCCACCCGGGCGCGGTTCTTCGTCGCGGCGGTGCCGACCCGCGCGTTCGCGCGCGCGGCCTGGAATGCCTGGAACAGCACGCCGGTGCGCCGCTTGGCCGTCGCGAGCGACTCAGGCAGCTCGACCGAGCCGAACGGATCGCCGTTCCCCGTGACCACGGGGGCGAAGCCCTCGGGCGCGGTCGGGAGCGGACGAGACTCGATCTTCTCGCGCGCCGGTTGCTTCGGCGCCTCGGCCCGCGGCTGCGGACGCGGGGCCACGGCGCGCGTGACCGGACGCGCGACGGCCTTCTTGGCCGGCTTCGCGGCGGGCTTCGCCGCGGCCTTCTTCGCGGCCGGCCGTGCGGCGGCGGCCTTCGGTTCGGGCTTGGCGGCCACGGTCTTCTTGGCCGTCGTCTTCTTGTCGGCCATCAGGCCTTCCTCACCACGACGATGCCGTTGCGCGCGCCGGGCACCGCGCCGGCGATCACGAGGAGCGAGCGGTCGGCGTCGGCGCGCAGGATCTCGAGGTTCTTCACGGTGACCCGGTTGGCGCCCTGGTGCGCGGCCATGCGGAGGCCCTTCCAGACGCGGCCGGGGGTCGTGCCCGAGCCGACCGAGCCCTGACGGCGGAGATGGTCCGAGCCGTGGGACTTCGGGCCCCGCGAGAAATGGTGCAGGTGGACGGGACCCTGGAAGCCCTTGCCCTTCGAGGTGCCCACCACGTCGACCTTGTCGCCGGGCTGGAAGCGCTCGACGCCGATCGCCTGGCCGGTCTTGAAGCCATCGACCGAGTCGAGCCGGACCTCGCGGAGGTGCTGCACCGTCGCGCCCGACTCCTTGAGGTGGCCGATGCGCGCCTTGGTGAGCTTCTTCTTGTCGACGGCACCGTAGCCGAGCTGCAGCCCGGTGTACCCGTCGCGCTCCTTCGTCCGGACCGCGGTGACGATATTCGGCTCGGCGGCGATCACCGTCGCGGCGACGGCGGACCCGTCGGGACGGAAGTGCTGGAGCATGCCGAGCTTGCGGCCGAGCATGAGCGGCTTCTCGATGTCGGGCGCCTGGTCGCCGCGCGGCGTCTCGTCGCCCCGCGGCGCCTCGGTCAGAGCTTCAGCTTTCGTTTCGTCGGTCATTTCCTCGTCCTACCCGTGCCTAGAGCTTGATCTCGATGTCGACGCCCGCCGGAAGGTTGAGCTTCATCAGCGCGTCGACGGTCTTCTGCGACGGATCGTTGATGTCGATGAGCCGCTTGTGCGTCCGGATCTCGAACTGATCGCGCGAGTCCTTGTAGATGAACGGGCTGCGGATGACGGTGAACTTCTCGATGCGCGTGGGCAGCGGGACCGGCCCGGTCACGGTCGACCCGGTCCGCTGCGCCGTCTCGACGATCTGCGCCGCGGACTGGTCGATGAGCTTGTGGTCGTAGGCCTTGAGCCGGATCCGGATCCGCTGCTTCGCCATCTATTCCATCTCCGGCTTCGCCGGAGACGCGCTCACGGCTGAAAGAATTCGCGAGCCTGGCCAAAGCCCGGTCTCGCTCATGCTCACGTTCATTCGATGACCTTCGTGCACACGCCCGCGCCGACGGTCTTGCCGCCCTCGCGGATCGCGAACCGGAGGCCCTCTTCGAGGGCGATCGGCGTGATGAGGGTGATGGTCAGGTTCGTGTTGTCACCCGGCATGACCATCTCGACCCCCGGCTGCAGCTCGGCCGAGCCGGTCACGTCGGTGGTGCGGATGTAGAACTGCGGGCGATAGCCGTTGAAGAACGGCGTGTGCCGCCCGCCTTCCTCCTTGGTCAGGACGTAGACCTCGGCCTGGAACTTCGTGTGCGGCTTCACCGAGCCGGGCTTCGCGATGACCTGGCCGCGCTCGATGTCCTCGCGCTCGATCCCTCTGAGGAGCAGACCGATGTTGTCGCCGGCCTCGCCCTGGTCGAGGAGCTTGCGGAACATCTCGACGCCGGTCACGACGACCTTGCGGGCGTCGCGGATCCCGAGGATCTCGACCTCCTCGCCGACCTTCACGATGCCCCGGTCGACCCGGCCGGTGGCGACGGTGCCGCGGCCCTTGATGCCGAACACGTCCTCGATCGGCATGAGGAACGGCTTGTCCTTCGCGCGGACGGGCGTCGGGATGTACGAGTCGACCTTGTCCATGAGCTCGAAGATCGGCTTGTACGCCGGATCGTCGACCGAGGCGGAACCTTCGAGGGCCTTGAGGGCCGAGCCGCGGACGATCGGGACCTCATCTCCGGGGAAGCCATATTTCGACAGCAGCTCGCGGACCTCGAGCTCGACGAGCTCGAGCAGCTCCTCGTCGTCGACCATGTCGACCTTGTTGAGGAACACCACGATGGCCGGGACCTCGACCTGCTTGGCCAGCAGGATGTGCTCGCGGGTCTGGGGCATCGGGCCGTCGGCGGCAGAGACGACGAGGATCGCCCCGTCCATCTGGGCCGCGCCGGTGATCATGTTCTTGATGTAGTCGGCGTGGCCGGGGCAGTCGACGTGGGCGTAGTGACGGTTGGCGGTCTCGTACTCGACGTGGGCGATCGAGATCGTGATCCCACGCTCCTTCTCTTCAGGGGCGTTGTCGATCGAGTCGAACGCGCGGAACTCCGCACCGCCTTTGAGCGAGAGGGTCTTGGTGATCGCCGCGGTGAGCGTCGTCTTGCCGTGGTCGATGTGCCCGATCGTGCCGACGTTCACGTGCGGCTTGGTGCGCTCGAATTTCTTCTTTGCCATTTCCTAGCCCCCTCTACTTGCCCTTCATGATCTCGGCCGCGATGTGCGCCGGAAGCGTCTCGTAGTGGTCGAACTCCATCGAATACACGCCCCGACCCTCGGTCGCCGATCGGAGGTCGGTCGCGTACCCGAACATCGTCGCGAGCGGCACGAACGCGTTGATGACCCGCGCGTTGGCGCGCTCGGTCATCCCGTTGATCGAACCGCGGCGTGAGTTGAGGTCGCCGATGATGTTGCCCATGAACTCCTCGGGCACCACGACCTCGACCTTCATCACCGGCTCCACGATCACCGGGCCGGCCCTCGGCACCGCGGCCTTGAGGGCCATGGAGCCGGCGATCTTGAACGCCATCTCGTTGGAGTCGACCTCGTGCTGCGAGCCATCGGTCACGGTCGCCTTGAGGTCGACCATCGGGTAGCCGGCGATGATCCCGTTCGCGAGCGCCTCGCGGATCCCGGCCTCGATCGCCTTGGCCCAGTCCTTCGACAGGCCGGTGCCCTTGACCTTCCACTCGAACTCGAACCCGGCGCCGCGGTCGAGCGGCTCGAAGTCGGCGACGACGTGCCCGTACTGGCCCTTGCCGCCCGACTGCTTCACGTACTTGCCTTCGCCCTCGGCCGACTTCGTGATCGCCTCGCGGTACGCGACCTGCGGGCGGCCGACGTTCGCGGCCACCTTGAACTCGCGGAACATGCGGTCGACGATGACCTCGAGGTGCAGCTCCCCCATCCCCGCGATGAGGGTCTGGCCTGAGTCGGGATCGGTCTTCACCTGGAACGTGGGGTCTTCCTCGGCGAGCTTGGCCAGGGCCAGCGACATCTTCTCTTCGTCGGCCTTCGTCTTCGGTTCCACGGCGATCTGGATGACCGGCTCCGGGAACTTGATGGCCTCGAGGATGATCGGCTTGTCCGGGTCGCAGAGCGTGTCGCCGGTGAAGGTCTGCTTCAGGCCGATGGCCGCGGCGATCTCGCCCGCGCCGACCTCGCTCACGTCCTCACGCTTGTCGGCGTGGAGCATGACGATGCGCGAGATGCGCTCCTTCTTGTCCTTGGTGGCGTTGTAGACCTGGTCGCCGGCGCGGATGGTGCCCGAATACACGCGGAAGAACGCCAGCCGTCCGCTGAACGGGTCGGCCGCGATCTTGAACGCGAGCGCGGCGAACGGGTCCTCGTCGCTCGGCCGGCGCACGAGCTCGTCGCCGGTCTTCGGGTCCGTGCCGGTGACCGGCGGGACGTCGAGCGGCGACGGCAGGTACGCGACGATCGCGTCGAGGAGCGGCTGTACGGCCTTGTTGCGCAGCGCAGCGCCGCAGAGCACCGGCACGATCTTGTTGGCGATCGTCGCGGCGCGGAGGCCACGGATCAGCTCGTCGGTCGTGATGTCGTGCTCCTCGAGGTACTTGTGCATGAGGCCGTCGTCCGTCTCCGCGACCTTCTCGACGAGGAGCTCGTGGGCCTTCTTCGCCGCGTCCACGTACTCGGCCGGGATCCCCTTGACCACCGCCTCGGCCGGGGTGTCCTGCTCCCAGAACAGCGCCTTCTGCTGGATGACGTCGATAACGCCCTTGAAGGCGGCCTCGGAGCCCATCGGGAGCTGGATCGCGACCGGGTTCGCGCCCAGGCGGTCGACGATCATGTCGAAGCACCGCTCGAAGCTCGCGCCCATGCGGTCCATCTTGTTGACGAAGCAGATCCGCGGCACGGCGTACTTGTCGGCCTGGCGCCAGACCGTCTCGGACTGCGGCTCCACGCCGGCGACCCCGTCGAACACGGTGACGGCCCCGTCGAGGACACG
>DATJHW010000052.1:0-44378 GCA_035493615.1 Saccharimonadales bacterium (SeqCode) | reverse complement strand
CGCTCCGGTGAAGCTCACGATCAAGGACTACAAGTCCGACCTGCACAACGACTGGTGTCCGGGCTGCGTCGCACCTTCCACGCGCATCGTGACGCGCGCCGGCAGCAAGCCCATCGCTGAGATCGCTGTCGGCGACGTTGTACTCGGACACGACGGCACATATCACAAGGTCAGCGAAGTGATGTCGCACCGGCACCCCGCGCCGCTGCGCCGTTTGGACGTGCAGGGGCTTGGCGAGACGCTGCTGACCGATGACCACCCCGTGTACATCGTCCGGCGGAAGACGGCCCACAAGACCAACACTGAATACACCCCCGAGTGGTCACGAGCCGACCAGGTCCGCCGCGGCGACTACGTGGCCTACCCGATCCCGAGCCAGGTTGTAGACCAGCCAGCGATCTCGCTGTGGTACGAGAAAAAGTTCAAGGACACGAGGAGCAAGCCACTCCCGGACAGCGTCGCCTTGAACGACGATTTCCTCCGCCTGTCCGGCTACTACATCGCCGAAGGGCACACGCACAAGCGTGAGCTCACCTGGACCTTCAGCGTCGATGAACGTCACCTCGTCGACGACACGGTGGCGCTCGTCGGTCGTCTTTTCGAGCTTGAGGCGACCGTCCGCGACCGCACCGAACGGAACAACGCGTTCGAGGTCACCGTCGCCTCGAGCTACCTGACCGAGATCTTCGGCCGGATGTTCGGTGAGGGCGCAGAGAACAAGCACGTCCCCGAGCCTCTGATGACCGCGCCACTCGCGACGCAGCGTTCGCTACTTGTCGGCCTGTGGGCCGGCGATGGGACCTGGGGGAAGAAGAACGCGGGCTACCGGACGATCTCACCGACACTCGCGCACCAGGTCAGCACGCTCCTCCTTCGCCAAGGGATCGTGCCGAATACGACGGTCGATCCCGCGCATGGGATGCATCGGACCGCCTATTGCGTCGCCGTGTCGAACGCCGCGGGCTACAACAAGCTTGCGGCGATGGTCGGCGCGCCAACCCGGCCGCAGGCCAGGCAGCTGAGCGCCGAGCGGATCCACGATGGTTACCTCTACGCACCCGTCCGGCGCAATGAGGCCATCGAGTACGACGGCATGGTCCACAACCTGGAGGTCGAGGACGTCCATTCGTACGTGACGACGACATCGACGCTGCACAACTGCGGTGATTTCGGGATCCTCACCGGCGTGCAGATGGCCCTCGCGCAGCTGAACCTCGACCCGGACAAGGTCGCGTGCTTCTCGGGCATCGGCTGCTCGGGCAAGACGCCGCACTACGTGAAGGCCTACGGATTCCACACGCTGCACGGCCGGGTGCTCCCGGTCGCGACCGGCGGACGGCTCGTGAACAGCGCGGTCACGGTGCTCGCGATGGGCGGCGACGGCGACGGCTACGGCATCGGCGCCGGCTACTTCGTGAACTCCGGCCGGCGCAATCTGAACTTCACCTACATCGTCCACAACAACAACGTGTACGGCCTCACGAAGGGCCAGGCCTCGCCGACGCTGTCGCGCGGCAAGAAGACGAAATCGATGCCCGAATCGGCGATCCAGGACGGGATCAACCCGATCGCCATGGCCGTCGCCGCGGGCTACACGTTCATCGCCCGCGCGTACGCGCTCGAGCCGAAGTACCTCGCCGGGATCATCGCGAAGGCGATCCAGCACAAGGGCTCGGCGCTCGTCGACGTGCTCCAGACCTGCCCGACGTACAACGACCTCTACACGAAGGAGTGGTACGAGGGCGCGGATCTGCCGGAGAAGAAGTCACGGCTCTACAAGCTCGAGGAGCAGGGCTTCGACGGCAAGGTCACCGACGTCACCGACACGGCCGACATCATCAAGAAGAAGGCCGCGGCCGTGGCGAAGAGCTACGAGACGGAGCCCATCCCGATCGGCATCTACTACCAGGCCGAGCTGCCGACGTACGAGGACGGCGTGAATGCGCGGATCCCGGCGCTCGCGGAGAAACCGCTCGTGGACATCGATACGTTCCACCGGGACGTGAGCTCGCTCCTCGACGCGATGCGCTAGCGGTCCACCACCGCGACCACCGTCGCGCCCTGGCCCACCGTCGTCATCGTCTCGAGCATCCCGGTCGAAAGCTCCACGTGCCGTACGTCCCCGCCCGTCGCGAAGTACGCGAACGGCGCGAGGGCAACGACGCCGAACTGCGGCGCGCCTTCGGTCCGGCCCGCGAGCCGTAGGGAGATCCGCGGTGCGACGACGTTGCTCGCGAGCACCCTGAGCCACGAGCCGTCGGTGTCGGTCTGCGCGAACAGGACGCTATCGGCGCCGTTCGCCACGGCGACCCCATCCGGAAGCACGGTCCCGTTCCAGGCAGTTGGCCATTGAAGCCTCCGCAGGGCGACGGCATCGGACGGCACCGCCGCGAGCTGCCGGTCCCCCGTCGCGACCCAGATCGTGCCGTCGTCGGCCATCGCCGCGCCGGCCAGATGCGGCAGCGCGCCGTCGACGACGAATGTGCCGCCGCCGTGGAGATCGTCGACGCCGATCTGGCCGGTCGCGAGACAGACGATCGCGATCCGCGTGCCGCTCGCGAGGAGGCGATCGCCACAGCCCGCCTTCTCGAACAGCGTGCCCTCCGGCTTGAGGGTGAGCGACTCATACGCGTCCACCCAGGCGTGCTGCGCGTCGGCCTTCAGTACGAGCACCCGGCCGTCGACCGTGACGGCGAGCGCGCGGTGGGTCGAGGCGACCGTACCGATGTCGCTCCGGCTCGCGCGCTCCACGCCGTTGATGTCGAACGTGCGCAGCCGGAGCGGACCTGGAACGTCGACGATGCCGTCGAGGACGTAGAGCCAGCCTCCTGCGTTGATGCCGGTGGCCGCGTGGGCCCCAGAGGCGTCGGCGGCCACCTGGGCCTTCCCGTTCGTGGGGATCACGTAGCGGGTGAAGTGGTTCAGCAGCGTGATCGCGCTGATCTTCTCGCCGTCGGCCACGAACACGGTCTGCTGGGCGTAGAGACCCATCATGTCGTCGAGGTTGATCGGCTGCGTCGCGCTGGGGGACGCGGCCAGCGAGGCAGCCGGCGCGGCCGGTCCGAGCCGGCTGGTGTCGGCGCCGCTGCCGCACGCGACCAGGGCGATCGCGACGGCAGCGGCGAGGAGGGCGCGCATCAGATCATCCGGGCCGGGGCGGCGCGGCGCTTCCGGCCGAGGAAGACGAGGCCGACGATGGTCCAGAACGCGATCGCGGCACCGGCGACCAGCGGGAGCTGGGCCGAGCTGACGAACGTGAGCGGGGCGGCCGACGTGTCGATCGGGTCGGCAGCGGGAAGATCGCCCGCCGGCGCGGCGCCCGCGGCGACCTTGTTCACGTCGAACGTGACGTCCGAGACGTCGTCGCCGACCGACAGCTTGCCGTCATAGCGCGCCGCGCGGAACGGGAAGAACAGCCCGGCGTAGAGGCCGGTCGAGCCGCTGCTCGAAACGAGCTTCAACGGGACGTCCAGGCACTTGGTGCGATCGCCGTCGGTCTGCATGACGACCGCGACCGCGCTCGGCGGGACCGACCCGGCGGCCTGCCGGGTCACGTGCACGACCAGCGTCACCGGCTTCCCGGCGGTCCAGGCAAGCCCGTCGCGGGTCTGGAGGGAGACGTTATCCACGCAGTTCACGCAGTCGGCGAGCGCCGCCGTGGCCGTGAGGCCGATCGAGGACAGGATCAACACGAGCGCGAGGCCGATCCGAAGCACTGCTGCACCTCCCGGCCGTAGCTGGCCGTGTCAGCACCCCTACAACGATCGGCGCCGGCCGGTTCCCTGCTAGAACGGGCCCGTGGCGGTCCGGATCCACCAGGCCAACGACCAGACCTCGGCCGAGGTGATGGCCGGCCGCCTGCGCGCGGAGGGGATCCCCGCCCAGATCGTGCAGGCCGACGCCGGCGCACCGTACGGCGGATACGGGATGTCGTCGGCGTTCGACATCCTCGTACCGGAAGAACGCGCCGCCGAGGCGCGGCGCATCCTCCAGTCACCCGGCTCGCACTAGCTCCCTCGCTCACTCGCACGGCAGAGAGGCGCAACGTCGCGAAGGTCCGGGTCGAACGACGTTATCGATGATCCCGAGTCGGCGCGACATTCGTATACCAGCCAGCTACGGGAGGACGAGCATGGCTGAGAAGACCTTGTACGACAGACTTGGTGGGGTATTCGCCATCGCGGCGGTCGTCGACCATTTCAGTGATGCGATCGTGAAGAACCCGATCGTCGGTCAGGCCTCCAAGAACCCGACCCTCCGCGACTGGCACACCAAGCAGCTGGGCCGGCTGCCCGGCCTGAAGTTCATGCGGACCCTCTGGGTCTGCACCGTCGCCGGCGGCCCCTTCGAGTACTCGGCCACGAAGCCGGGCAAGACGGCCGTCGGCCTGGAAGAAGCGCACCGCGAGCTGCGGATCACCCCCGCGGAGTTCGACGAGGTGGCGGCCGAGCTCGGACGGACGCTCGACTTCTTCAAGGTCCCACCGACGGAGAAGAGCGAGGTCCTCGCCGCGTTCGCCGCGCACAAGGGCGAGGTCACCGAAGGCTCGAAGATGGTGGCGGGCGCGCCCTAAGTCGCCCGGCCTGCTTACGGCATCGCGGCGATCGTGCGGATCTCCACGAGCAGGCCGTCGCGCGGGAGCACGGCCTGCACGGTGGTGCGGGTCGGCCCATTCGTGTCGAAGTGCTTCCCGTACACGGCATTGAACGCCGCGAAGTCTCGGCGCACGTCTGAGAGGAAGCAGATGTTCTCGACCGCGTTGGCGAGCGAGGTACCAGCGGCCTCGAGCAGTCCCGCGATCCGTGCGATCACGAACTCGGTCTGCGCGGTGATGTCACCCTCCACCGCCTTGCCATCCGGGCCGAGCGCCACCTGACCGGAGACGAAGACGAGATCGCCGACCCGGACCGCCGGGGCATACGGCAGTCCGGTCGTCGCGACCTTCGGGCTCGTGATCACCTGACGCGTGCTCATTGGATCCTCCCCCGCGCCGCGATCGGCCAGGCGGCCTCGACGACGCCCTTTCGCGCGCATACGTATTCATCGTGGAGATTCACGGTGGTGTCGCAATGGCTCGGAATGAGCTCGATCCGTTCGCCCGGGGTCATCCGCGCGCCGCGCACGCCACCGTGCTCGTCGCCCTTGGTCGTGTACTCGAGCTCGGGCCGGCCCTTCACCACGGGCATGCCGGCATCGGTGCTGATCGCCTTCCAGCCCGCGTCGATCACCGCCGTGTCGCCGCGCTGCCGGCTCACGACCGATGCGAGCACGGTGAGCGACGACTCGTAGGGCAGCCCCTCGACCTGCGCGTAGTCGGAATCCATGAACGGATACGAGCCCGCCTGGACCTCGGTCACCTCGGGCAGCTCCGCCGCGAACGCGCACGTGCCGGTCCCGGCGGTGCTCACGATCTCGACCGGCAGGCCGCGTTTTGTGACCTGCTCGCGAGCGGTGAGCATCCGATCCGCGCACTGCCGCCACCCGAGGCGGCGCTCCGCCTCGAGGTACACGTGCTGGAGGTGGCCCTCGTACGCCTGGATCCCACGGAACCGCAGGCCGTCCAGCGACGCGACGCACGCGGCGAGCTCGCCGGCGTCCTCGGGCCGCACGCCGGTGCGGTCCTGTCCGACATTCACGTCGACCAGCACGTCGAGCACGATACCCGCCGCGCGCATCGCGTCGGACAGCGCGCGGGCGACATCCATGTCGTCGACCGCGGCCATCACCTCCGCGCGCTTGCGCAGCGCGACGAGCCGAGCGACCTTCGGCTCGCCCGCGATCTCCGTCGTGATCAGCAGCGGGCCGATCCCGGCGTCCGTCATCACCTCGGCTTCGCCGAGCTTGGCGCAGCAGAGTCCGACGGCACCGCGGTCGAGCTGCATCCTCCCGATCAGCGGCGACTTATGGGTCTTCGCGTGCGGGCGGACGCGCTTGCCGGTCCGCGCGGTGAACGCGGCCATCCGGTCGAGGTTCCGCTCGAGCGCGTCCAGGTCGACGACGAGCGCCGGCGTGTCGACGCGCGCCAGCGGCGTGCCCGGCTCAGGCGAGCGCAGGGGTCGTCCCGAAATGCGTGGCGGCGAAGTCGACCTGCAGCGCGAGCTGCTTGATCTGCTCGGCCACGACCACGGACCCGTGGCCGGCGTCGTAGCGGTACTCGGAGAACGGGATCCCCAGCTGGCGCAGCCGCGCGGTGTACACATCGACGCTGCGCGCCGGGCACCGCGGGTCGTTCTGGCCGACGGTGATCAGCAGCGGCGCGCGGACGCGCTCGACGTACGTGATCGGGTTCGCGACCCGGTAGGACTCGGGCACCTCGTCCGGCATACCGCCGAACAATGCCGCGTCGTATCGCTTGAGCGGCTCCATCTCGTCCTCGAAGGCGGCCACGTAGTCGCCGATCGGCACGATGCCGATGCCAGCGGACCACCGCTCCGGCTGGGTGCCCAGCCCGAGCAGCGTGAGATAGCCGCCCCACGACGCCCCCGAGAGGATCGAGCGCTTCGGATCGGCGACGCCGTCGGCGATCAGCCGGTCGTGGATGGCGGCGATGTCGGCGAGCTCCGTCAGGCCGGGCTTGCCGGTGATGGCGTCGCGCCACGCGCGACCGTAGCCGGTCGAGCCGCGGTAGTTCACCATCGCGACGGCCCACCCGTGGTCGACCCACGCCTGCACCGTCGCGGAAAACGCGTCCTCGTCGTGCGCCTCGGGGCCGCCATGGATGCTGAACAGGATGGGATGTGGGCCGGCACCGTCGGGCATCGCCACGAAGCCGTGCACGTCGCCCGTGACGACATCGCGATAGCGGCGGCCGCGCGGGACATCGGCCGCGACACGTGGCAGGATGCGCTCCCCATCGAGCGTCACGAGCGCCCGGGGTGCTTCTGCCGTGCTGAGCGCGAGCCAGACCGCGCCGTCGGGTCTCACGGCGGCCCAGTCGATGCTGCCGGGCGGGGTGTCGAGTCGCTCCAGGGTCTTGCGGCCGAGGTCGTAGCGGTAGAGCTCCCCGCGCCCGCGGTGATCGTGCCGGAGCAGCAGCGCTCGCGCGTCCGGGTACCACGATGGCTCGAGCTCGCCCGGCAGGTCCACCTCGATGAGCTGCTCCGCCTTCGCGCGAGCGTCGAAGATCAGCGGCCGCCACGTGCCGGCACGCTCGTGACCGACGAGCAGGCGCTGGTCACCCGCGACCGGGCTCCAGCGCGTCGCCCGCAGGCCGCGTCCAGGTCCGTCCCACAGCTCGGCGGCCGCGGCACCGCCGCGGTCGAGGATCCGGATCGCGCGGTTGCGCGCGTCGCCGTGCTCGCTGTGCGACAGCACGAACAGCTCCTCGTCCGCCGACAGCATCCCGACCTGGGCCGACTCCCGGTGCGCGTACAGGCGTCGCGAGCCGCCCTCGGCCACGAGATCGACCGTCGTGCCCTCGGCGCCCGAGCGACCGACGAGCGCGAACCCGGTACCGAGCGCGGTGTTCGCGGAGTACGCCGGCCGAAGGTCGGTCGCGATCCGCGCCCCACCGCCCTCGAACGGCTGGGCGCGCCAGACGCCGAGCTCGCTGCCGCCCTCGTCGTCCCACCACCAGACCTCGTCGCCCTGGGGGTCGATCCGCGGCGCGACGCGGTAGCCGGTCCCTTCCTTCCGGGACGTGAGCCGCCGTTCCACGCCGGTCAGGAGGTCGAGCCCGTAGACCTCGAACGTCCCCTCGTGATTCGCGCCGTAGATGATCCGCTCCGGCCGCTCGCGGGCCCACTGCGGGAAGCCGAAGCGCGGCGCCCGGAATCGCTTCTTCCAGGCGGGCTCGGTCAGCGAGCGGTCACCTTGCGCAGCCACGCGACCAGACTATCGGTGTAGTCGGGTGACACGCTCAAGAGGTCGCGCTCGCCCCGCAGGGTGGGAGCATGCGCGGTCCCGCGCAGCCGGTTGATCGTGCGACCGGGGCCTTTCCAGGCGGCGATGCTCGCCTCGATCGGCTGCCACTCGTCGTCCTCCCCGTAGAACAGCAGCACCGGGATCTTCACGCGCGCGAACACCGGCGCCGGCTCGAAGTCCATGTCCGGCCAGAATCCCGGATTCGCGGGTAGCTCGGCACGGACCCATGCGCGCGGGAACCACGGCTCGTCGCGCGCCGCGTCGACGAGCGTCTGGACCTCGGCCCGCGGGCGGCGGCCGCGCGCGTACTCCTCGAACGCGGAGCGCAGATCGATGAGCGCCTGGACCTGCGGCTCGGTGTGCCCGAACGCGCGGGCCTGCTTCGCGGTGCCGTACCGCATCTGCGCGGCGGGACTCACGCCGGTCGACGCGACGAGGACGAGGAAGGCGACCCGATCGGACCGGGTCGCGACGAGCGGCGCGACCCACGCGCCCTGGCTGAAGCCCCAGAGCCCGATGTGATCGCGATCGATGTCCGGCCGTGCGGCGAGCGTCTCGACCACAGCCTCGACGTCGCGGGCCTGGTCGTTCAGCGGGACGTTGTCACCGCGGCGATCGAACCGCACGACAGCGATTCCGGCCGGCGGCAGGATCGACTCGAGGTGCCGGAACAGGTAGTGATCGCGCGAGCCGTCGTCGGCCGGATGCACGCCGACGATCGCGGGGAACGGACCGGCGCCCTGCGGGAGCGACAGCTTGGCGGTGAACGTCCGGTCCGCGCTGGCCGCGTCGAGTCGCTCGGACCTCACCGGCCGTCGCGGGACACGGTGAACACGTCACGGACGCTCTCGAGCTTCGCGAGGACGCGCGAGAGCTGCTCGACGCTCGTCACCTGCAGCGTCGCGTTCACCGTGGCGGTCTTGTCGGGGTTCGCGTTCGCGGACAGGCTGACCATCTGGACCTGGTTCTCGCTGATCACCGCCGCGACGTCGCGCAGGAAGCCATCGCGGTCCCAGCCCTCGATCCGGATCGCGACCGGGTACGTCGCCGCGGCGCGGTTCTCCCACTCCACCTCGACCGTGCGCTCGGGCTCGGCGCTGCCACGGACGTTCGGACAGTCCGCGCGGTGCACGGTGACGCCGCGGCCGCGCGTGATGTAGCCGGTGATCGGATCGCCGGGCACCGGGCTGCAGCACACGCCGAACCGGATGAGCAGGTCGCCCACGCCCTTCACCCGCACGCCGCCGCGCGACGTCGGCGGTGGCTGCGGCGCGACCTCGGGGATCGCGAGCTGCTGGTCGTCGACGATGCCGAGCCGCGTGACGACCTGCGCCGCGGTGAGCGCCCCATAGCCGAGTGACGCGTACATCGTGTCGATGTCGTGCAGGTTCAGGAACTCCGTGGCCTTCTGGAGATCCGCGTCGCTGATGTCGGAGAGCGCCCGCTGGGCGATGCGCTTCAGCTCGCGATCGAGGAGCTCGCGGCCGTGGGCGACGTTCTCCTCGCGCTGCTGCCGCTTGAACCATTGCCGGATCTTCTCGCGCGCGCCCGGGGTACGGACCATCGTGATCCAGTCCCGCGACGGACCGCGGCCGGCCTTGCTCGTGACGATCTCGACGATGTCCCCCGACTGCAGCTTGTGGTCGAGCGGGACGATCCGCCCGTTCACCTTCGCGCCGATCGTCCGGTGGCCGATGTCGGTGTGGATGCGATACGCGAAGTCGATCGGCGTCGCACCGGTCGGGAGATCCTTCACCTCGCCTTTCGGGGTGAACACGAAGACCTGGTCCTGGAACACGTCGACCTTGAGTGACTCGACGAACTCCGTCGCGTCCGCGACGTCGTGCTGCCACTCCATGAGTTGACGCACCCAGGCAAGCTTCGACTCGTAGTTCGGATCGCCCTTCCCGCCCTCCTTGTACCGCCAGTGCGCCGCGATCCCGTATTCGGAGAGGGTGTGCATGTCGTGGGTGCGGACCTGGATCTCGATCGGCTGGCCGTCGGGACCCATGACCGCCGTGTGCAGCGACTGGTACATGTTGTTCTTCGGCACCGCGATGTAGTCGTCGAACTGACCGGGGATCGGCGGCCAGAGCGTGTGTACGACGCCGAGCGCCGCGTAGCAGGCGGGCACGTCGTCCACGATGACCCGGATCGCGAGCAGGTCGTACACCTGGTCGACGCTCACGTTCTTGCGCCGCATCTTCTGGGCGATGGACCAGAGGTGCTTCGGCCGGCCCGACATGTCGGCCTTGATCCCGGCCTTGTCGAGCTCGCTGGTGAGCATCTTCATCGTGCGGTCGATGTACTTCTCGCGGACCGCGCGCCGTGAGGCCAGGAGCTCCGCGAGCTCGCGATAGTGCTCCGGCTCGATGTACTTGAACGCGAGGTCCTCGAGCTCCCACTTGATCTGCCAGATCCCGAGGCGGTGCGCCAGCGGCGCGTAGATCTCCATCGTCTGCTTCGCGATCCGGGTCTGTTTCTCCGGCGGAAGCGCGCCCAGGGTCCGCATGTTGTGCAGCCGGTCGGCGAGCTTGATGACGACGACCCGGAGGTCGTCGGCCATCGCGAGGAACATCTTCCGGATGTTCTCGGCCTGATGCTCGTCGGACGACTTGCCCGAGAACTGCGAGAGCTTCGTGACGCCCTCGACGAGCCGCGCGATCTCGTCGCCGAACTCACGCCGGATGTCGTCGTTCGTCTTCGCGGTGTCCTCGGGGACGTCGTGGAGCATCGCCGCCGCGATGGTCGCGGGATCCATCCCAAGCTGGGCGAGCAGGAGCGCGACCGCCGCCGGGTGCTCGATGTACGGTCCGCCGGACACGCGGCGCTGGCCCTCGTGCGCCTCGGCTGCGTACGTGTACGCCCGCCGCACGAGCTCCGCGTCGCCGTCCGGATAGTGGCGGAGCATCTCCTCGATCGCCGCCTCGGCGTCGAGCTGCTTGCGATTCGGGCGGAGCTTGTCGGCGACGCCGACGATGCGGGCCGCGAAGCCGGCGTGATCCGATGCGGCGGCTTCGGCCATCAGGCCTCCACCAGATCGTCGGCGAAGCTCGCGGCCGTCCCGACCGGACCGAAGTCCCGCAGCTCCAGCTCGACGAAGCCGGTGCGCCCCGCGCCGACCGTCACGACGGCATCCACGCGACCGGCGTCGGTCATCGCGTCGGCGCGGTCGCCGCGGCGGAACGCCATCGCGTCGAAGGTGAACTTGCCCACGGTGATCTTGCAGCGCAGGTGGTCCGAGTCGGCGCCGACCTGACGGATGCCGTAGACGCGGACGTCCCGTAGCAGCAGGTGCGGTCGCGGATTGAGCGCGCCGCAGGGCTCGAGCATGGCGAGCTCCAGCGCGAGGCGCGGCGTGAGCGCGACCGGATCGATCGCCGCGTCGATGCGGAGCGTCGGCACCGGTCGTACGCCGCCCAGCATCTCCCGCACGATCCCGTCGAGGCGCTCGCGGAACGCGTCGATGTCCTTCGCCTTGATCGAGAAGCCGGCCGCCATCGCGTGGCCCCCATGCTTCGGCAGGAGGTCGTCGCAGCGAGCGAGGGCCTCGGCGATGTGCACGCCGGGGATGCTGCGGCAGGAGCCCTTCCCGTCATCGCCGTCGAGGGCGATGACGCAGGCCGGCCGGCCATGGTCCTCGACGAGACGCGATGCGGCAAGACCGACGATGCCCGCGGTCCAGGTCGGATCCGCGACGACGGTCGCCCACGCGTCGGGATACGCGGCCGCGGCCTCGCGCGCCCCGCGCACGACGTCGTTGGTGAGCCGCTGGCGTTCGAGGTTCTTCTCCTCCAGCCGGTCCGCGAGGACCTTGGCCTCTTCCGCGTCCTCGGTGAGGAGCAGCCGGAGCGCGTCCTCGGCATCGGTGATGCGCCCCGCCGCGTTGAGGCGCGGACCGAGCCCGTACCCGATGTCCGACGCGTTGACCTTCCCGATCCGGACGCCCGCGCGCTCGGCGAGCGCCCGCACGCCGATCACCGGCGCGCGGTTCAGCGCCGCGAGGCCGACGGCGACGATGGCGCGGTTCGCGTCGCGCAGCGGGACGACGTCGGCGACGGTCGCGAGCGCGCAGAGCTGCAGAAGCTCGTCCTCCTTGAGCGCGTAGGCGAGGTCCCCGAGCAGCGCGCGCGCGACCTGCAGCGCGACGCCGGCGCCGGCGAGCTCCTTGTCGATCGACGGGTCGCCCGGACGGCGCGGGTTCACCAGCGCGTAGGCCCTGGGGAGCTCGGCCGGCGGGTGGTGGTGGTCCGTGATGATGAGATCGATGCCGAGCTCGCGGGCGAGGTCCGCCTCCGCCACGGCGGTGATCCCGCAGTCGACCGATACCACGACCTTCGTGCCGTCGGCGGCGAGCTGCCGGAGGGCGGCGCCGTTCAAGCCGTAGCCCTCCTCGTAGCGGTTCGGGATGTACGCCCCGACGGCCACGCCGAAGTGCCGGAACGCCCGGACGAGAATGGCCGACCCGGCGATGCCGTCCACGTCGTAGTCGCCGTAGACGACGATGCGCTCGCGGGCGGCGAGCGCACGGCGGATCCGGTCGACGGCGCGGTCGAGATCGAGCATCGGCGGCCCGTCGTTCGCGAGCTTCGGGGTCAGGAACGACGGCATGTCGGCGTCGGTCAGGCCGCGCGCGCGGAGGATCTGGACCACGAGGCTCGGGATACCATCGGGGACATCGAGGACCTCGAGGCCCAGCGACCTGGGGATGATCCATCGGCGCTGCGGAACGAGGGTCATGACCATTAAGTATCCGGCATGGCTATGCGTGCTGGCGCTCCTCGCCGGCGCGTGCTCGCCGCTTGCCGTCGCTCCGAGCGCGAGCCCGTCGGCGGCCCCGGCGTCCGCATCGCCCACGGCCTCGCCGGGGCTCGCCGCGCCCGTCACGGCGAGCGTGGTCGCGATGCGACAACGGTGGCAGCTGGTCCCCGACGGCTTCATCCCGGTCCCGCCGGTCGTCGCGCCGAACCAGGTCGGCGTGCGATTCGACGGCGATCCCCGGCCGGGCCGGCCGCTCGCGCGACTCCAGCCCGGCGGACGCGAGACGCCGCTCGTCGGACCGACGACCGGACCGAACGAGTTCGGCGCGGCGATCGACCTGCGCGGCCTGGCACCGGGCGGCTACACGGTCGAGATCGTCGAGCACCTGACCGGCGGCGCGGAAGCGATCGTTGGCCGCACGAGCTTCGTGCTCTCACAGCCGGAGTACGTCGTCTGGACCCTGGACTTCGAGGGCGACGCGTCCGGCGACGCGGAGCTCGCGAACACATCCGCCATCGCCGACGGCCTGAAGATCCCGATGAGCGTCCTCTGGAACCCGCGCGTCTGGACCACCGACCAGGTATCGCAAGAAAGACAGGACGCGATGCTCGCCTGGACCAGGGGCCGACAGGCGAAAGGCGACGAGGTCGGCCTCCACCTGCACCTGTGGACCGACTACGTCCGCGCCGTCGGCCTGGTCCCGCGGACCGCTCCGAGCTGGGCGGGCCGCGGCGATGGCTACGACGTCCCGATCACCGCGTATCCCGAGAACGAACAGCAGGCGCTCATCGGCTACGGGGTGAAGCTCATGACCCAGCACGGGCTCCCGACGCCGACATCGTTCCGCGCCGGCGGCGACATGGGCGACGCCGCGACGCTGCGCGCCGTCGCGGCGAGCGGCTTCACCATCGACTGCACCGCCGTGGCGAAGGACTACCCGCCGATCGGCCGGATCCCCTACCCCTGGACCCTGCCCGCGGGCGCGCAGCCGTACCAGCCATCGCGGTCCGACGCGAACGCGGCCGGGGACCTGCCGCTGCTCGAGGCGCCGACCATCGGCGGCAACACGTTCGGCTTCACGGTCCAGACGATCCAGCCGCAGATCCGCGCGAACCTCGGCCTGTTCGCTACGGCCGGGAACGTCGCCAACGAACGCAAGGCGATCACCGTCGTGAGCCACCCCGGCACGGTCGTCCCGTCCGAGCGCGCGGCCATCGAGGCCCTCCTCGGCGCCTTCGCGCCGCTGCGGTACGACACCGACAGCGGCCCCGTGCGCTTCGTGACCCTCGCCCAGCTCGCCAAGGCGTATGGGCGCTAGCTGGCGGCAGATTTCTTGCTGCCTCGCCCGGCGACAGGAGGTGCGCACGTGATCGACCGCACCGAGCACGACGACGTCAAGGGCCGGAAGGGCGGCGACAAGATCGACGACGACCCGCACCCGGACCACAGCCTCGACCCGAACGAGCACTACGGGCAGGAGTCCGACATCCCGACCGAGAACGAGCTGCGCGACCTGGCCCGGGCCGCCCGCGACTAGGCGGCGGCGCGCGCTCCGGCCGGGCCCCGCCCGCCGCGATGGCGGATGCGGTCCTCGATCTCCTGCCAGAGCGAGATGATCTGGCTCGCGTTGAAGATCGACGAGTAGGTCCCTGAGATGATGCCGACAACGAGCGCGAGGGCGAACGTCCGCATCGAGTAGCCGCCGAACAGGTACAGCGCGAGCAGCGTGAGCACCACGGTCAGCGACGTGATGACGCTCCGGGCCAGGGTCTGCATGATCGAGTAGTTGATCACCGGGTTGAGCGCCTCGCCCCGGTTCAGGTGCAGGTTCTCGCGGATCCGGTCGAACACGACGATCGTGTCGTGGACCGAGAAGCCGATGATCGTGAGGACCGCCGTCACGAACAGGCTGTCCACCTCGATGTTGAAGAAGTAGCCGAGGATCGCGAACAGCCCGAGGACCACGAGCGCGTCGTGGAGCAGCGCGATGATCGCGGCGATCCCGTAGCGGAACGCTGACCAGCCGAACTCCTTGAACGCGAACGCGATGAGCAGCACGATGAGGATCGAGGCGAAGACGATCGACCGGACCGCGTTCGTCACCAGCTCGGCGCTGAACGACGGGCTCACGCTCGACGCGTTGTCGTCGATGTACTCGCCTGGGTACTTCGCTTTCAGCGCGTTCTCCACCGCCACCGTCTGGTCGGACGTCAGCGTGAGGGTGCGGACCTCCATTCGTCCGCCCTCGGCGCCCTGCACCACCGCCTCGGGGTGGCCGAGCGACGCGAGCGTGTCGTGAAGCTCGGCCGCCGGCGGCGGCACCGTGAACCGAAGGTCGAGCAGCGTGCCGCCCTTGAACTCGATCCCCGGTTTGAGCCCGCCGATGGAGAGGAAGAACACGCCGGGCACGATGAGGAGCGCGGAGAGCGCGAAGTACCAGAACTTGCGCTCGACGAAGCGGAACAGCATCAGGCCGTCACCCGGGCCGTCGCGCGGCCATCCCGGCCATCGGTCGGCCCACGACCCTCGGCCGGCTTCTCCTCGACGCCCCAGAGGCGACGCCGGCGGAGCGACGAGTACTCGATGGCCGCGTGGAGCAGGAGCTGGGTGACGAACACGGCGGTGAAGAACGAGACCACGACACCGACGATGAGCGTGAGCGCGAACCCCTTCACCGTGCCGGTCCCGAAGTTGAACAGGATGAGCGCAGTGAGGATCGTCGCGAGGTTCGAGTAGAGGATCGACGGGAACGCCCGGCGGCGGCCTTCGTCGAGGGACACGCGCAGGGTCTTGCCGTTCCGCAGCTCTTCCTTGATCCGTTCGAAGGTGAGCACGTTCGCGTCGACCGCCATGCCGATCGACAGGATGAAGCCGGCGACGCCCGCGAGGGTGAGCGTGACCGGGATGAGCCGGAACACGGCGTAGGTGAGCGCCGTGTAGAAGAACAGGGCCATCACCGCGATCACGCCCGGCAGCCGGTAGTACAGGATCATGAACAGCGCGACGAGGAGCAAGCCGATCGCGCCGGCGACGAGGCTGCGCTTCACCGAATCCTGCCCGAGCGTCGGCTCGACGCGGCTCGACTGCACCACCTCGAGCGGCACCGGCAGCGCACCGGAATTCAGCAGCGTGCTGAGATCCTTCGCGGTCTGGGTCGTGAAGTTCCCCTGGATGACGCCGGTGCCGCTCGTGAAGACCTGCTGGATGACCGGCGCCGAGATCTCCTTCCCATCGAGGAGGATCTGCACCGGCTTGTTCAGGAAGTCCTTCGAGAGCTGGATCCAGCGCGCGTCGTCGGGTGAACCGAATTCGAAGTGCACCACCGGCGCGTTGTTCGTTCCCTGGAACTCGACGAACGTCGGCTTCAGGTTCGCGCCGGTCAACGGCGGCGTGAGCGAGTGATACGTCCCGGTCGCGTTGCCGCTGCTGGCATCCACATCCGGCACCTTGATCTCGAGGAAGGCCTGCTGGGTCACCAGATCCTGGGCCTGCTTGAGGTCGGAGACCCCCGGAAGCTGGACGAGGACCTTGTCCGCGCCGAGCGATTCGATGACCGGCTCGCTCACGCCGAGTCCGTTGATCCGCCGGTCGATGACCACACGGGTCTGCGTGTTGAGGTCGTCGATCGGCGTCGTCGTCCCGCCGGGGATCCGTTCGGGGTGGAGCTGCAGGATCAGCTGGGTGCCGCCCTGGAGGTCGAGCCCGAGGTGGGTCTTGATCTCGACGAACGTCGACTGGCCGCCGAGCCGGTAGCAGATGCCCGGGCAATCGAACGGGAAGCCGATCTGATGCTTCGGGATGTCGACCCAGATGGCCAGGATCGCGATGACGGCAATGATCCAGGCCCAGCTGCGATTCATCTAGGAAGCGTCCTCCGGACTACCCGACTACCTGACCACCTGATGTGGGGGCGAAGAAAAAGCGCGACCCGTTCGATCGGGTGCGCTCGGATGAGCGAAGTATACGGTCGCCTGACCGTTAGCCCCACCGGTCCGACGTGCCCGCCTCGTCCGTCGGAGTCGTCCAACCCTCGGCCTTTGCGCGCTCGAGCCGCTCCGGATCCCGCAGGCGTTCGCGTGCCTCGCGGGCCTCCTTGTCGAAGAGGGTCTCGTCCGGCTCCGTGGGCTGAGCCGGCGCATCGGTCGCGACTGCGGCCTCCGTGAGCGGCGGCTCGGGCGCACCCGGGGGCGCGACGATGGCCGGCGGCTCCGGCGGCGCGGCCGTCGCGGCCGCATCGAGATACGTGTCGGCGTTCAGGAACTAGCTGCGCAGCTCGTCGCTGGTCTTGCGGAACTCGGCCATCGCCCGCCCGAGATCGCGCGCCAGCTTCGGCATCCGCTCCGGCCCGAGGACGATGAGCGCGATCACGAGCAGCAGGAGGAGCTCGCCGGTCCCGATGCCGAACATCAGCGGCCCGCCGACAGCGCGCGGGCGTCGTTCGCCTGCCGCCTCAGCTCGAGCGCGGCCTGCGCGGCGGCCTTCTCGTAGCCCTCGCCGCCTGCCGCGTACAGCACCGACCGCGACGCCGAGGGCAGCACGCCGCCACCGTGCGCGTCGAGGGCCGCACGGATCGCGCCGATCTCACCGCCCTGGGCGCCGACGCCCGGCATGAGGAACATCCGGTCAGGGGCGAGCGAGCGGAGCCGCGCCGCTTCCGCCGGATACGTCGAGCCGACCACGAAGCCGCAGCGATCTGCCGGAAATGCCGCGACGCACTGCTCGACGACGCGCTCGTAGACCGGCCGGCCGTCCACGAGGAGGTCCTGGACGTCGCCGGCGCCCGGATTGCTCGTGCGCGCGAGCACGAACGCATAGCCCTTGTCGGCGAAGGGCGCGATCGAGTCCATCCCGATGTACGGCGCGACGGTCGTGGCGTCGGCGCGATACCGGTCGAAGAGCGCTTCCGCGTACGCGGCCGCGGTGTTTGGGACGTCGCCTCGTTTTGCGTCGAGGATCACCGGGATGTCGTCCGGGATCGCCTGTAACGTCAGCGAGAGGATGTCGAGGCCCGCTGACCCGTAGCGCTCGTAGAACCCCATGTTCGGCTTGTAGCAGCAGACCTGATCGCTCGTCGCGTTCACGATCCCACGGAGGAATCGGACGGCCGCTTGTGCGCCACGGCCGAGGTGCTCGGGGATCCGGTCCGGTTCGGGATCGAGGCCGATACAGATCACGCTGTCGTGGGCGCGCGAAGCTGCGGCGAGCTTGGTCAAAAACAGCATGAACAGTCCCTATGATACGGACGCTTCCACAAACAAGGAGGAAGGCATGCTCCGCAGTACTGCCGGCCGGCTCGGGTGGGTGCTGGCCACGATC
The DNA here is from genome assembly GCA_035493615.1 of Saccharimonadales bacterium (SeqCode). Classification (GTDB taxonomy): domain Bacteria; phylum Chloroflexota; class Limnocylindria; order P2-11E; family P2-11E; genus UBA4735. The sequence continues at coordinate 26,438 of DATJHW010000052.1, read as the reverse complement.
GTTCTCATCTCAGCGTGCAGCGGCACGGCCACGCCCGGCGGCGCGACGAGCACACCCGGTGCGTCGAAGACCGCGCGCATCGGCTCGTTCGACCGGCCGATCATCTTCGCGTTCACGCCATCCCAGGACGTCGCTCGGATCACCGCGAGCGGCAACGCGATGGCGTCCGCGCTCGCGACGGCGACGGGACTGAAGTTCAAGGTCACGATCCCGACGAGCTACGCCGCGCAGATCGAGGCGATGTGCGCCGGCCAGGCCGACCTCGCGGCGATCGCGCCACTGCAGATGACGCTGCTCCTCGACAAGAGCTGCGGCACACCGATCCTGGCCGCGCTGCGCAAGGACGACACCGGTGCGCTCGCGACGACCTACAAGTCGCAGATCCTCGTCCGCTCCGACAGCGGCATCACCGACCTCAACGGCCTGAAGGGCAATAAGTTCGCGTTCGTCGACCCGATCTCCGCGTCGGGATACCTCTTCCCGACATTGCTCATCAAGAACAAGACCGGACAGGATCCGAAGACCTTCTTCGGATCGACGATCTTCGCCGGCGGACACGACAAGGCCGCGCTCGCTGTCTACCAGGGCACCGTCGACGGCGCGGCGTCGTTCATCGACGTCCGCACCAGCGCCGGCATGCCGGCTGACATCATGGCCAAGACCAAGGTCATCGACACCGCGGGTCCGATCCCGAACGACGGCGTGGCCGTGGCGAAGAGCATCCCGCAAGACATCGTCGATCAGATCACGACGGCGCTCATCGCTTACTGCTCCGCGGCTCCGGGCCAGGCGACCTGCTTGTCGCTGTTCAGCTGGAACGGATTGCAGAAGGTCACGTCCGACTTCTACAACCCGGTCCGTGACGCGGCGAAGCTCGCGGGGATCGACGTGGCCGCCGAGGCCGCGAAGACCCCGGCCCCGCCGCCGCCGACCCCGAGCCCGAGCCCGACCAAGGCCCCCTAGCGCTCGCTCGCGATTTCGAACACGCCCGCCGGCGCGGTCCGGCGGGCGTGTTCATTTAGAGTCGCCGCGGTGGCGGCGCTCGTCTCGATCAGGGAGCTCACCAAGACGTATCCCACGGGCACTCGCGCGCTCGACGGCGTTTCCCTCGACTTCCACAAGGGCGAGTTCGTCGTGCTCATCGGCCTGTCCGGATCCGGCAAGTCGACGCTGCTGCGCTGCATCAACCGGCTGGTCGATCCGACGTCAGGCACGGTCACCTTCGACGGCATCGACGTCACTCGCGCGAAGGGCGCGGAGCTCCGCCGGATCCGGCGTCGCATCGGGATGATCTTCCAGCAGTTCAACCTCGTGAGGCGGAGCTCGGTCTTCACCAACGTCCTCGCGGGACGGCTCGGGTACCGCACCACGTGGCGGACGATCGCGGGCCGGCCCAGCCGGGATGACGTGGCTCTCGCGTTCGAGAACCTCGGGCGCGTCGGGATCGTGGAGAAGGCCTTCGGCCGCGCCGACGCGCTGTCGGGTGGGCAGCAGCAGCGGGTCGGCATCGCTCGCGCGCTCATGCAGCGGCCCGAGCTCATGCTCGCCGACGAGCCGGTCGCGAGCCTCGACCCGGCCACGAGCCACTCCGTGATGAAGTACCTCGAGGAGATCAACAAGAAGGACGGCATCACGGTCATCTGCTCGCTGCACTTCCTGTCGCTGGCCCGCCGGTACGGGACGCGGGTCATCGCGCTGAAGGCCGGCAAGGTCGCGTTCGACGGCAGGCCAGCCGAGATCGACGACCGGCGATTCAAGGAGATCTACGGCGAGGACGCGGTCGAGGTGGAGATCGGCCTGGGCCCACAGGCTCCGGTGCCGGTCGAAGCCGGCGATTCGGTCGACGCCGCGGCGCTGGACCCGCGGATCCCACCGGACCGCTGATGGCCGAATACTTCACCGCCCGGGGGATGCCCGTGCCGCGCGAGCTCACGCGGGGCCCGCTCTCCGACTGGCGGCGGAACGTCACGGTGATCCTCACGATGGCCGTGCTGGCGATCGGCTTCAAGATCCTGGACATCGACCTGTCGCGGTCGAATCCGAACTACATGGGCCAGGTGCTGCTCCAGCTCGTCCAGTTCGACTGGAGCGTGATGACGCCGCAGAGCGAGTTCGAGACGTTCTGGGACACCGCCGGCGGGCTGATGATCGTCACGATCTTCCTCGGGATCATGGGCACGGCATTCGCGCTCGTCGTCGCCCTCCCGCTCTCGTTCCTTGGCGCTCGGAACATCATGGCCGGCAACCCGATCACCAATGGCATCTACGTGGCGGTGCGGCTCCTGTTCACGATCATCCGGTCGATCGACGTCCTGATCGTCTGCCTGATCGTCCTTCCGCTGTTCGGTCTGGGGAACGCGTCCGGTGTGTTCGCGCTCGCGTTCCACAATGTCGGCGTGATGGGCAAGCTCTACTCCGAGGCCATCGAGGGGATCGACGCCGGACCGGCCGAGGCGATGACCGCGACCGGCGCGAACCGGTTCCAGGTGATCTGGGCGGCCATCGTGCCGCAGCTGGTGAACCCGTTCATCTCCTTCACGATCTACCGCCTGGACACGAACGTCCGTCTCGCGAACGTCATCGGGCTGGTCGGCGGCGGCGGCATCGGCGTGGCGCTCTTCCAGAACATCCAGCTGCTCCGGTATCACACCGCCGGCACGTTCATCCTGCTCATCGTGATCACGGTCGCGGCGATGGACTTCATCTCGGCCCAGGTCCGGAAGCGGCTGGTCTAGCGCCCCCAGCTCGGCCGGTTCGCGCCGTCGATGCCCTCGCCCTTCGTGATCCGTTGCGCCCCTGTCGGCGAGCCGCCCGCGTCGAGCGCGCCGCCGAGGTCGAGCACCCAGAGATCGATCGTGAAGCTCGTCGACCGGAGGAACGCGACCTGCGTTCCGTCGGGCGACACGGACGGGTTCCAGCTCTGGCCGTCAGTGGTGAGGGCGACGTCGCGATCGGTGGCGATCTCGAACGCGTGCAGGTCGTTCTTGCCGTCATGGCGGAGCGTGTAGACGATCCACTTGCCGTCGGGCGTGAAGGTCGGCCGGTAGGGCTCGCCGTCGGGCAGTCCCTTGAGCGGCACCGAACGGGTGATGCCGTCGGCCGGCTTCAGCAGCAGCTCCGGGGTGCCGCTGTCGTACGCGGTCACGACCAGGGTCTTCCCGTCCGGGGACCACGCGGGGTCCGCCCAGTCCGCGCCGTTCGACAGCCGGATGGGCGGCTTCTTCGTGCCCAGGTCGAGCAGGATGAGATCGGACGAGCCATTCGCGCCCTGCTCGAGGACCGCGAGCTGCTTGCCGTCCGGTGACGGAGCGGGCGCGACGTACCACCGGACCTGGTGGAATCCGCTCGCCGCCTTCGTCAGGCCGGTGAGCAGGATATCCTCGCTCCCCCCACCCGCGGGCTTCGCGATGATGTCGCTGTAGCCGAGGCGCGCGTTCACGACCGCGCCGTCCACGGTGCTCTTGCCGTCGATCTGCTCGACACGCGCGAAGTACAGCGTGCGCCCATCCGGGCTCAGCGCCGGCGTTTCCGAGCGGCCGTCCTCGGTCCGCGATGCGTACTGGCCGCCGGTCAGCATGAAGACATCGCCGCGGAGGACGAACGCGATCGTGCCGCCGATCGTCGGCGCCGAGACGTTGCCGGTCGGCCGGGCCGGTGTCGGGGTCGCGGCGCCGCTCGGCAGGAGAAGCGGCGCGACCCGCTGCCCGAGAACGATGTAGCCGACCAGGAGCGCGACCGCGAGCGCGCCGAAGGTCAGATCGCGGCCGCGCACACCCGCTCCACTTCGGCGGCGATCCGTTCGATCTCGGCATCGAGGTCCGGTCCGTTGACGAGCTCCAGATGTCCCTCGGCCGGCGGCTCGAACGCACGCTCGCGCATGCGGTCGTACACGCGCTCGTCGGCATCCGAATGATCGCCGTCCGCACGGGCGTCACGCCGTCGGGCGAGCCGATCACGGATCACGCCATCGTCGGCGGTGACGCGCACGAACACGATCGGTACGTCGCGCCGCTTTGCCGCGCCGACGCTGGCGTCCCGATAGCGCGCGAGCAGATTGGTCGCGTCGACGATCACCCGATGCCCGTCGGCCAGCAGGCCATCGACCAGGCCGTCGACACACCGGAACACCGCGCCGTTCTCCTCGTCAGAGTAGGTCGGCGCGATGAACAACCGAGTGCGCAGCTGGTCGCTCGCGACCTGAGCCGCGCCGAGGCGCCCCGCGAGGAGGCGCGAGCAGTGCGACTTGCCGGCGCCGGGATAGCCCATGAGCACGACGAGCGCCGCCGTCGAAGCGGGCACGGCCGGCGCGCCGATCTCGCCGCGGAGCTGCGCGACGAGCACATCGGCGTGCGCCGCGTAGGCGCGCGTCTGCGCCCTGGTGGCCGCGCCGGACCGGCGCAGCGGGCTCACCCGGCGAAGCCCCGAGCCCGAAGCGCCGCGCGCGCCGCGGCCGCCTCGTCCCACGGACGCTTCTCCTCGCCGACGATGATCGAGGCCTCGTGGCCCTTGCCGGCGAGCAGCACCGTGTCGCCCTCCGCCGCGTCGGCGATGGCCGCGGTGATGGCCTCGGTGCGGTCGTCGATCACGCGATAGTCGCGGTCCGGCTGCTTCCCCGCTTCGAGAGCTCCGGCCTCGATCTCCGACAGGATCGCCGCCGGGTCCTCGAGCCGCGGGTCCTCCTGCGTGATGAAGAACCGGTCGGCGTACTTCGCGGCCGCGAGCGCCAGCTTCGGGCGCTTCGTGCGGTCGCGCTCGCCGGCGCTGCCGAAGACGGCGATGAGCCGTCCCGCGGTCAGTGGCCGCAGGAGAGCGAGCACCTTCTCGAGCGATTCCGGCGTGTGCGCGTAGTCGACGATCACGGTGAACGGCTGGCCCGCGTCGATGCGGTCCATCCGGCCGCGCACCGGCTTCGCTCGCCCGAGCGCGTCGCGGCACTGCGCGAGCGTGGCACCGGCGGCGAGTCCGGCGCCTGTTGCCGCGAGCGCGTTCTGCACGTTGAACCGGCCGACGAGCGGGAGCCGCAGCTCCACGCGGTCCCCGAACGCGGTGATCGCGATGCGCGACCCGGTCGCATCCGCGGCGAGGATCGTGGCCTGCACGTCGGCCAGCGCATCGATCCCGTATGAGATGACCCGCGCGCCTGCCGCCCGGTCGGCGAGATACTGCCAGTGCGGGTCGTCGGCACTCAGCACCGCGGCCTTCGGCACGCCCTTGTCGCTCCCCTGCGCGAGCATCCCGAACAGGATGCCCTTTGCCTCGAGGTACGCCTGGAGCGTGCCATGGAAGTCAAGGTGCTCGGGGCTGAGGTTCGTGAACACCGCGACGTCGACGTCGATCCCGCGGATCTTCCGCAGCGCGAGCGCGTGCGACGTCGCCTCGATCACGCCCCACGTGCCTCCGGCGACGAGCAGCTCGGCGCAGAACTCCTGCAGCTCGAGCGCCTCCTGCGTGCTCTGACGCGTGTCGTTCTCCCACTGATGCTCGGCGAGCTTGAAATCGACGGTCGTCGCGTAGCCCGTGCGCTCGCCCGCGGCCTCGAGCACGTCCGACACCAGGTGCACCGTGGTCGTCTTGCCATCCGTCCCGGTGACCCCGACGATCTTCAGCTTCTCGGTGGGATGATCGAAGAACGCGACCGCGAGATCGGCGAGGGCGGCGCGAACGTCCGGTACGACCGCGAGGGGTGCTTTCGTCCGGACCTTCCGTTCGGCCACCACCGCCACGGCCCCGTTCTTGACCGCATCCGCGACGAAGTCCGTCCCGTCGCGGTGGAATCCGGGGATCGCGACGAACAGCGAGCCGTCCTTCACCTTGCGCGAGTCGTACGCGATCGCGCGCACGTCGCGGTCCGCGCCGCCGTCGGGCAGCGGGATCTTCGCCTGTGCCAGGAGCGGACCGAGCTTCACTCCCCGCCTCCGCGTCCGCGGCGCCCGGCCAGCTGCAGCGCCTTCGTGTACGCCGGTTCGATCAGCCGGAACGCGCGGTATGCGACTGGGCGCGGCACCGCGTCGTGCGCGCCGACCCAGTGCGTCACGGTGCCGCCGAAGCCCTTCTTGAACAGATAGGGACCGTGCATCGGATCGTTCGTGTCGCCGGGGTCCGCCGGGATGCCGCCGAAGTCGAAGGCCCGGGCGCCACGCGCCCGGGCTTCGGTGATGCAGCGCCACAGCAGTCCATACGCGGCGTAGACCTTGCGCCCGGGATCGTTCGTCGCTCCGTACTGGTACACCTCGCGATCGCCGCAGTGCCAGGTCATCGCGCCGGCGACCGGCCGGCCCTCGTGCTCCGCGAGCCACAGCGTCGCGAGGCCCGCGTCGATGAGCGTGCGCCACACCGTGCGGTAGTACGCCGCGGTGCGGGTGATGAATCCGGCGCGCCGTCCGGTGAGCGCGTACAGGTCATAGAACGCACCGAGGTCCTCATCACTCGTTCCCTGGTACACGACGACGCCGCGCTTCTCCGGCTGGCGGACGCTCCACCGTGTGTCTTTCTCGAATCCGGCCAGCAGCGCGGCCTCATCTCTGTCGAGCGGCAGGACGAGGGTCGCGATCACCGGTTGGATGTCCGGCCCGCGCGTGAACCCCGCGTCGGTCAGCGCCGATCCTGCTTCCGCCGCCGTCCGCTCCGGATCGACCTTCAGCACGAGCGCGCCGCGCGTCGCCTTCGCGTGCGCCGCGAGGGCGCGCAGCGCGTCGGCCAGCCCCGCGGTCGCGGCCACCGGCCCGCGCGGGCAGTAGCCGAATCGCATGCCGCCGGGCAGCGGTCGCCAGAGCACCAGCGCGTGCGCGCCGGCCGGCCGCAGGAACTCCGCGGTCCAGCCCTGGCGCTCGCGGATCCCGGCCCAGGCGCTTGACTGCATGACGTGGCCGCCGGGCCCGCTCGCGGCTGTGACGTCCCAGCCGTCCGGCGCGTTGGTCATCGGGCGGCCGCGGCGAGCCGCCGGCGCCCAGCGATGCGCCAGAGCGGATAGAGCGGCGCGATCACCGGCCGGTCGAACGCACCGATCCAGGTCGCGATCTCCCCGCCGAAGCCGAGCTTGAAGTTCTCGATGCCGGCGAGCTCGTCGCCCGCGCGCTCGGACAGGCCCCACATGTCGTACCGCGCCACTCCGCGCTGCTTCATCCCGAGCAGCGAGCGCCATTTGAGCAGATAGAAGGGTCGTGACTCGCCGTGCGCCCCGGACCACCCTCCGTACAGCTCCCACGCCCGATCGCCGATCCGCACCGCGAGGAGCGCGCCGTCGTCCTCCGGGCCGACGCGGGACATCGTGAGATGCGCCGCGTCCCCGAACGCCGCGAGGAGCCGCTCGAAGTAGCCGCGGTCGTGGAGCGCGAACCGGTCGCGGGCCGCGACCTTCGTCAATACCGCGAGGAAGCGGTCGAGGTCGCGCGTCTCCTCGGTGATGACGCCTTCGCGCTCGGCCTTGTGCACGTACTGGCGGGTCTTCTTTCGCATCGCCGCGAGCAGCTCGTCGGGCGTTCCGGTGAGGTCCATGAGCAGGGTCCGCCGGGGTTGCACGAACACGCCCGCCGGCCGAGCGCCGGATCGCGCGAGCGCCGACTCGAGCTCCGGCGACGGCGTGAGCTCGGGGTCGGCGAGCACGCTCGCGCAGCGTTCACCCGTGAGCGCCGAGGCAAGGGCGCGCAGCGACTCGGGCAGGTCGGCCCCGTCGACGAGCGGGCCGCGGGGCGCGTACGCCACGGTGATCCCGAGGGGAAGCGGCTTCAGCAGCACCTGCGCGACGCCGACCGAGCGCGAGCCGTCCGCCAGCGTGAACCGCCGCGGGACCCAGCCCGTGGCGCGCTTCAGCGATGCCCAGGCCGCGGATTGGAGGAGGTGCGTCCGTCCGGTCGCGCGAACGAGCTCGTCCCAGCTCGTCCCGTCGTCGACGGGGACCGGGGTCGCGCGCAGGGTCAGGCTAGTCCGCCGCGCCCGCAGGCACGGCCGGTTCCTCCGTCTTCCCCGGCAGCTCGCGCGCCGTGAACGTGCAGTCGGGATAGCGCTCACATCCGTAGAAGACCGAGCGGCCGCGGCCGCGCCGCCGGACGAGCTCCCCCTGGCCGCAGAGCGGGCAGGTCACGCCGGTCTTCTGCACGGTCTTCTTGATGTACTTGCAGTCCGGGTATCCGGTGCAGCCGATGAACGGCCCGAACCGGCCGCGCTTCTTCGCGAGCGGCTTCCCGCAGTCGGGGCAAACCTCGCCCTCGATGATCTCGGGGCCCTGCTCTTCGCCCTCGAGCGGCGCGGAGTAGTCGCAGCCGCCCGGCGGCGTGGGCTGGCCCTTCTTCCCCTTCACGAATCCGGTGCACGAGTAGAACCGGCCGTACCGGCCGAGCTTGATGATCACCGGGCGCCCGCACTTCGGGCAGACCTTGTCGGTCGCCTCCTCGGTGACGTCCGACTTCTTCACCGACGCGGTCTTCTCCTTCACGAGCGCCTCGAACGGGACGAAGAAGTCGCGCACCACCGGCGCCCACTCGACCTCGCCGGCCGCGACGCGGTCCAGGTCAAGCTCCATCCGCGCGGTGAAGCCGAGGTCGACGATGTCCGGGAAATGCTCGGTGAGGAAGTCGACGACGGTGAAGCCGACGTCCTCGGGCACGAGCGCGCGCTGCTCGCGGCGGACGTAGTGGCGGTCGATGAGCGTCGAGATCGTCGGCGCGTACGTCGACGGCCGGCCGATGCCGTGCTCCTCGAGCGTCTTCACGAGCGACGCCTCGTTGAATCGGGCCGGCGGCTGCGTGAAGTGCTGTGCCGCTTCGAGACCGAGCAGCTTCAGCTCCTCGCCTTCGACGACGGCCGGGAGCGGCGCGACCTCCTTCTCAGGCTCGTCGGTCCCCTCCTGGTACACGCGGAGGAAGCCGTCGAAGGTGACCCGGCGGCCATTCGCGCGGAGCGTGTAGCCGTCGGCGCTCACGTCGAGACGCGTGTTCTCGAACTTCGCCGGGGCCATCTGCGACGCGAGGGTGCGCTGCCAGATGAGCGTGTAGAGCCGGTGTTGGTCCTTGTTGAGGAACCGCTTCACCCGGTCCGGCGTGCGCGCGAGGTCGGTCGGGCGGATCGCCTCGTGGGCCTCCTGCGCGCCCTTGCTCCGGGTCTTGAAGTGACGTGGCTTCTCGAGCGCGTACTCCGGGCCGAACTCCTTCGTGATGACGTCCTTCGACTGCTTGAGCGCGCCCTCGGCGACGTGCAGCGAGTCGGTCCGCATGTAGGTGATGAGACCGACCGGCGTGTCCGGCCCGAGCGACACGCCCTCGTAGAGCTGCTGGGCCAGGACCATCGTCCGCTTGACCGAGTAGCCGAGCTTCCGCGAAGCGTCCTGCTGGAGCGTCGAGGTGGTGTACGGGCCGCCCGCGCTACGCGAGGAGTCTCGCTTCTCGACGCTCGCGACCTTGTAGACGGCGTCCGCGAGCGCGGCCCGGTGCTTCTCCGCGTCGGCCGCGTTGCCGATCGCGAGCTTGTGGCCCTTGTGCTGGATGACCTCGGCACCGAACGCCTCGCCCGCGTGATTCGCGAGGAGCGCGCCGATGGACCAGTACTCCTCGGGCGTGAACTTCTGGATCTCGCGCTCGCGATCCACGATGAGCCGCAGCGCGACCGACTGCACGCGGCCGGCCGACAGCCCGTACCGGATCTTCTTCCAAAGGAGCGGCGACATCGTGTAGCCCACGAGCCGGTCCACGACGCGGCGGGCCTGCTGCGCGTTCACGAGATCCTGGTCGATCTGGCGGGGCCGGCGGAACGCTTCCGCGATCGCGTCGGGTGTGATCTCGTGGAAGGTGACCCGCCGCAGCTTGGCGGCAGGCACGTTGATGATCTGCGCGACGTGCCACGCGATCGCCTCGCCCTCGCGGTCGAGGTCGCTCGCGAGCCAGATCCGGTCGGCGTTCTTGGCCTCGCGCTTGAGGAGCCGGGCGTGCTTCTCCGAGTCCGGCGGGATCACGTATTCCGGGGCGAACGTCTTCGGGTCGATCCCGAGCTTCGACTTGGGCAGGTCGCGGATGTGGCCGAACGACGCCTCGACGGTGTAGTTCGGGCCGAGCATCCGGCCGAGCGTCTTTGCCTTCGTCGGGCTCTCCACGACGACCAGGTCGCCGCCTTTGCGACCGCGCGCGGGCACGTCGGCCTCGGCCGCGGGCGCCGCCGCGAGTGCCGCCGGAGTCACGGCGTGCGCCTTCGGCGCCGCCTTCCGCGTGCGCTTGCTTGGTTGCTTAGCTACTGCCATCTCACCTCGAGTAGAGAAAAAGGCGCCCATCCAGGCGCCTCCCCGCAATCCACGGTACCAGCGAGGGCAACCTGGACCCCCGCCCTGTCTGTAACTAGAGCAAATGTTCCTTTTCTTCCCGCGCCAGCCGGTCGACCACCGCCTTCACTTCTTCGGCCCGGTCTTTCGCGGCGATGAACAGGACGTCGTCGGTCTCGACCACGATCAGGTCGTTGACCCCGATGGTCACGATCGTCTTTCCGGGGGCGTGGACGTAGTTGCCGACGCTGTCCTCCGCGATCTGCAGGTCGGCGGACTGCCGGGACGAGGCCGCGACGATGTCCGCGAGCCGGCTCCAGCTGCCCACGTCCTGCCAGCCGATGTCCGCCGGCACGACCGCCATGTTCCGGGCCCGCTCGGCGATCCCGTAGTCGACGGTCGTCCGGTCCGTCTCCTCCCACACTTCAGCCAGGACGCTCTCGTACCGCGGCGAGCCGATGGCCTCGCTGAGCGCGGCAAGGGCCTGCGCGGTCTTCGGCAGATGCTGGCGGTACGCGTCGAGGATCGCGCTCACCCGCCACACGAACATGCCCGCGTTCCAGTAGTGGCTGCCGGCTGCGATCATCTTCTCGGCTGCGTCCAGCTTCGGCTTCTCGATGAACCGCTTCACCTTCAGCACCGGAAGCGGCGCCTTGATGTCGATCGGCTCGCCCGCCTCGATGTAGCCAAAGCCGGTGTCGGCGCGCTCGGGCGTGATCCCCAACGTCACGAGCCAGCCCGCATCGGCCGCCGCGGTCGCGGCGATGAGCACGTTACGGAACGCGCCGTGCTTCCCGATGACGTGGTCGGAGGGCAGGACCGCGACGACCGCGTCGGGATCGAACGCGTAGAGCGCCGCCATCGCGAGCCCGATCGCCGCCGCGTTGCCGCGCGGATACGGCTCGATGACCACATGATCGCTCCGCAGCTCGGTCAGCTGCTCGTGAATGAGCGGCCGATGCTCGGGCGGCGCGACGACGAAGATGCGCTCGCTCGGGATCAGCTCGCTCACCCGGTCGACGGTCTCCTGGAGCAAGGTGCGATCGCCGACGAGATCGAGGAACTGCTTCGGCTTGCGGCGGCGCGAGAGCGGCCAGAGCCGAGTGCCCGCGCCGCCGGAGAGGATGAGCGCGTAGAGCCTCGGCATCGGGCTAGAGCCCGAAGTAGTCGAGCTGCATGGCCCCGCGGACCTCGTGGAGCGTGCGCTTGGCTTCGTCGCGGGCGCGTGCGCTGCCGGCGTAGATGATCTCGTCGATCCGCTTCGGGTCAGCGGCGTAGCGGGCGCGGCGCTCGCGGATCGGCTCGAGGAATCGCTCGAGGGCGATGACGAGCTTCTTCTTGACCTCGATGTCACCGACGGTGCCGGCGCGGTAACGCTCCTTGAGCTCCTGTACCTCCGCGGTGTCGGTATTGAACGCGTCGTGCAGCGCGAAGACCGGATTGCCTTCGACCGTCCCGGGATCTGTCGCCCGGATGCGCTTCGGATCGGTGTACATCCCCATGACCTTCTGCTTGACCGTGTCGGGGGAGTCCGTGAGGAAGATCGCGTTCCCGAGGCTCTTCCCCATCTTCCCCGCGCCATCGATGCCCGGAAGCATGCCCATCTGCGGGATGAGCGCCTCGGGAACCGGGAACACCGGACCGAAGAGCTCGTTGAACTTTCTGGCGATCTCTCGCGTGAGCTCGACGTGCGACTCCTGATCGCGGCCCACCGGAACGAGATCGCCCTTCACCATGAGGATGTCGGCGGCCTGCAGGATGGGATAACCCAGCAGGCCGTATGTCGGCTCCTTCAGGCTGTGGTCGCGCAGCTGATCCTTGAGCGTCGGGATCCGCTGGGCGCGTGGCACGGTCACCAGCATGGCGAAATACAGGAAGAGCTCGGTCACCTCTGGGATCAACGACTGGAGGTAGATCGTGGTCTTGTTCGGATCGATCCCGACCGACAGGTAGTCCACCACCAGCTCCCGAATGTTCCGGCCGATCTCCTCGAGATCGCTGATCCTCGTCGTCAACATGTGGTAGTCGGCGATCAGGAAGAAGCTGTCGTATTCATCCTGGTGGCGGACCCGGTTGGCGAGCGTTCCGTAGTAATTTCCCAAGTGAAAGCTCTTGGCGGTCGGGCGATCGCCCGTGAGGATGCGTTTCCGGGTCGTGGTGGCCCCGGACTGCGCGGTCGGAACGGTCGTTTCGGCGGTCATGGAAGGTGTCAGTCTAGCCGCAGGTCCTTCATGAGCTGCGTCGCGATGATCGTTCCGACCTCGTTCCGCTTCTCGCCGAAGAAGTGATCCACGCCCGCCACCTCGACGATCCGCGCGCGGGGATACGCCGCGCGCAGCTCAGCCGCGCTGCCGAATTGATCGAGCTCCGCGGCCACCATGAACGTGCCGTCGGGCACCGGCGGAAGCTGCTCCGGCTGGAACGTCGCCGACCGGAGCGGCACCCCCGCGAGCCCGATCGCGTCGGCCCGGCCACCCTGCGCGAGCCACCGGAGCGTGGTGAGCGCGCCGAAGCTGAACCCCGAGAGCGCGAGCGGCATGCCGGGGGCGAGCGTGCGCGCGTGGGTGATCGCGAGGTCGAGGTCCTCGACCTCGGCGAGGCCGCCGGTCCATCGGCCGGCGCTCGCGCCGACACCGCGGAAGTTGAATCGCAACGCGTAAAGCCCCGCGCTCGCGATCGCGCGCGCGATGGCGGCGACGAGCGGGTTGCGCATCGTCCCGCCATGGGTCGGTAACGGATGGCTCACCACCGCGATGCCCCGGGGATCGCCGTCAGGGATACGCAGCGTGGCCTCGAGACGATCGGCGATGCGCCGGGGCTCTTCCCTCATCGTCGGGTCATCACTCTCAAGAGGGACGAGTGTCGCAGGTCGAGTGTCACAATGCGCCACGGTGCGTGGGATCCGCCTACTCGGGCGTGCGCTGTTGCTCGGGATGTTGCTCGCGGCCTGCTCCAGCGGTCGCGCCGGCTCTGGCGACGTCACGCGTCTCGCGGGCGCGCCCGCCCTCGTCGATACCGTCATCCAGTCCGGCCTGTCGGTCCCGTGGGACATCGCATTCGCGCCGGACGGCCGGATGTTCATGACCGAGCGCATGGGCAACATCGTGATCTTCGAGAGCGCGAAACCGAACGCCAAACGCCTCGGCTTCATGAGGGTCCCCGATGTTCACGCGATGGGCGAAGCCGGGCTCATGGGCATCGTGCTCGACCCGAGCTTCGCCGCGAACGGATTCCTCTACGTGTGCGCGTCGCGCATGGACGGTGGCGATTGGCGGAATCAGATCCTTCGGTACCGGGTGGGCACGGACTCGATGGCTTTCGACCGCTACGTGCTGCGCAACGGGCCGCTCGCCGCGGCGATCCACGACGGCTGCCGGCTCGCGTTCGGCCCCGATGGGAAGCTCTGGGCGACGATGGGCGAGAACGGGAACGGTCGTCTCGCGCAGGACCCGAGCTCGCTGAACGGCAAGGTCCTCCGGATGAACGCCGATGGGAGCGTGCCGGACGACAACCCGATCCTTCCGGGCGGCAGCGGCCGGACGTGCGCCTACTCGATGGGCCACCGCAACCCGCAGGGCCTCGCCTTCGCGCCTGATGGCAGCTTTGTCCTCGAGGTCGAGACCGGCGCCACCGCGAACGACGAGATCAACGTCCTGTTACCTGCGAAGAACTACGGCTGGCCCGACCAGGAGGGCACGGGCGGGATGGCCCGAGGCTTCACTGACCCGGTGTGGACCTCAGGCAGCGTGACCTACGCGACGAGCGGCGCGGCGTTCGTCGCCGGCGACGGCTGGGGCGAGTGGTCCGGCTCCTTGTTCATCGCGACATTGAAGGAGCAGGACCTACGGCGGTTCACCGTCTCGGGAACGACCGTCGTCCAGAAGGAGACCCTCTACGATCAGAAATACGGGCGGCTTCGATCGGTGGTGCAGGGTCCGGACGGCGCACTGTACGTGACCACGAGCAACGGCTCGGGCGACCGGATCATCCGCATCGCGCCGCAATAGCCACCGTTTACCGAACGTTGACCACAACCGGTCGCCGTCGTGCTCATCGTTCCTGACGCGTTGGAGGATCAGCAGGCCGCACGGGCCGAGGCGCACGCGGCGCAGACCGCGTACCGCAGGCGCGTGCGCTCGTCGAGCGTCGCGATCGTGTTCGGGCTGGCGGCCGTGCTCGCCCTGACCGCCATCCTCCCGACGACGCACGCAGCCGATCGCGCAGGTCTCATCGCGACCGCCGGCCTGATCGTGATCGCGGGCGCGCTCTGGTTCGCATTCGTCCCGCAGAGCGCGTTCCCGCGCGGACGCATCTTCGTCGCCGCGGCGATCGCGCAAGGCGTGATGGTCCTGATGCTCGGGATCACCAGCGGCTCGGCCTCGGTGTACTTCCCGTACTACCTGCTGCCGGTGCTGATCATGATCCTGTCCGGCAGCTGGCGACAGAGCGCCGTCGTGGGCGCGCTCGCGGCCGCCGGGATGATCGGCCTCGCGCTCGGAGGGCCGCTCTCGGACTTCGAACGGGATGTGACCGTGACGCGCCTGCTGGAGATCGCGACGATCACGTTCTTCTCGGCGGCGACGGCGCTGGCCACCGGCGAGACCCGTCGGACGCTCGCGGCGCGGACCGAGACACTCGCCACCGAGCGCGACGACGCGTTCCAGATGGCGGTCACGGACGAGCTGACCGGCCTGTACAACCGCCACTACATGCGTGACGAGCTCCGCCGCATGAGCGCCCATGCGACGCGGCGCGACCGGCCATTCGCGATCATCTCGCTCGACGTCGATGGCCTGAAGGCGGTGAACGACTCACGCGGGCATCAGGCCGGCGATGAGCTCCTCCGCGGCGTGGCCGCTTCGCTGCGGTCGGTGTTGCGCAGCGAGGACATCGCGGTGCGCACCGGCGGCGACGAGTTCGTCGTGCTCCTCCCGGACGCCGATCGGGGAGAAGCGGTGAAGGTCGCATACCGGATCCGGCAGCGGATCGCCGCGCTGGGCGACCATGGCGCGCGGGGCCTCAGCAGCGGGATCGCCGTGTGGCGCCGCGGCACCGATCCGGACGAGATCCTCCGCGAAGCCGACGAGGAGCTCTACCGGGCGAAGGCGACGCGCGCGCGCAACGAGGCCGGCTAGCCGGCGCGACCGAACCGGCCGTCCCGGTCGACCACCGCCCCGGAGAACACGAGTGCGACGAGCCGCGCTCTAAGGGCGCCTTGGTCGATCCGCGTGCGCCGGGCAAGCTCGTCGAGATCGAGCGGTCCCGCCGCGAGCGCGTCGAGCAACGGGTCGGCCGTCGCGACCCGGGGCGCGGCGACGAGACCGACGATCCGAGCGACCTCATCCGGCCCGAGGCAGGCCCGCGCCGCGCCGGACGCGATGAGCTCGTTCGTGCCCTCGCACGTGGTCGCGCCGAGCGGGCCAGGGACGGCGAACAGCGGACGGCCGAGCCGGACGGCATCGGCCGCGGTGATGAGCGCGCCCGATCCCGAGGGTGCCTCGACGACGATGACCGCGCCCGACAGCGCCGCGATGACCGCGTTGCGCTTCGCGAACATCCAGCCCTGCGCGGGCACGATCGGAGGGTATGGGGAGACGAGCGCGCCATGCGCGCGAAGCGCCACGGCGAGACGGCGGCGGCGGCCGCGCGCGTTCGCGAGGAACGAGGTGATCCCTTCGCCGAGGACGGCGACACTCGCGCCACCGGCGTCCATCGCCGCGCCGTGTGCCGCGCAGTCGATGCCCTGCGCGAGACCGGACACGACGACGGCGCCTGCGTGCGCGAGGGCCGCGGCCAGCTCGCGCGCCACCCGTTCGCCGTACGGGCTCATCCGACGGGTGCCGACGATGGCCACGCTCGGGCGGTCGAGGACGCCCTCGTCGCCATCGAGCCACAGCGGATCGGGCGCGGGCACGAGGTCGCGCAGCGCGGCGGGGTATCCGGCGTCGTTCGGGTGCCGCGCGATCACGGCAGCGCCCGGAGGAGCAGGGCCGTCGCGAGGTGGTCGGCGCCGATCCGTTCGCTGCCGTCCAGATCCGCGGCGGTGCGCGCCACCCGCAGGACCCGGTGGTAGCCGCGGGCGGACAGCTTGCGCATCCGCATCGCCTCGGCCATGAGCGGTTCGGCATCCGCGTCGAGCCGGCAGTAGCGACCGATATCGGCGATCGTGAGCTCCGCGTTCGTCCGCCGGCCCCGCGCCCGCACCCGGACGCGCGCGGCGCACACCCGGCCCCGCACGCTCGCCGAGCGCTCGCGCGACGGCTCCTGCTCTCGCAGCCGCTCGTACGGCACGCGCGGAACGTGCACCCGGAGGTCGATCCGATCGAGCACCGGTCCAGAGAGACGGCCTCGATAGCGCTCCACGGCGTCCGGAAGGCACGAGCACTCGGTGGTCGGATCGCCGGCGTGGCCGCAGGGGCACGGGTTCATCGCGGCGATCAGGACGAACCGCGCCGGATAGGTCGCGGCACCGCCCGCGCGGGAGATGGTGATCGCGCCTTCCTCGAGCGGCTCGCGGAGCGTCTCCAGGACCTGCCGCTGGTACTCGGCGAACTCGTCGAGGAACAGCGCACCGGCATGCGCGAGCGACACCTCGCCCGGCCGCGGTGGCGTGCCGCCGCCGACGAGCGCGAGATGCGACGCGGTGTGATGCGGCGCCCGGAACGGACGTGCGGCGAGCAGCGGGTGCGCCGGATCGATGAGCCCGGCCACGCTGTGGACCGCACTCGCTTCGACCGCCTCATCGGGATCGAGCGGCGGCAGGATCGAGGGAAGCGCGCGCGCGAGCAGCGTCTTGCCGGTGCCGGGCGGTCCGACGAGCAGAAGGTTGTGCCCGCCGGCGGCGGCGATCTCGAGCGCGCGTTTCGGAGTCTCCTGGCCGACGATGTCACCGAGATCGCTCCCCCACGGCGGCGCCACCGCCGGGGCCGGCGCGGCGACGGCTGCGATACGCGCTGTGCCCTCGAAGTGCGCGACCGCTTCCCGCAGCGAAGCGAACGGCACCGTCTCCGCGCCAAGGACCGCGGCTTCGCCGGCGTTGCCGCCGGGCACGTAGACCCGGGTGATCCCGGCCGCCAGCGCTCGCCGGACGCGCGGCATCGCGCCGCGGACCGGACGCAGCGCGCCGTCGAGGGCGAGCTCGCCCAGGCACAGCCCGTCCGGCTCCGCCTCCAGCTGACCGGTCGCCCGAAGGATCGCGAGCGCGATCGGGAGGTCGAAGCCCGTGCCCTCCTTCCGGCGCTCGGCGGGGGCCAGGTTCACGGTGACCCGGCGGAGCGGGAACTCGAATCCGGCGTTTCGGATCGCGGCCCGGACCCGCTCGCGGGCCTCTTGGACCGCGGTATCGGGCAGCCCGACGATCGCGAAGTGCGGGAGCCCGTTCGCGACATCGGCCTCGACCGTCACGAGGGCGGTCTCCAGGCCCCAGAGGGCGCAGCCAAGCGTCCGCGCGACCGCGCCCATGGCGCGATGTCACCCTGTAGCGGGCGAGCGAGCGATAGGACTCCTGGCCGTGACGTACGTACCGGCCATTGACCCGGCCGCACGGCGGCCAGTACCGTTCGTGACGGCGACCGAATCCGGGTGCACCGGGCACATGAGGAGCGGCCACAGCGTGATCGAGCAGCGGACCGGCGATGGCCTCGGGGAGCTCCTCCGCGGCGCAGCGGTCCTCAGCCACGCGGGCAATCGCACCGCGGCGATCGCGGCCCTTGGCTCCGCCGTCGCGCTGGCCCCAGACGACCTCACCGCCCACCGCCGGCTCGCCGCCGCGTACGCGAACGCGGGCGACACCGAGCGGGCGCGGGCCGAGTACGAGCGATTCATCGCGCAGCTCGAGGTGCGCGGCTGTCCCGACGCCGCGGCCGCCGAGCACGCGTACGCGGCGATGCTGTTCACGCCCCGGCCGGCCGTGTCCGATGCTCCCGCGCGTCGCGGTCTCACCAAGGAGCAATCGGTCGCGCTCCGCCGCGTCGGCGTCGCCGTCGTCGCGATCGCCGCGACCATGGCCGTGATGATCGCAGCGGGTGCGCAGATCTTCGCGAGCGGCGGCCCGCTCCTCTAGTCAGCGACCTCGATGAGGTCGACCGACATCCCGGCATCGTCCACCGTCACCGCCGCGACCATGAGACGGACGCGACCCCGGATGCGATGGTCCGACGCCCAGGCGAGGGCGAGCGAGTGCAGCCGCGCCAGCTTGCGGCCATCCACCGCCTCGGCCGCGCTGACGAATGAGCCGCGGCGCCGGGTCTTGACCTCCACGAAGACGTGGCCGCGAGCGTCTCGTCCAACAAGGTCGATCTCGCCGTAGCGGGTCCGCGCGTTGCGCGCGACGACCCGGACACCGCGCGCCTCGAGCTCGCGCGCGACCCTGTCTTCGCCCGCGTCGCCGAGGAGCCGGCGCGGATCAGGCACGACGGCCATGTCGGCAGCGGCTTGCCGGGTCGCGTTGCGCTGACGGACACTGCGGCCGTGGGGACGGAGCTCCGGGCGTTCACGGTCGCGGACATCGACGGCGCTGCGCGCATGCTCGCGGAACGTCATGCGCGCCATCGCGCCGTCGAGCCGCTTCTTCCCGCGATCGACGACTTCCGTCCGCACGTGGCCCGAGAGTTCTCGGCGGACGGCGCATCCGGTGCGGTCTCGCTTCGGGCCGGCGAGGTCGACGGATACGTGATCGGCACGCGACAGGAGGATCCGATCGGCCCGCACGTCCGCATCGCCCTCGCCGGGAGCGCGTCGCGCGAGCCGGAACGGATCCGCGACCTCTACGCCGCGGCGTCGCGGATCTGGGTGGACGCGGGGCTGACGAGGCACTTCGCATTCGTGCCCGCGGTCGACGACCTCGTCGAACCCTGGCACCGGTTGTCCTTCGGGACGTCGGCCGCACTCGCCGCGCGAGCCTCCGACCGCCAGGCCGTCCCCAACGGTGGTGCGACGGTGCGCCTCAGCACGGCGGAAGATCTCCGCGACGCCGCGCGCCTCGACCTCCTGCTGCACGAGCACCTCGAACGCGCGCCGAGCTTCTCCGGACTGCCGCAGCGGGACCTCGACTGGTTCGTCGACGACTGGCGGACCACGTGGGACGACCCGAAGTACACCCATTTCATCGCCGAGCGCGAAGGGCGGCCGGTCGGACACCTGCTCCTGTACCGGCGCCCGGCCGGCGATCTGCGCGTGCCTGCGGCGAGCATCGACCTCGCGAATGCGGCGACGCTTCCGGAGGTCCGCGGCAGTGGCGTGGGCCTGGCCCTCACGGCGTACGCGATCGAGTGGGCCCGCGCCAACGGCTATCGCGCGATCACCACCGATTGGCGCATGACGAATCTCGAGGCGTCGCGGTTCCTGGCCCGCCCGGGGGTTCCGGCCGACGTTCTACCGGCTGTACCGGTCGATCCCGTAGGGCTACGCGGCGGAGAGGTCCCTGCCGAACGTGATCCACGCCGGCTGCTTCGCGAAGCCGAGCGCCTCGTTGATCGCGAGCATCGGCCGGTTGATCGACGCGTTCCACGTCCTGATCTCCCGGAATCCCCGCTCCTTCGCGTACGCCACCGCCCGGAGCTTGAGGGCCATCGCGATGCCCTTGCCGCGCTCGTCGCGGCGGACGGCGGTGAGCTGCTGGTAGATGACCGTCGGATCCGCGCCTTCCGTCGCGAGCGCCGACTCGCCCACGTACCCGCCGTCGCGGATCGCGATGAAGTACGCCTCCGGCAGGGCCCAGGGCGAGCGCAACACCTCGTCCTCGAAGCGCTCGAACGGCGATGGCGTCGGCCGGTCGAGGCTCGGCACATCCAGCCGCGCCTCGGCGTGCAGCGCGTATGCCTTGCGCACGGCCTCGGGGTCGGTGCGCAGCTCGTCGGCGAGGGTCGTGATGCGCACGCCCGCGGCCTCGGCCCGCTTCGGAGCCCCGGCGAACGGCGCCGGATCGAACGCGGCGAGATCGAGTCGCGACTCCCAGTCCCGCTTCAGCTCGACCGCGGCAACGTGCTTCGCGAACGCGATGCTGTGCGTGTCCGACTCTTTCACGCCTGCCCGGATCCAGCGGGCGTTGCGCGGCCGCAACGCGGAGACGGCGTCCTCGAACAGCGTGGTGCCGATGCCCTGGCGGCGCGCGGCCGGCCGCACGACGAGATCGATGTTGAAGTTCTCCGCGACGAACTGGCCGCGCGAGTTCGAGACGTCGCAGTAGCCGACCGGGCCGCCGCCCTCATCGGCGATTATCCGGCGGCGGAAGTAGCCCTCGGGCGTCCAGTCATCGTCCATGTGCCGGAGCTCCGCGACGGTCCATGCGTAGTCCGGGTAGCTCTCGTTCGAGATGTCGACCACGGCGGCGTAGTCGTTCTCGGCGAACGGGCGCAAGGTCACGGATGCTCGTTGTCGGATGGTCATGAGCGTCGGACTCTACCGGCGCCGCCTGTCCGCCGTCATCGTCAACTTGGCTGCAGAACGGTCACGCGGTCGCGACGTCGAGCTCCAGCTGCTCGCCGAGCAACATGATCTTCACCGTCCCGAAATCCTGGCGGTGGAACGGCGTCACACCGAGCTCGCGGAGCGCTTTCCGATGGTCGATCGTCGGATAGCCGCAGTTGTGCTCCCACCCGTAGCCGGGATAGCGGCCCGCGAGCTTCTCCATGAGGCGGTCGCGGGTGACCTTCGCGATGATCGACGCCGCCGCGATGGCGAAGCTCTTCATGTCGCCCTTCACGATCTCGGTGTGCTTGCCGGGCGCGAACATCGGGTCCAGGATCCGGCGCCCGTCGACCAGGACGTGGTCGTACTCGCCGATCTGGCGAAGCGCCCGCTGCATCGCCACGTGGCTCGCGTGATAGATGTTCAACCGGTGGATCTCCGCCACCGACGCCGCGCCGATGCCGATCCGCGTGACCCGCGCCCGGATCTCCGGTACGAGCTCCTCGCGCTGCTGTCGTGTGAGGAGCTTCGAGTCGCGGACCGCGCGGATGAGCCGCACGTCCGGAGTGACGAGACAGGCCGCCGCTACGACGGGACCGGCCAGCGTGGCCATGCCGACCTCATCGACGCCGACGACGCGGATGAGCCCCTGATCCCACAACGCTTTCTCGAACCGGAGGCTTGGCATGCCCTCGATTATCGCGGCGCGGCTTCGGCCGCCGCCTGAAGCGTCCGTTTGGCGATGTAGAGCGAGCGATCGGCGGACTGGAGCAGTGCTTCGCCTGATTGCCCGTCGGTCCACTGCGCGATGCCGGTGCTGACCGTGACGATGGCGTCCGGGTGGCCCCAGCGTGCCTCGCGGACCGCCGCGCGCAACCGCTCGACGACGAGGATCGTCTGCGCGAGCCCGGTCCCGGGCAGCAGGATCAGGAATTCGTCGCCACCCATCCGGATCGGGATGTCCGCTCCCCGGAGGCCGGCCCGGAGCAGGCGCGCGAAGTCGACGAGGATCTCATCGCCGGCGGCATGGCCGCGGCTGTCGTTGAGCTGTTTGAACCCGTCGAGATCGAAGGCCGCGATGCTGAACGTGCGGCCGCGCCGCGCCTCGGGGATCAGGCGCTTCAGGCTCTCGTCCGCGAAGCGGCGGTTGTACAGGCCGGTCAGCGGGTCGGTGAACGACAGGAGCTCCGCGCGACCGCGCAGATCGTCGAGCTCGTCGGCACGCGCCGCGATCGCGCTGCGGGACGCGCGGAGCGTGCGCCCGATCATCGCCGCCAGTACCGCGAAGCCGATGGTCTCGAGGAGCCAGACGCCCAGGCCGGCGACGATCTCGGCCGCGCTCCCGGCCGGCACGAGGACCGCGACGAGCACCAGGCTGAGCGCGGTGGCGGCTGCGACGACGAATGTGTGCCGGACCTGGGGCGAGAACACGGTCGTGATCACGAGGAGCAGCGCGAATGGGAAGTACTCGGAGCGCAGCCCACCGGTCAGCGCGAGAAGCAGGACGATGACCGGCTGAGCGAGAACGCCGAAGACCATGACCCGTCGGTCGCCGAACGCGTGAGCCGGCACGACCCGGAACCAGACGACGCCGATCACCAAGACGAGCGCGCCGGCGAACAGCACCCCGACGCGGTCGTCCTCGCGGGTGACCGGCAGCGCGGCGGTGAGCATGAGGAACGCGGCCACGCCGTACGCGAGGCGCTCGTTCTGACGACGGATGCGGTTCGCGTAGTCGGCGCGCTCGCGCGTCGACTCGGCCTGGACGTCCACCAGATGAGGCTAGGCCGAGGGTATCTGGAGCCCGGCTAACGCCGCTTTTCGCGCAGCGTGGCAGCCTTGCCGACGCGCTCGCGGAGGAAGTAGAGGGCCGCGCGGCGGGCGTGCCCGTGGCGGACGACCTCGATCTTCTCGAGCCGGGGGGAGTGCACGAGGAAGGTGCGCTCGACGCCCACGCCGCTGGCGATCCGGCGGACCGTGATCTGGGCGTTGAGCCCGCCGCCGCGCACCCGAAGGACGGTGCCCTCGTACGCCTGAAGTCGCTCGCGGTTGCCTTCGACGACGCGCACGGATAGACGGACGGTGTCTCCGGGCCGGACCTCTGGGAGGTCGGCCTTGAGCTGTTCGGAGGCAAGCGTCTTCAAGACGTCGTTCATCGGCATAACGGTCGTGCTCACGGGGTCATCGAATGGTAGCTCATTTACCGGCCTTCTTCAGCCGATCGAGGATCGTGACATGCGATACCCCATAGTGCCGCGCGAGCTCCCGCACGGTCAGTCCGGTCGCCCGCATGCGAGCGACCTCGGCGGCCGTCGGGCCACGCTGCGCGCTGCGGGCGGCGCGCAGTCGAACGCCAGCGGCGCGCAGCCGCGCGCGCACCGTCGCCGGCGAGATGCCGAACCGCGCGGCGATGCGGTACGAGCCGACGCCCGAGCGATACGCGGCGATGAGGTCGGAGTCCGGGACGGGCGCTTTCGCCGCGGGCCGCGGCAGGCGCGCGCGCTCGGCGGGAGTGAGGTCCGCGCGTTCGAGGAGCTCCGGTCGCCGTTCGGCGGTGCGGCGGATCGCTTCGGCCCTGCGCCATTTCGCGATGGACGCGTGATCGCCCGAGACCAGGACCGCCGGCACCTTGCGACCCTCGTACTCGGGAGGCCGGGTGTACTGAGGCCCCTCGAGCAGCCCGCTGGTATGCGACTCCTCACGCAGCGACGCCGCGTCGATCACTCCAGGCAGCAAGCGCGCCACCGCGTCGATCAGCACCATCGCCGGCAGCTCGCCGCCGGTGAGGACGTAGTCCCCGATCGAGAGCTCCTCGTCGATGTCGCTCTCGACGATCCGCTCGTCGACACCCTCGTAGTGGCCGGCCACCAGCACGAGGTGCTCGATCGCAGCGAGCCGCCGCGCCGCCGCCTCGTCGAACAACCGGCCCTGCGCCGAGAGCAGCACGACGTGCCCGTCGCGACCCCTGAGCTCGCGGATCGCCGGCGCGAGTGGCTCCGGCGTGAAGACCATGCCCGCGCCGCCTCCGTAGGGCACGTCGTCGACCGTACGGTGCCGATCGCCCGCCCAGCGGCGCAGATCGTGGAATACCAGGTCGAGCTTCCCCGCCGCACGCGCACGCGCCACGATGCTCTCGGCGAACGGGCTCTCGAACATCTTCGGGAAGAGCGTGAGCACGTCGACCCTCACGGCAGCTCCTCCTGCGGCGCGACGACGATCCGGCCTCCGGCGACGTCGACCTCGCGCACGACCGAGGCGATGGCCGGGACGAGGAGCTCGCCGCCCTGCGCGCGGTTCACCACGAGGACGTCGGTCTCGCCCGCGCGGATGATGTCGCGCACGTCGCCGATGGGCTCGCCGGCGGGGGTCTCCGCACGCAGACCGAGGAGGTCCGCCCACAGGTAGCTGCCCTTCGTCGCCTGTCTCGCCTCCTCGAGGGCCACGCGAAGGAACCGGCCGCGCAGGGGCTCGGCCGCGGGCCGCGAGTCGTAGCCCTCGAATCCGACGATCGGCTCCTGGGGTGTGCCGCGGATGGATCGGATGGTCAGCGCACCGAGACCGTCGCACTGGAGCGAGGCACCGACGCGGAACCGGTCGGGGACGTCGCTGCGGGGATCGACGCGGACCTCGCCCCGGACGCCATGAGGCGTCTTGATGACGCCGACGACGAGCCCGTCGGGCGTGCTAATCGATCTCGAGGTTGACCTTGGTCCCGTCACGTGTGGCCATCACCTTGAGCAGAGCGCGGATGGCCTTCGCGATGCGACCGCCCCGCCCGATGACCTTCCCGACGTCGGCTTCCGCGACCTGCAGATGCAGCTTGAGGAAATCGCCGTCCTGCTCTTCCTTCACCACGACGCCGGAGGGGTCGTCGACCAGCGCCTTCGCCACGTGCTCGAGGAGCTCGGATTCCTTGCTCACCGCGCGACGGGCGGGACTTCGGCGTCCGGGATGCCGCTGCGGACCAGGAGCGCGCGCGCGGTCGAGGTCGGCTTCGCGCCGTTCTTGATCCAGTGCCGCACCCGATCGGTGTCGAGGACGAGCGCGCCCTCTTCGGTGCGCGGGTTGTAGTGCCCGAGGATCTCGATGAACTTGCCGTCGCGCGGCGACCGCGAGTCGGCCACGACTACGCGGTACGTCGGGGCCTTCGTCTTGCCGGTGCGCCGCAGGCGGATATGTACAGCCAACGTCAGACGTCCCTTCGTGAAAGATGTGCGCGGGAAGAACAGAAGTATACCGGACCGGGCCCTAGATCGGCATCGTGCGAGCGTCCGTTGCCTTGAGCAGCGCGTCGATCCGTGCGCGGTGGCGTTCGGCGAGCGGGTCGGTCCAGAAGGCCCGGGCCGCATCGAGCTGCGTGCGCGCCTCCTGCGCGCGGCCGCGCCGCGTGAGGAAGCGGGCATATTGCTCGCGGGTCTCGGCCAAGGCGTTGCCGATACCGCTCGGCTCCATGAAGGCGACCGCTCCACGGAACAACCGGTCGGCCTCGACCAGGTTCCCCTCGGCCTCGCGGACCTCGGCGAGCGCGATGGCCGAGATGAAGCGCGACTCGAGGTCGCTCGGCATCGCGATGCCGACGGCCGCCTCGGCGTGCGTTCGCGCTGCGGCGATGTCGCCCAGGTGGACCAGCGCCCGGGCGAGCCGGGCCTGCACCTCGGGGATCTGGCCGCGCTGGCCGCGCCGCGCGAACAGATCCAGGGCTTCGGCCAGCACGTCGCGCGCACCGGCGTTGTCCCCGAGGTCCAGCATCGCTTCGCCCATCGCCCAGCCCGTGGACGCGATGAAGCTCGGCTGGCCGACCTCGCGGAACAGGGCGTGCCCGGTGCGCGCCTCGCTGAGCGCCGTAGCCGGATCGCCCTGGTGCTGAGCCCGGTTGGCTCGTGCGACGTGCTCGATCGCACGGAACCACTTCGACTTGTACGGGAGGGCGGCGATGGTCTCGTCGACCAGGCTCGATTCGGCGGTCAGGTCGCCCTGATACACGGCCGCCCGGCCGAGCCAGAACAGCACCAGCCCTTTCCGGGTCGACCCGGTCCGCCTCACGTGCTCGTGCGCTTCCTCCAACAGCCGCCGCATCTCGTCCATGTCGGCGGCGTAGTACCGGTTGAAGGCGACCGCCCACATCGCTTGGGTGATGAGATCGACATCGCCTGTCTGCTGCGCAGCTTGAAGCGCTTCGACGAGTATCGGTCGGACCGCGTCGGGTCCCAGCTCGTCGACGAGCAGCCTCGCCCGAAGGTCGAGTAGCTCCGGCAGAACTTTGCTCGGCGTGACCGCGTTGGCGAGCTCGATGGCCGCATCGACCTCGGCCACCGCCGGCCGCGCGGTTGCCAGCGCATCGCGGACGAGGACGATGCGCCCGGCGATCAGGGCGTTCTCGATCACGGTCGCACCGATCGCATCGGCCACCGATCGCGCGCGCTCGTAGAGATTGAGGGCGGCATGCGTGTCCTCGCGGTCATACGCGCTCGCAGCGGCCTCGAGGAGGAGGTCGAGGGCCCGGCGGCCAAGATCCGCTGCCCCGGAAGGACGCAGCTCGCGGGCGAGGAGGAACGCCTGCTCGGCGTGGAAGGACACGATGTCGGCGATCTCGTGTCGGCGATCGCCGAGGCTCGTCTCGAGCCACCGGCCGTACCGGTCATGCAGGCGCGACCGTTCGCTCTTCGGCACCGTCGAGTAGGCAACGTCGCGGATGAGGACGTGCTTGAAGCGGAACACGCGGCCGGATCCGAGCGCCCGCTCGTCGGCCTCCACGAGCAGATCGCGACGGATCGCGTCCCGGAGCAGA
>DATJHW010000051.1:0-3515 GCA_035493615.1 Saccharimonadales bacterium (SeqCode) | reverse complement strand
ACCGCCGGGCCGCTCGCCCGCCAGACCTCGTGGCCGCCCTCGGTCTCTTTGAAGAGCTCGATCCCGTCCGGCGAGACCGACAGCTTGGTGATCTGCGCGACGTGGGGCCAGCCAAGGGCCTCGGCGAGCGCCGGGCCGACGAAGCCCTGATCGTCGTCGGAAGCCTGCTTCCCGCAGAGCACGAGGTCGGGCCCGATGTCGCCGACCGCGCTCTTCAGCGCGTTCGCGATGCCGAGCGGCCCGAGCGCGTCAGCGCCGTCGCCGGTGATGAGGGTCGCGTCGTCGCAGCCCATCGCGAGCGCCTGGCGGAGCGCGTCCTTCGTCCGCGGACCCCCGACGGTGATGACGCTCACGACCGTGTCGGCCGCGGCGTCCTTGTGCTCGAGCGCGAGCTCGATGGCGTACTCGTCGTATGGCGAGATGGACCACGTCACGCCTTCGGTCACGACCGAGGTGCCGTCGGGCGCGATCTTCATGCGCGTCGTCGAGTCGGGGACCTGCTTCAGGCAGATGAGGATCTTCATGTGACGACTCCTTCACTCTGGAGGCGCGAGGCGACCAGCTCGAGCACATCGACCGGCTTCAAGTCGTCCTGGATGCCCTTCGCGCCGACGCCTTCATCGAGCATGATCAAGCAGAACGGGCAGCCGGACGCGACCTTCGCCGGCCGCTCGCCCTTCGCGTCGCCCGCCGCGAGGATCTGATCGACCCGGCGGTGATTGACCCGTTGGCCGAGCTTCTCCTCCATCCACATCCGCCCCCCGCCGGCACCGCAGCAGAAGCCGCGTTCGCGGTGATGCGGCTCGATCTCCATGCGCCGCACACCGTCGATCGCATCGAGCACGGCGCGCGGATCCTCGTAGATCCCGTTGTGCCGGCCGAGATAGCAGGGGTCGTGGTACGCGACCGACTCCACTGGGCCCGCGCCGAGCGTGATCCGGTTGTCGGCGATCAGGTCCTGCACGAGCTGCAGGGCATGGACGACCTCATACGTGCCCCCGAGCTGCGGGTACTCGTTCGCGATGGTGTTGAAGCAGTGCGGGCACGACGCGATGATCTTGCGCACCGTGTAGCGGCCGAACGTGTCGATGTTCCGCTGCGCCTGCAGCTGCCAGAGGTATTCGTTCCCCATCCGTCGCGCCGGATCCCCGTTGCAGGTCTCCTCCGTCGCGAGGATCGCGAACGACGTGCCGGCCGCCTGCAGGATCGTCGCGAGCGCCTTCGCCACGCGCTGGTTCCGCCGATCGAATGACGCCGCGCACCCGACGAAGTAGAGGTACTCGGCGTCCGGCTTCTCGGCGAGCGTCGGCACCCCGAGGCCCTGCGCCCAGTCGCCGCGGGTGCTCGCGGCCTCGCCCCACGGGTTGCCGGCGCGTTCGATGTTCGTCATCGCGCGCTGCGCCTCGGGTGGCGCGGCGGCCTCCTGCATGGTGAGATACCGGCGCATGTCCACGATCTTGTCGATGTGCTCGATGGTCACGGGGCACTGCTCGACGCACGCCGCGCACGTCGTACAGGCCCAGAGCTCGTCGGGCTTCGACGCGAGCTGGTGCGCCGGCGCGGTGCCCGTCGCGGCGCGGTCCGCCAGCAGGAGGTCGCCCTCCTTCAACAGGAGGTCGCGAAGGTCGAGCACGATCTTCTGCGGGTCGAGCGGCTTGCCGGTCGCGAGGGCCGGGCAGTTGTCGGAGCAGCGGCCGCACTCGGTGCAGGTGTAGCCGTCCAGATGCTGCTTCCACGAGAGATCGCGGAGGGTGGCCGCGCCGAACGTCTCCTGCTCCTCGATGTTGTCGACGAAGCGGAGCGCGCCGCGCGGGCGCTGCGAGCGGAAGAAGACGTTCGGGAGCGTCGTGACGATGTGCAGGTGCTTCGACTGCGGCAGGTACGCGGCGAACCCGAGCACGGTCACGACGTGCACCCACCAGGCCGCGGCGAAGACCGTCCCGGCCGCGCCACCCCAGGCGAGCGGGACGAGCTGCGCGAGCGGCGGCGTCGCCTGATGGATCGCGAGGTACCCGGCCGCCAGGCCGGCGTTCTCGAACACGAGCAGCGAGACCATGAGCAACCCGATGAGCCCGAGGATCACGTAGCCGTCGAGCGCGATGTGCATCCGCGGCGGCTTGAAGAACAGCCGGCGGGCGAGTGCCAGGAGGATCGCGGCCAGCACGAGCGCCGCGAAGATGTCCACCGCCCAGACGAAGAACCCACTTTCGGCACCGGGCATCCGCAGGCCGACCAGGCCGCTGAGCAGCAGGTCGGTGGTGCCGAGCGTGATGACGATGAATCCCCAGAAGATGAACGCGTGCGCGAGCCCGCGCACGAAGTACGGCCGCTTCAAGAGCTTGCGCTGCAGGAGGTAGATGACCAGCTCGTCCTTCAACCGTTTCCCGAGCTGCTGGGTCCGGTCCTCGTTCCAGCCGAGCCGCAGGTACCGGTAGAGCTTCCACGTCCGGTAGGCGAACGCGCCGAACCCGAGAACGGCGACGAGCGCCAGGACCACCGCGCCGAAGCCCTGCGTCGGGGGGATCACGTGCGCTGGCTCATCCGAGCATGTCCTCGGCGACGATGAGCTTCATGATCTCGCTCGTGCCTTCGTAGATCTCCGTGATCTTCGCGTCGCGGTAGTGCCGTTCGGCCGGGAAGTCCTTCAGGTAGCCGTAGCCGCCGAAGATCTGCACGCAGTTGCGCGCCGCCTTCACCGCGATGTCCGACGCGAAGAGCTTCGCCATCGCCGCCTCCGCCGTGAACCGCTCGCCGCGGTCCTTCAGCGTCGCGGCGCGCCACACCATCAGCCGGGCCGCGTCGACCTCGGTCGCCATATCCGCGAGCATCCACTGGATCGCCTGCAGCTCGGCGATCGGCTTGCCGAACGCCTGGCGCTCCTTCGCGTAGGCGAGCGAGTCCTCGAGACACGCGCGCGCGATCCCGACGGCCTGCGCCGCGATCCCGATCCGGCCGCCGTCGAGGGTCGAGAGCGCGATCTTGAAGCCCTGACCCACCTCGCCCAGACGCTGGTCGTCTTCGACGCGCGCGTTCTCGAATACGAGCTGGGCGGTGTCGGAGCCTTTGATGCCGAGCTTCTGCTCCACCCGGCCGACGCTGACGCCCGCCGACGGCTTGGGGACGATGAAGGCCGTGATCCCCTTGTGCCGCGATCCGGGCTCCGTCTGCGCGAACGCGACGATGACGTCAGCCGACGCGCCGTTCGTGATGAAGTTCTTCGTCCCGTTGAGCACCCAGCCCGTCCCATCGCGCTTCGCCGTCATCTGCAGACCCGCGGCGTCGGAGCCGGACGCCGGCTCGGAGAGCGCGAAGCACCCGAGCAGGTCTCCGCGGGACATCGGGCGGAGCCACCGCTCGTGCTGCGCCGCCGTACCGAAGTGCAGGATCGGGCTCGACGCCAGCGAGTTGTGCGCCTGCATGATCACGCCGGTCGACGCGCACGCGCGGTTGATCTCCTCGCACGCGAGGATGTACGACACGGTGTCCAGGCCGGATCCGCCGAGCTCCTCGGGCGC
>DATJHW010000050.1:0-6218 GCA_035493615.1 Saccharimonadales bacterium (SeqCode) | reverse complement strand
CTCATCGAAGGCTCGATCGATCGGGCAGCCACCGAGCGAGCCGACCCGAGTTGAAGCACGGCGGCGCAGGCGAGCCACATCGCGGCGAGGCGCGCTACCCGTCCCATCTCACTCTGCTTTACGCGCCGGCGGCTGGCTGGTTATGCCTCGCCCGCCCGAGCGACCGCTATTTGGCTGGATCGATGATGACGAGCACGTTCTCCAGCTTTCGGAGGTCGACCGCGGGAGACACGACGGCCCGCTGGTACGCCGAGACCTCGGCCTTCGTCACGTCGACGACGGTGCCGATGACGAGCCCTTTCGGGTACAGCGAGCGGAGCTCCTGACCGAGCCCGAGACCGGCGGTGACAACGACGTCGCCCGGCTTCACCGGGTCGCTCTGGAGGATCCACTCCATGACCAGCGTGTCGCCGTACTGGCCGCGGACGATCCCGCTCGCGCGCGAGGACTGCACGAGCGCGGACACGCTCGAGGCCGAATCGGTGATCAGCGTGATCTTCGCGTAGTTCGAGCCGGTCTCGCTCACCCGGCCGACGACGCCCTGCTCGGAGAGGACGATCTGATCGACGCGCACACCCTGATCGGTACCCGCCCCGATGACGATGGTCTTCAGCACGCCGCTCGGATCGCGCGCGATGACCGGCGCGGCCACCGTCTTGAACGGCATCGCGCTCTGCGCGGCGGCGAGCTTCGCGTTCTGCTGCGCGGCGACCGCGGCCTCCGCGAGTTGCGCGTTCTGCAGGGTGAGCCGATCGTTCGCGGCACGCAGGTCCGCGTTCTCCGCGCGGATCTTGTCGATGTCGCCGATCGCCTGGAACAGCCGGCTCGTGGAGGCACCGGTCGCCGCGAGGGCGCTCTGCACGGGCACGAGGATCTGTGTCCCGAAGGTCGCGCCGGCCTGCACGGCATCCACTGAGCGCAACAGCAGGAGCAGGATCGACACGACGAACAGGGCGGCGAACGGTCGGGCGACGCTGTTCGTGCGGCGCGTGCGGGCGCGGCCGAGCGAGGCCATCAGCGGGGCATGATCGCGTAGGTCTCGGTCACGAGGCTGCGCTCGTACTTCACGAGATCGTCGAGGACCATCCCGGTGCCGCGGGCGACGCAGGTCAGCGGATCGTCGGCGATGTGCACGGCCATCTGGGTCACCTCGGAGATCCGGGTGTCCATGCCACGCAGCAACGCGCCGCCGCCGGCCAGGTAGATGCCCTGATCCATGATGTCGGCCACGAGCTCGGGCGGCGTTTCCTCGAGCGTGTCCTTCACCGAATCCACGATCTGCTGCACCGATGGCTCGATGGCTTCGCGGATCTGCGCGCTCGTGACCTCGATGCTGCGCGGCAGCCCGGTGAGCAGGTCGCGGCCGCGGAAGAACGTGGATACCTCTTCGTCGAGCGGGTACGCGGAGCCGATCGCGATCTTGATGTCCTCGGCGGTCCGTTCGCCCATGAGCAGATTGAACTCACGCCGGGCGTACGCCACGATGTCCTGGTCCATCTCGTCGCCGCCGATCCGGATGGACCGCGCGACCACGATGCCGCCCAACGATGTGACCGCGACCTCGGTCGTGCCGCCGCCGATGTCGACGATCATCGAGCCGCTCGGCTCCTGCACCGGCAGCCCCGCGCCGATCGCGGCGGCCATCGGCTCCTCGACCAGGCGCGCCCAACGGGCCCCGGCGTTGATCGCGGCTTCCTGCACCGCGCGCTTCTCGACCTCGGTCACGCCGGACGGGATCCCGATGATCACGCGGGGGCGCGGGAACAGCGCGATGCGGTCGTGCACCTTGTGGATGAAGTGCTTGAGCATGTACTCGGTGATGTCGAAGTCGCTGATCACGCCATCTTTCAACGGACGGATCGCGACGATGTTCTGGGGCGTGCGGCCGAGCATGCGCTTGGCCTCCGCCCCGACGGCCAGGATCGCGCCGGTCTTCGTGTCTTTGGCCACGACCGACGGCTCGCTGATCACGATCCCCCGACCCCGGACGTGCACGAGCGTGTTGGCCGTACCGAGGTCGATCCCGACGTCGCGGGAGATGAGTCCCCAGAGGGATTCGAACAAGACGGATGCACCCTTTCTCTCGGAACCGCGTGCTGTGAGGTGAGGATAGAGCCCGAATCGCGCGCATTTCACGCGCGAAACTTTTGGGCTACGCCAACGCCCCTCGCTCGCGCAGCGAGACATGGCGGCCCGCGCCGATGATCACGTGATCCACGACCGATACGCCGAGCAGCCGCCCGGCGGCCACGGCATCGCGGGTCGTCCGCAGGTCGTCGGCGGAGGGCTCGGGGTCGCCGGACGGGTGGTTGTGGCCGAGCACGATCGCGGCGGCGTTCCGCCGGAGCGCCTCGCAGAACAGCTCGCCGGTCCGGACGGAGATCCCGGCGACGTTCCCCACATAGATAGGAGTGACGGCGATCAGCCGCTGCTTGCGGGTGAGGAGCCCGACCACGAGCGCCTCGCGCTCCCGATGCGCGAGATGCGGTGCGAGCGCGCGGACGGCCCGCTCCGGCGTGTCGAGGACCTCGCCCTCGCGCTCGGCGGCGAGCGCCCGACGGCCGAGCTCGAGCGCCGCGACGACCCGCGCCGAGGTGGCCGCGCCGACCCCAAGCGCGCGCAGATCGACGCGGGCGAGGCCCCCGAGGCCGCCACTGGAGTGGACGAGCAGCTCGGCGATCGCGAGGGCCGAGCGCTGAGCGGTGCCGGAGCCGATGACGAGGGCGAGGAGCTGGGCGTCGGAGAGCGCGGGCGGGCCGTCGCGGATCAGGCGCTCGCGCGGACGGATGGCCTCCGGCCAGTCGCGGATCGGCACGCAGGTGGATCGGCGCGCGGTTGCGCTGCGTGGCGAGGACTCTCCGCGACGGCCGCAATGTCCCTCCGACACCGCGACGGCGTCCGTCGCGATCGGGCACGCACGGTATGTGACCGGTCAGCTCAGCGGGGGCAGCCGGGCTGACCCGTACGGCTTGCGCCGCCACGGCGGCCGGACGAGCGCGGCCACGAGCGTCCGCCCCGCGTATGCGAAAAGGCCGCCTACGTCCACCGACGAGCTGTCGGCGGCGTAGCGCACCGGGATCGGGATCTCGCCGACGCGGTACCCGCGATAGACGCAGTCCATGAGCAGCTCGCTCGCAAAGACGTGCGAGTCGCGATACCGATGCAGGGGGAGCGCCGCGAGCACCTCGCCGCGGAACGCGCGCAAGCCGGAGTGCCACTCGCCAAGGGACAGGGCGAACCAGATGTTCTCGAAGAAGGTGAGGATCCGGTTGCCGTAGTACCGATACCAGGGCATCCCGCCACCGAGCGATTCATGCCGACTCCACATGCGGTTGCCCTGCATCACGTCGAAGTAGCCGCGGTGGATGTACTCGACCATCAGGTCAACGAGCTTCGGGTCGTACTGGTAATCGGGATGGAGCTCCACAATGACCTCCGCGCCGCGCGCCAGGGCGAGCCCGAAAAGCTGCTTCAGGTTGCCGCCATAGCCGAGGTTGCGCTCGTTGCGGATCGCCTCGATGCCGAGCGACCGTGCGAGCTGGAACGTGTCGTCGGCGCTGTGATCGTCAGCGAGTAGGACCGCGCGTCGCAGCGCTGGCGGAAGATCGTGGTACGTGCGCTCGAGCGTGCGAGCCGCGTTGTAGGCGGGCATCACCACGACCACGTTCACCTCGACGCATTATCACGGTGACGGGGCGGTCAAACCGACCGGCCGCGGATCGCTGCGCGATCCGGCGCTTGGCCCAACCGATCGTCCGCGGCGGGCCACCGTGTCCGCGAGGACGAGCAGCAGACAGGCAGCGGGCGCTGGGAGCTCGCTCTGCCAACCGTTGGGAACGAACCCCAGCCACACCGGCCAGGAGACCGCCGAGCTCGTCGCGACGAACAGCACGACCAGCAGCGCGCGGGTGCGTCCGGGTAGACCGTCGATCGCCGCGAGGTACGCGCCCAGACATACGAGCAGGACGGCCGCGTCGTAGTCATTGGCGTAGGGCGCGACGTAGAGCGACAGTGCGAGCGCCGCCGCGGCCGCGGTCAGGAATGGCGGCCGACGGACCAGCCACCATGCGAGCAGCGCCATGACGGTGGCTGTCGCAATGACCCAGGCGACCCAGCCGGCGCCAAGATCGCCCCAGAGGTTGACTCGTCCGTAGAGCCCCTGCACGTGGATCGACTGCGCAACCCACGCTTGGATCCAGTTCGGACGGAGCACGACGGAGATCAACAGTAGGGTGGCCACAGTCGCGACCACTCCGCCGACCACGCGCAGCCGCGACGACGGTGCCACGAAGAGAAGGACCGCCGGCCCGAAGACGATGAAGAGCTGCGGTTTGACGATCAGCGCACCCAGCACCACGCCGCCGGCGAGCGCCGATCCAGAGACAAGCAGCGCGAGCCCGAAGGACAGGATCCCAACGAGGAACCGCGCGATGTTGCCTTCACCGGCGAGCAGGAAGACCGGCTGGATGAGCGCACCGAGCCCGAGCAGCAGGGCGACTTTGCGGCCTGGCCGCCCATGCGCGCTGCGCCGCTGCAGCATCACCAGCCCGGCGATCGCCGACCCGGTCTGGGCGACGAACCAGAGCGGCGCGCTCTGGGCGACCCCGACGGTCGCGAAGGGAAGAGCGGCGACGGCCGTCGTCAGTGGATACGAGAATCCCGCGCCGGGCACGATGAAGAAGTCACTGCCCACGACCGTCTCGTGCATCGCGCGCCAGACGACGGGGTCGTACGGATCCCAACCGTCCAGCAGCGCACGCGACGCGAGCCAATACTGGATGTAGTCGCCGTGCAGGTACTTCGATGCCGGCCAACCCCAGATCGTGAAGCCGACGACCGCGAGCGCGGCCCCGCTGACGGCGATCAGAGTTGCCCGCACCGCTTGGTACGGTGCGGCTTCGGAGCGGGTCGCGCAAGGTGTGGCGCACAGGAGTGCAGCTTGGCGCGCGATCGGGTGCGCTGGTACAGACGCTCGCGGGCGCTACGGTCATGGTGTGCGCCGCGCCGGCTTGGTACTCATCGCCCTCGCCGCGTCGGCGTGTTCAGCCTCGACGACGCCCGACAACGCGGCGATCGAAGCCGACTACGCGGACCACCGCTCTCCCGTCGAGGTGACCGCCGACGGCACCGTGGTCAGCATCCTCACCGACGACGTCGGACCGTCGGGCACGCACCAGCGGTTCATCATCCGCCTCGCCGGAGCCGCGCAGACCGTGCTCGTCGACAACAACGTCACGATCGGACAGCGGGTACCGGTCGCGGCAGACCAGCACCTCGTCGTGCATGGGGAGTACGTGTGGAACTCGGAAGGCGGGCTCATCCACTTCACCCATCACGATCCGGCGCCGGCGCACGAGGGCGGATGGATCGAGCTGAACGGCGTGCGTTACCAGTGACTCGCGCTAGGTCGTCGAGACCTTCTCGCCGACGGCTGCGATGTCCTTGCCGCCCGTGTGGACGGTCCAGTCGCGCTCGTCGAAGTCCTTCGCGCAGTACGGGCAGATGTTCCACTCGGGCCGGATGAGCTTGGCGCAGTTCGGGCAGACGCGCTTCAGTCGAGTGCGGCACGTCGGGCAGAGGATGAAGTCCTCGTTCACGCGCTCGTGGCAGGTCGGGCAGACGATCCGCTGCTCCGCCTCCGCGAGGAGGCTCTCCTCCGCGAGCTGGCGCTCGTAGGCCTCGCCCAGCGTCTCGCGTGACCGGACGATGAGGTAGATGAACAGGCCGAGGACCGGGACGACCGTGACGAGCAGCGCCGCGAGCACCGGCAGGATGCGGTTCTCGGTCCGGTTCTGGGCGTCGCGGTAGGTCCAGAAGATCTGCGCGATGTACAGGACGAACAGGTACAGGCCGATGAACCGCACTCCGAGCTGCACGATCGCGCTGTTGACGAACCCGCTCCAAATGGCGCCGATATCTGGCATCGCCTACACCCCCAAGCGCGCCGGTCGGCCGCCCTCGGCCGCCACGCGCTCTCTCCAATAGTCCAGCACGTCGCGCAGGGTCTGCTCGAACGGGATCTTCGGCTCCCAGCCGGTGGCAGCCCGGAACTTGGTCGGATCGGCCCAGAGGATCGGCACGTCGCTCGGGCGAAGCCGGGCGGGGTCCTCCTCGGTGCGGATCTTCAGCTTGGAGTAGCCGAGCAGCACGTCGAGCATCTCGCGGATCGTGTGGGTGCGGCCGCTTCCGACGTTGTAGCTCTCGCCGGGCTCGGCCTT
>DATJHW010000049.1:0-7015 GCA_035493615.1 Saccharimonadales bacterium (SeqCode) | reverse complement strand
GGTTCGGCAGGCACGAGGTGGGCTGACGCGCGGTTGGCGTGCCGCTTGCCGTGATCCGGCGCGGCCGGATGACGGTACCATTGAGCGACCGAATGACACCAAAACTGGCGCGGAACGCGACGGTTGTCCTACTCGCTTGCGCCGTCGTCGCCGGCGCGTGTGGCGGAGGCGCGACCCCGGCGGCCGGGTCCCCGAGCCCGAGCGCCGTGGCCGTCGCCACCGCGACCGCGACGCCGGTCCCGACCGCGCCGCCCACGCCGACGCCCAGCCCGAAGCCGAAGATCTGGCCGCTCACCGGCCTCCCGGGGACCGCCGACGCGCAGATCGGGCGCCGGCCGCTCAACGTTCGCCTGCCGAATGACCCGAACGCCCGTCCCCAGTTCGGCCTGAACAAGGCCGACCTCGTGTTCGAGATGATCGTTGAGGGCGGCGTCACGCGGTTCTCGGCGATCTTCCACTCCAAGGACGCGGACACCGTCGGTCCGGTCCGGAGCTACCGATTCAGCGACCTGCACATCACGCAGATGCTCCGCGGCGCCCTCGTGTCGTCCGGATCGACGATCGAGGAGCACGACGCGGTCTCGCAGTCCATCAAGGACGGGAACATGATCTCGGTCGACGCGGAGCGCGACGGCGCGCCGTACTACCGCGTGAACTTCCGGCCGGCGCCGAACAACGAGTTCACCGGAACGCCCGCCGACCGCGAGGCGGTGAACCGGGCGGGCGGATCCGCGGCGGTCGACGTGCCGGCTCTGGCATTCGTGCCTGCGGGGAACACCGACCCGGCCGCGGGCGGGTTCGCGGCCGCCGCGCCGGCGAAGGCGCTGACGGTGCCGTTCCAGGGCATCTGGGCCGCGACGTACACCTGGGATAGCGCAGCGAACGGCTATCGACGCTCACAGGGCGGGGTCCAGACCGTGGACGGCGACGGCAGCGGGGCGATCCTCGCGAAGAACGTCATCGTCATGACCACCGACATCTGGACCACGAGCGTCACCGAGGACATCCTCGGGTCGAAGGGGCTCGACTACCGGATGACCGGCGGCGGACCGGTCTCCGTGTTCCGCGACGGCCTGCGGATGGACGGCACCTGGAAGCGGGACGGGGTCCTCGACATGTTCACCTTCTTCGACTCGTCGGGGAAGCAGCTGCTCCTCGAGCCGGGTCAATCCTGGATCTCTTTCATCTATCCGACGTGGAGCGTGACGAGCACGCCCTAACCTCGTTCTGGCTCGTAGAGAGCCGGAGGGTTGGGCCACATGCGGGTGCTGTCCGTCGCCAACGTGATCGCGTTGGTCCTCGCGATGCTCCTGTCGACCGTTACATCGGCGCGCCCGGCCGCCGCGGACACGGCCACGTGCACATCCACCGTCGGCCCGGGCATCCCCGCCCCGATCGGTCTTCCGGGCGGCATCCCCGGCTTCCACGCCACCTGGTACGGACAGTCCGGCTACATGAGCCTCTGCCCCGGCGATACGAAAGTCGCGACGGTCGCGTACTACAACACCGGCTCGAACGGCTGGGTCCTCTCCCGAATGGGCCAGGCCGCGTTCCTCGGCACGAATGGCCCTGAGCCGGGCACTGACCAGCCGAGCATCCTGGGCGGCGACGGCACGAACGGCACGCCGGCCACCGGCTGGCCCCGGTACAACCGCGTCGCCGCGCAGCCGGCCGACTACGTCGGACCCGGCCAGGTCGCGTGGTTCCAGTTCACGGTGAAGGCGCCGATGACGCCGGGCGTGTACGTGGTCGGCCTCCGGCCGGTCATCGAGGGCGCGCAGTGGATGGAGGACGTCGGGGTGTTCTGGGTCGTCTGGGTGAAGAAGCCGGACGGGACCATGCCGCCGCCGTCGTACCGCCCGGCCTGCACGACGTGCTGGCCGCTCAACGGCCTGCAAATGGCGCCTGGCCAGCCCAACGTCGCGCGCCGCGCGTTGAACGTCCGCGTGGACAACGCGCCCGCGGCGCGGCCACACACCGGCACGGCCCAGGCGGACGTGATCTTCGAGACGCTCGTCGAGGCCGGCATCACGCGCTACGAGGCGATCTTCCACTCCCAGGATCCGGCGAAGATCGGATCGGTCCGCTCAGCCCGGTTGAGCGACCGTGAGATCACGCCGATGGTCCGCGGCGCGCTCGCGTTCTCCGGCGCGACCACTGACGAGACGAAGTTCATCCAGGAGGACGCCGCCGCCGGGAAGTACA
Source organism: Saccharimonadales bacterium (SeqCode) (assembly GCA_035493615.1). Classification (GTDB taxonomy): domain Bacteria; phylum Chloroflexota; class Limnocylindria; order P2-11E; family P2-11E; genus UBA4735. The sequence continues at coordinate 4,810 of DATJHW010000049.1, read as the reverse complement.
TCGACCTCAACGCCAACTGGTCCTACGCCGGTGCCGCGTACTTCCGGGTGACCCAGGATGACGCCGGCAACCCGCGGGTTTCTCCCTACAACGAGTACACGACCTCGAACCTGCTGCGGGACGCGACCAACCGCGCCGGCGGCGGTGCTCCGGTCGACATCCCGAGCTGGGGCTTCCTCGACTCGGTGAACCACATCGACTGGGCCGGGGGCTTCTACGGCAGCGTGACCGCGACGAACATCACGATCCCCTACCAGCACCAGAACGACGTCCACTACGCCTACGACGCGGCGTCGCGCACGTACGCGCGCTACCAGTTCGACCCGAACTTCGGCCGCTACGTCCGCGAGGTCGACGCGCTCACGAACACGCCGATCGCGGCCCGGAACATCATCGCGCTGTACACCGACGTCGTGACGACCGCGATCGTCGAAGACAGCCTCGGCTCGCTCGGGGTGAACGTCCGTACGACCGGAACGGGGCACATGTCGATCTTCCGCGACGGGCGCCGCCAGGACGGCGTGTGGTCACGCGCGACCATCTTCGACCCCTGGACGTTCGTGAGCGACGCCGGCGAGCAGATCCTGCTTTCGCCGGGCCAGACGTGGGTCCACATGATCCCGACCACCTGGACCGTGCCCAGCAACTGACCCCGTCCTAGCATCCCGCACATGCGCGACAGCGGTCCGGCGGTCACACCTGCGCGGGCGGCGACCAGCGAGCGGCGGCCGCTCACGATCCTGTTCGCCGACATCGCCGGTTCGACGACGATCGCCGAGAAGCTCGACCCCGAGGACTGGACGGTCCTGGTCCAGCGGGCCTTCGACCGGCTGAACACGATCGCCTCGCGGTACGGCGGCACGGTCGCCCGACTCATGGGCGACGGCGTGCTCGTGTTCTTCGGCGCGCCGGTCGCGCACGAGGACGACCCGGAGCGCGCGGTGCGCTGCGGCCTGGACATGGTCCGCGAGATCGGCGGCCTCGGCGGTCCGGGCCAGACGGCGCAGAGCGTGCCACTGCAGGTGCGCGTCGGCATCAACACCGGACCGGTCGTCGTGGGCATGGTCGGCAGCGACGTCGCGCGCGAATACACCGCGATGGGCGATGCGGTGAACGTCGCGGCACGGATGCAGGCCTCCGCGCCACCCGGCGGTGTGATGATCACCGCCGCGACGTACAAGTTCATCGCGCCGCTCGTCGATGCGATCGACGCCGGCGCGCTCGAGCTCAAGGGCAAGAGCGAGACGGTGCACGGCTACCAGGTCACCGGCCTCCGCCGCGGCGCGGTGAGCGCGCGCGGGCTCGGCGACGAGGTGCACTCGGCGATGATCGGCCGTGATCCCCAGCTCGCGCGCCTTCGCGAGACGTTCGCGATCGTCCGCGCACGGCAGGGCCGGGTCGCCTCGATCCTGGGCGAGCCGGGGATCGGGAAGAGTCGCCTGCTCGCGGAGCTGCGCGCACACGTGAGCGCGGCGGATCCGACGGCCCAGTGGCTGGAGGCGCGATGCCTCTCGTACGGCCGCGGGCTCCCCTATCACCTGGTCGTCGATCTCGTGCGCTCGGCCATCGGCGTCGCCGCGACCGCCGACGAGCCCGAGATCCGCGTCGCGCTCGAGGGACGCACGAAGGCGCTGTTCGGCGACGCGTGGCTCGATCCGTACATCTACCTCGGGCACCTGCTTTCGATCCAGCTCTCGCCGGAGCAGCGCGCCCGCATGTCCGCCCTCGATCTCGAGACCCTGAAGCGCTACACGGCGTCGATCGTCGGCGTCGTCAAGGCATCGGCCGCGAAGGGTCCGGTGGTCCTCGCGCTCGAGGACCTCCACTGGGCGGATGGGCCGTCGATCGATCTGCTCCTCGGCCTGATGCCGCTCGCGAACGAGCTGCCGCTGATGGTCGTCGCGACCTCGCGGTTCGACCGCGAGAGCGAAGGTTGGCGGCTCATCTCCGCGGTGCGCGATCTGTTCGGCGAGGCGCTGCTCGAGCTCCGGCTCGATCCGCTCTCGGGTGACGACACCCGCACGCTCGTCGCGAACCTGCTGCACATCGAGTCGCTGCCTCAGGCCACGAGAGAGCACATCCTCACGAAGGCCGAGGGCAATCCATTCTTCGTCGAAGAGGTGATCCGCATGCTCATCGATCGCGGCGCGATCGAGCGCCGCGATGACCGCTGGCTCGCGACCGCCCGGGTGGCCGACGTGGAGATCCCCGACACGCTGCAGGGCCTGCTCCTCGCGCGCATCGACCGGCTGCCGCCCGAGAGCAAGCGCACCCTGCGGGTGGCGGCGGTCATCGGACGCCAGTTCGGCGTCGCGATGCTCGAGCGGCTGCTCGAGGCACGGACCGAATGAGCGCGCGGGCCGAGCTCAGCACCCTCGAGGCGAGCGGACTCGTGCAGGTCGCGGCGCTCGAGCCCGAGCTCGAATACCTCTTCCGGCACGCGCTCGTGCAGGACGCCGCGTACAGCTCCCTGCTCAAGCAGGACCGCAGGACCCTGCACCGGCTCGCCGCGGAAACGCTCATCACGCTCTATCCCGATCGGACTCACGAGCTCGCCGGCGTGATCGGGATGCACTACGAGCGCGCGGGCGATCTCGCCGCGGCCGCCGAGTATCTCGTCATCGCCGGCGAGCAGGCCCTCGAGCGATTCGCGCGCAAGGAAGCCGTCTCGTTCTTCGACCGCGCGGAGGCGAGCTTCGCGCCCGATGATCCGCGGATCGACCTCCGGCTGCGCGCGGCGCTCGGCGCGGGCAAGGTGTCGTGGTCGTATCGCGGTCAGGACGAGGGCATCGCCCGGCTCGAGCGCGCGCTCGCGCTGGGCGAATCGACTGGTGACCCGAAGATCGTGGGCGACATCTACTTCGCGATCGCGTTCCTCCGCCGGATGCGCGGCGAGACCGTCCGCTCGAGCCCCGAGCTCAAGCGCGCGGTGGACCGTGCCGCGGAGATCGGTGCCGCGCGCGGCGATCCGAACGCCCAGGCGATCCCGAAAGCGTTCATGGCCATCGGCATGATGTTCAGCGGCGAGCTCCGCCAGGGTGCGGCCGAGCTGGAGGAGGCGCTCGAGGTCATCGCCAAAGAAGCCGACAAGGTGTCCGGCGCGATCCTCGCCGGCCTGCTCACGATCGGACTGTCCCGGCTCGGCGACTTCACGCGGGCCGAGGCATCGCTCGTCCGCGCGCGTGGGTTCGCGGCCGAGAGCGGCGATCCGATCGGCGTGCTCGACTCCGACATCGCCACGAGCGCGCTGCTCGTGGAGCGCGGCGACATCGCCGAAGGAGAGGCGCTTGCGACGAGCTGCGCGGCGCGCTCGGAGGAGCTCGGTGCCGTCGCGTGCGCGGTGCCGGCGAACGTGATCAGCGGCGCGGCCCATCTCGCGCGCAACGATGCCGCCGGAGCGCAGGCTCCCCTCGAGCGAGGCGAGGAGCTGTCACGTGTCGCGAGCATGGGCTCGTTCCAGACGCTCGCCGAAGGCATGCTCGGCGCCGTTCGGGCGCGGCTCGGCGATCTTGTCGCGGCGGACGTGGGCTGGAAGGCGGCGCTCGAGCGCGCCATCGCGACCGAGGACCGCTACGGCGAGGCCACGACGCTCTGGCAGCGCGCCGGCGCGCGGGCGCAGGCGTCCCCGCCGGATCACGAGAGCGCGCTCGCCGACATCGACCGCGCCGCGAAGCTGTTCGAGGAGATGGAGGCCCGGCCATCGTTCGCCCGGGTGCTGCGCGATCGCGCGCGGGTGCTGCGCGCGGCCGGCCGTACGGACGAGGCCGACGGAGCCGAGCAGCGCTCGAAGGCGATCGCCACGGAGCTCGGGCTCAAGGACTTCGCGCCGTAGCGCCATCGGCCGACGCGCCGCGCATCTTCACCGGCATCGGACGCACGTACGATCGGGTCGCGACGGTCCTCTCCCTCGGCCAGGATCCCCGCTGGCGCCGCGCGCTCGTCGCGTCGGTCGAGGCGAAGCCGGACGATCTCGTCCTCGACGTCGCGACCGGGACCGGCATGGTCGCAGCCGCGCTGCGCGAGCGGTACGGCTGCCGCGTCATCGGGCTCGATCAGAGCGACGACATGCTCGCGTCCGCGCGCGACCGGAACGGTCTCTTCGCCGGTCTGGTCCGCGCGCGCGCCGAAGCGCTGCCGTTCGCCGACGCGTCGTTCGACCACGTGACGTTCACGTACCTGCTGCGCTACGTCGACGATCCGGCGGCCACGCTGCGCGAGCTCGCGCGCGTGCTGCGTCCCGGCGGACGGCTCGCGACCCTCGAGTTCGGCGTGCCGCCGGGAGCGGCCTATCCGCTCTGGTGGGTGTACACGCGCGCCGTGCTCCCGCTCGCGGGGTGGGTCGTGTCCCGGCGCTGGCGCGATGTCGGCGCGTTCCTCGGCCCGAGCATCGACGGCTTCTACCGCCGCCACCCGCAGGCGCGCATCGAGTCGTACTGGCGGGACGCCGGGCTCGCCGGGCTGCACGTCCGGCGGATGAGCCTCGGCGGCGGGACCGTGATGAGCGCCACGCGCGGGTCGGGCGGTTCGCCCGAGCCGACCGGACCGGCCCTCGGCGCGGCGTTCTACGCGCTCCGACCCGGTGGCTGGCGTGACTACTGGACGCTCCTCCATCCGCCGTACACGCTCTGGCTGCTCTCGAACGCGCTGCTCGGCGCCGCGATCGCGCGAACGCCTGACCCGCGCATCGTCGCCGGCGGCCTGCTCGCGTTCGCGCTCGCGGTCGGCGTCGCCGCGCACTCGTTCGACGAGCTCCGGGGCCGGCCGCTCTCGACGCGGATCCCATCATCCACGCTCGTCGCGCTCGGTACGG
>DATJHW010000048.1:0-57190 GCA_035493615.1 Saccharimonadales bacterium (SeqCode) | reverse complement strand
GGGCCGACCACCACGATCGCGCTCTTCGCGGATCCTGACGGGAATGTGATCGGGCTCACCGACGGGAAGTAATAACCTGAGGAGCAGTGGTCTCGCCTGAGCAGTTCCCCGACCCGGACCTCGACGCGGCGCCCGCGGGCGGCGAGCAGGTCGCCGTGCTCGCGGGCGGCTGCTTCTGGTGCGTCGAGGCCGTGTACCTGCAGCTCGACGGGGTGCGATCGGTGAAGTCGGGCTATTCCGGCGGGACGGCCGAGACTGCGGACTACGAGACGGTATGCGGCGGCCGGACCGGACACGCCGAGGCCGTCGAGATCCGCTATGACCCGGCCAAGCTCAGCTACGGCAAGCTCCTGAAGGTGTTCTTCTCGATCGCCCACGACCCGACGACGCGCGACCGGCAGGGCGCCGATGTCGGCCGGCAGTATCGTTCCGCGATCTTCTACGCCGACGACGAGCAGAAGCGCGTCGCGGAGGCGTACATCAAGCAGCTCGACTCAGCCAAGGTCTTCGACCGTCCGATCGTGACCGAGGTGGTCCCGCTCGAGCGGTTCTACGAGGCCGAGGCCTACCACCAGAACTACGCGGCGCGGAATCCCGGCCAGCCGTACATCGCCTACACCGCGGCCCCGAAGGTGAAGAAGGTCCGCCACTACTACGCGGACCAGCTCAAGAGCTAGCGCCAGAGCGTGACGACCACGCCGAGCACCACCTGCGCGAGCAGGGCGTGCCCGACGTCGATACCCCACAGCGTCCACGACCGCTTCGCGAAGACGGTGTTCGCGGTCATGTAGCTGAGGAAGAAGCCGGCCCACACGACGAGGCCAAGCAGGATGCCGTCGCCGACCGTCGTCGCGCCGAGGTTCAGCGCCAGCACGGCCATGACGAACGAGTTCAGCGTGCCCGAGAGGACCGAGAGGATGAAATCGGGTCCCGGCTTGAGCTGCTCGCCCGGCCGGCCCATCAGCGCGATCCAGCGATCGCCAAAGACATTGGGCATGAACCACACGAAGCCGATGATCAGGAGCGCGATGTTCCCGACGATGACGCCCACCCAGTTGACGGCGAAGCTCAGTGCCATATGTGCCTTCCCTCCATACGCGCGACGTGAGGGATGCTAGGTGAGCGCGGCCTAGAAGCCGAGGGCTTCGCGCACGATGACGACGGTGGTCCGTCCGGGCCGGGGGTCGCGGTTCATGATCAGGATGTAGCTCGCGTAGCTGTCAACGCCGAGCGCGCCCCGCAGCCGCTCGCTCTCGAGCTCGAGCGCGTAGTCGTGCACGCGCCGCAGAGCTTCATCGATGTCCGCAACGATCTTCTGCGCGCCGACGACGAGGATCAGCTTGCCCGCGCTCGCCGCGTATGGGCCGAGCTGGCTGCCGCTGTTCGACGCCGCCAGGAGCTTGCCGTCCTCGGTCACGGCGGCCACGCTGCCGAGCATGATGTCCGGCGCTGCCGCGAGCTTGCGGATCCGGCGGCCCTGGGTCGCGCGGTCCATCTTCAGGGTGTGCCTGCGCACCCAGTCGATCCGCTCCGACGCCTCGAGTTCGGCGATGATCCCGGTGTCCTGCAGTGTCTTGGATGCGCCGCTGTGGACCTCGGAGCCGTCCGGGATGCGAGCGAGGACCTCGCGCTTCGCATCCGCCGCGGTGTCGACGAGGACCGTCTCGATGTTGTTCGCGCGGAGCGCGGCAGCGGTGCGCTGCAGCTGCTCTTCAGAAGCTGGCGCCGTGAACGTGGCCATAGGACCGACAACTGGTGACGGAACCGTCGTATTCCGCGTGCGGCAGGCTGGCACACGGATTGCCTGAAGAGGCGCCCATGGACAACGTGAGCATCCGGCGCACCGCGAACACCGCGCTCTGCCGGTGCAGTCGCTGCACGCGGGACCGTCTGGTCCTCAGCTCGCTGTCCCCGCGGATCGCGCGGGTCCTTCGCCAGGCGATCGACTCGAGCCGCTAGCCCCGTTCCCGCTGCTGCATCCGGCGCTCGCGCCGGAGCTTCGCGGCGGCCATCCGGCGCTTCTCGTCGTCGGTCTCGGCGAGCACGGGCGGGAGCGGCGCGGTCTTGCCGTCGTCGCCGATCGCGACGAATACGAGGTACGCCGACGACACGTGGACGACCGTCCCGGTCAGCACGTCCTCCGCGTCGACCCGCACGCCCACCTCCAGGCTCTTCGCCCCCACATCGTTCACGGAGGCCCGCGCGGTGACCAGGTTGCCAACGTAGACCGGCGCCACAAATGACAGCTCGTCGACGCGGGCCGTGACCACGCGCTGGCGCGCGTGGCGCGTCGCCGCCGCGCCGGCGCATTCGTCGATGAGTCGCATGATCTCGCCGCCGTGCACGTTGCCCCACGGGTTCGCGTCGCTCGGAAGCATCGTCTTCGAGAAGACGGTCTTCGACGCTGAGACGGGCTTCGGCGCGAGGTCAGTCACCGGGCGAAGTGTGGCATCCAGCCGCGTGCCCGCCTAGCATCCGACTCGGTGAGTGTGCTGTCGCGCGAGGAGCTGAGAGCGGCGATCGCGGCGCAGCCACCCCTCGTCGAGGGCATTGATCCGCAGACCCAGCTCCAGCCGAACGGCATCGACCTCCGGGTCGAGCGCATCCAGCGGCTGACCTCCCCGGGATTGCTCGGCGCCGCGGCCAGCCTGCGCGAGCCCGCGGCCCGCGAGGACGTGCAGCCCGACGCCGATGGGTGGTGGGACCTGCACCAGGGCAGCTACGTCATCGGCTATGCGGAGAAGGTGAACCTGCCGCCGGATCTCATGGCCCTCGCGCGCCCGCGCTCGACGTTGCTCCGCTCGGGCGTGGCGCTCCAGAGCGCGGTGTGGGACGCGGGGTACTCGGGCCGCGGCGAGGGCCTCCTCTCGGTGCTGAACCCGCGCGGCTACCGGCTGCAGCGGGGGGCGGCGGTCCTGCAGCTCGTGTTCCTCCGGCTGTCCGCCGCGACGGCCGAGGGCTACAAGGGCAAGTACCAGGGCGAGGGCTCCGCGGGCGCCGACGGGAGCATCGCGGGTCCCGCCGGGAGCGTCACGGGTCCCGCCGGGAGCATGAAATGACGCGCACGATCCTGCACGACGCGGCGCTCGCCGATGGGACGTCGGACTCGCTCCGCCTCGGCGTGAGCCTCGCGATCGCGAACGGCCGCATCGAGGCGATCGGCGCGAACGACGAGCTCGATCCGAAGGGCGCGACGGTCATCGACGCCGGGGGCGCGGTCATCGTGCCCGGCATGGTCGACTGCCACAGCCACCTGACCATGCAGGGCGGCAGCCACTGGGTCGCGCGCGGCGGCGATCCGCCGGCCGTCCTGCGGCAGGTCGCGCGAGAGAACGCGAACCGGCTCGTGCAGGCGGGCGTCCTGTGGGCCCGCGACGTCGGCGCGCCGAGCGCCGAGGGCCGGCCGATCTCGCTCGACGTCCGCGAGGAGCTGAACGGCACGTCCGGCAACCCGTACATCCGCGTCGCGGGGACCTGGATCGGGATGGCCGGGTCCCCGGACATGTTCGTCACCACCGACGACGATGGTCTCGCCGCCGCGGCGCTCCATCAGCTCGACCTCGGCACCGACTTCGTGAAGATCTACATGGACGCGCCGGGCGGCGCGAAGGAGTCGCCGTTCAGCGTGCCCGCGATGACGGCGATGACGAAGGCGGTGCACGCGCGCGGCGCGCGCGTCGCCTGTCACTCCGGGTACCTCGACGGCGCGCGCGTGGCGGCACAGGCCGGCGTGGACTCGATCGAGCACGGCATGGAGATCGACGACGACATCGCCCGCACGATGAAGCGGAACAACGTCACGCTCACCTCCACCCTCTCGGTGTTCGCGTCGTGGGAGTCGTTCGCGCGCACGACGGCCATCGACCGGTTCACGACGGCGGAGAGCGCGCAGCGCATCGCGAAACGCAAGGAGGGCGCGTACGCGTCGGTCGCGGCCGCGAAGCGCGCCGGCGTGCGGATCGCGACCGGCTCCGATTTCGGCGGCGGCTCGGTGCGCGCCGGCCATCTCGCCTGGGAGGTCGAGCTGCTCGTCGCGGCCGGGCTCACCCCTCGTGAGGCGCTGGTCGCGGCGACCCGCGCCGGGGGCGAGCTGCTTGGCGACGACCACGCCGGGCGGATCGGGGTGGGGAGACCGGCCGATCTCGTGCTGGTACACGGTGACCCGCTCTCCGACGCCCGCGCGCTCTGGCGCGTGTGGGCCGTGTTCCAGGGCGGCACCCGGGTGGCCTGACGCGGCGAATTCGTTACATAATATGCCTTGACAGGAATATTCCTGTGAGCGTATACACAGGGCCGTGAACGCCACGTTCAGCGCCCTCGCGGAACCCAACCGGCTCCAGATCGTCGAGCTCCTCCGTCACCGGCCGCTGCCGGTGGGCGGGATCGCGCATCGTCTTCGGATGCGGCAGCCGCAGGTGTCCAAGCACCTGCGCGTGCTGAGCGAGGCCGGACTGGTGCAGGTCCGGCCCGTCGCCCAGCAGCGCATCTACGGCCTGCGGGCCGAGGGGCTCAAGGAGCTCGACGACTGGCTGGAGGGGTACCGCAGGCTCTGGGGCGAGCGTTTCGAGCAGCTCGACGACGTGCTGAGCGATCTACAACAGGAAAAGGGGAACACCAATGGCAACCGAAAGTAAGTTCGACCTCGCGGTCACCCGTGTGTCCGACACGGAGCTCCGGATCACGCGCGAGTTCGATGCCCCGCGCGAGCTCGTGTTCAAGGCGATGACCGACCCCGCGCTGCTCTCACGGTGGTGGGGTCCGCGCAAGTACCGCACGGTCGTCGATGAGCTCGACGCCCGGCCCGGCGGCAAGTGGCGGATGCGCAACATCGGGGCGGACGGCGACGAGCACGCGTTCCGCGGCGAGTTCCGCGAGGTCGTCCCGCCGGAGCGGGTCGTGTGGACCTTCGAATACGTGCCGCTCCCCGGACACATCTCGGTCGAGACGATGACCCTCGCCGAGCGCGACGGTCGCACGCTCCTCACCGTCCGCAATCAGTTCTCGTCGAAGGAAGACCTCGAGGGCATGATCAACAGCGGCATGGAGTCGGGCGCGCGCGAGAGCTACGAGCGGCTCGACGAAGTGCTCGCTGAGCTCAACACCTAGACCGCTTGGATCACCGTTCGGTAGACGGGCGCCCGAGCGAACAAACGCTCGGGCGCTTTCCGTTACTCCATCGTGATGCGACCATGACGCTGCGCGCATCGCATGGGAGAACGTCGATGGCCGAGGACCTCGTGACCCTACCGATGGTGCCCGCCAAATCCGACGTGACGACGCGTGTCGAAGCGATCACGCAGGACGCCGACCTTTCCTGGGTGGTGAGCCTGCTGACCGAACGGCGCGATGAGATCCTGATGCGCTGGCTCGACGCCGCCACCGACCAGCCGTTCCACCAAGCCCGGTCCGAGAAGGCGGTGGCCGATCACATCCCCGAGCTTTTCGACGCCCTCGTCCGGCTGCTCACGAACTACAGCGATCCGTCGCGGAGCGCGGGCGTCCCGCTCGAGGATCCCGACGTGCTGGCAGCAGCCAACAGTCACGCTCGGGTGCGGTTCCAGCAGGGGTTCACCGCGCCGAGCGTGGCGATCGAGTTCCGGCTCCTTCGTCAAGAGATCGGTCGTGCGCTTCGCGCCTACGTCTCGGACCGCTCGCCGACCACCGACGTCATCGGAGCGGAGCTGCTGCTGCACGATGCCCTCGACGGCGCGGTGTTCATCGCGCTCACCACGCTCAACGAGCACGAGGTCGCTCGACGCACCGCTGAGGTCGCTCTTGAGGAAGAGCGCGCGCTCGCGTCGAGCGAGCGGGAGGCGTTCTTCACGACGCTCGGCCACGATCTGAAGAGCCCGCTGGCCACGGCGATGGCGATCGCCCAGCTGCTGCGGCATCAGGCCGCGAAGGGCCGGCTGGACGTCACCCAGATCGAGAGCCGATTGGCATCGATCGAAGGCGCCCTCCGCCGGGGAGCCCTCCGGGTGGACGAGCTGATGGATCTCGCGCGACGAGATGGCCCGGAGGCAGCCACGCTCCATCGCGAGCCGATCGATCTCGTGGCGCTCGTGCGGGCCGTCCTCGAGGGCTATCGGGTCACGAACGACCGGCACGAGATCGTCCTTGGACCCGGGATCGATTCGCTGGTCGGCGAGTGGGACCGCGATCGGATCGAGCGATCGGTCGATAACCTCGTCAGCAACGCGGTGAAGTTCAGCCCGCACGGTGGCCGGATCGAGGCCACCGTGACCGAGGATCGCTCCGGCGAACGACGGGATGCGGTCGTCACGATCACCGACCAGGGCCTCGGCATCCCGCCGGCGGACCACGACGCGATCTTCGCGCGCTTCCGGCGCGGATCCAACGCCACCGACCTCCCGGGTAGTGGCGTCGGCCTCTGGTCGGTCCGGCGGATCGTGGAGCAGCACGGCGGGCTGCTGACCGTCGACTCGCGGCTGGGCGCCGGGAGCACCTTCACCCTGCGGCTGCCGATCGGCCTGTCCGCGCACGACTAGACGCTCGGGAGGTCGACTCCCTTGTCCTTCGCGAACGCGATCGCATCCAGGTAGCCGGCGTCGGCGTGACGCATGACGCCGGTGCCCGGATCGGTGGTCAGGACCCGTTCCAGCTTCCGGCGGCCGAGCTCCGTCCCGTCCGCGACCGCGACCATGCCGGCGTGGATGGAGTTGCCGATCCCGACGCCGCCGCCGTGGTGCACCGACACCCAGGTCGCGCCCGCGGCCGTGTTCACCAGCGCATTGAGGATCGGCCAGTCGGCGATCGCGTCGCTCCCGTCGCGCATGCCCTCGGTCTCGCGGTTCGGCGAAGCGACCGAGCCTGAATCGAGGTGATCGCGGCCGATGACGATCGGCGCGCCGAGCTTTCCCGTGCGCACCATGTCGTCGATCCGCGCGCCGAACTCCGCGCGCTCGCCGTACCCGAGCCAGCAGACCCGCGCCGGCAGCCCCTGGAACGGCACTCGAGACTCCGCGAGCTCGATCCAGCGCGCGAGGGTCCGATCCCCCGGGAACAGATCGAGCACCGCGCGGTCGGTGGCGAGGATGTCCGCCGGATCTCCGGAGAGCGCCACCCAGCGGAACGGGCCCTTGCCCCGCTCGAACAGCGGGCGGATGTACGCCGGCACGAATCCCGGGTAGTCGAACGCCCGTGCGTAGCCCGCGGTCTGCGCCTCGCCGCGCAGGTTGTTCCCGTAGTCGAACGCGACAGCGCCGCGATCCTTGAGTGCCACGATGGCCTCGCACTGGGTCGCGATCGACGCGCGCGATGCCTCGATGTACCCGGCCGGGTCGTTGATCCGCAGCACGCCGGCGTGCCGCACGTCGGGCACGTAGCCGTCGAGCGGGTCGTGCGCGGAGGTCTGGTCGGTCACGACGTCCACCCGCACGCCGCGGCGCACGAGCTCGGGCAGGACCGCGGCCGCGTTCGCGACCAGGCCGACCGAGCGCGGCGTGCGCGATCCGAGGTAACCCTCGACGCGGGCAAGCGCGTCATCGAGCGACTCGGCGACCTCGTCGAGGAAACCCTGCCCGAGGCGGCGCTCGGCGCGCGTGGGATCCACCTCGACGACGAGCGCGACGCCGCCGTTCATCGTGATCGCGAGCGGCTGCGCCCCGCCCATCCCGCCGAGGCCCGCGGTGACGACGAGCCGCCCGTCGAGCGTGCCGTCGAAGTGGGTGCGCGCGACGGCCGCGAAGGTCTCGTAGGTTCCCTGCAGGATCCCCTGGGTGCCGATGTAGATCCACGACCCTGCGGTCATCTGCCCGTACATCGTCAGACCCATCGCCTCGAGCGCGCGGAACTCGTCCCACGTCGCCCATTTCGGCACGAGCATCGCGTTCGAGATGAGGACCCGCGGCGCCCACTCGTGCGTGCGAAAGACGCCGACCGCCTTCCCGGATTGCACCAGGAGGGTCTCGTCGTCCTTCAGGCGCTTCAGGGTCGCGAGGATCACATCGAAGGCCCGCCACGACCGCGCGGCGCGCCCGGTGCCGCCGTACACGATGAGCTCGTCGGGGCGCTCGGCCACGTCGGGATCGAGGTTGTTCTGGATCATCCGGAACGGCGCTTCCTGGGGCCAGGAGAGGCACGACAGCTTCGTGCCGTGCGGGGCGCGGACGATGCGGCTCGCGACGGCGCTCATGGCAGCGATCGTATCGCCGCGCGGACCCGTTCCGGCCGCAGCGGCAGCTCGCGGACACGCGCGCCGCACGCGGCGAACACCGCATTCGCGATCGCGGCCGCCGTGGGGACCGCACCGGGCTCGCCGACGCCGGTCGACGGCTGCGACGCGTCGCCGGCCACGAGCACGTCGATGCGCTCTGGCGCGTCCCGGAACGTCGCGATCGGGTAGGTATCCCAGCTCGTCTTCGCGATCCGGCCGTCCCGGTGGCGAAGCTCCTCGTAGATGGTCCAGCTCGCCGACTGCTGGATCCCGCCTTCGACCTGGTTGCGGACGCCCTCGGGATTGATGACGAAGCCCGGATCGACGACCGCCCACACCGCGACGACGCGCACGACGCCGTCGGCGCTCACCTCGACGTCGGCGACCTGGGCGCACAGCGTCCCGTGATAGATGGTGCAGGCGAGGCCGAGTCCGCGGCCTCGCATCGGCGCGCGGCCCCAGCCACTGCGTTCGGCCACGGCCTCGATCGTCGCGCGAAGCCGCCTGTCGTCGAGATGCCGCAGCCGGTACGCGACCGGGTCGGTGCCCGCGGCGTGCGCGAGCTCGTCGATGAACGACTCGATGGCGAAGACGTTCTCTGCCGCCGCGAGCGAGCGGAAGTTCGCCGTCCGCAGCGGCGTCGGCTCCATATGGAGGACGACGTTGAGGTGCGGGATGCGATACGGCGGGATCGCGTTGCGGCCCTGGCTCCCGCCCGCGCGCTCGGGATCGGGATCGAACCAGCCGGCCGTGTGCACGTTCGCGGTGTGCTCGTCGTATTTCCACGCGACGATCGTTCCCGCCGCATCGAGCCCCCCGGAGACCACGAGCGTGACCTCCGGACGGCTCGGCGAGTACGAGAACTCCTCCTCGCGCGTCCACTGGAGATGCACCGGCCGTTTCGCGTGCTTCGACAGCACCGCCGCTTCGAGCGCGACGTCGATGCTGCTGCTCCGGCCGTACGTGCCGCTCGACATGCGCGGCGCGAAGTGGACGCGCTCCTCGGCGAGGCCGAGCCGCTTCGCGACGCCCTCGCGCAGGCCGAACGGGCGATGGGTCGCGCCGTAGATCGTCGCGCCGTCCGCCGTCACGTCGGCGACCGCGGCGCTCGGACCGATCGGCGCGTTCGCGATCGATGGAAGGACGTACTCGGCCGAGTGACGCATCGCGGCATTCGCGAGCACCTGGTCGATCCCCGAGTCCTCGCGCAGCGGGATGTCGGCGTCGGGCCCTTCGTCGGGCCGGCCGGCGAGCCAGTCCACGTCGACGGCGTCCGCGGCCGCGCGCGCCTGATCGGCGCGCTCGGCCACGACGCCGACGATGTCGCCATCGTGCACGATCGTGACGACCCCCGGCATCGAGCGAGCGGCCTTCGCTTCGACTCCCTTGACCTTCGCGCCGCGGACCGGCGGGCGCACGATGGCGCCATGCGCCATGCCCGGGAGATGGACGTCCGCGGCGTACGTCGCACGACCGGTCACGATGTCGCGCGCTTCGACCCGCGGCATCGCGCGGCCGACGTAGCGGCGGCGGCCCTCGGGTAGGAACGCGACCTGTTCGGGGATCACGCCGGTGAGCGGCTCGTCGCCCACGAGCTCGCCGTACGGGACCCGCGTGGTCCCCGAGATGACGTGACCCTCGCTCGTGTCGAGCCGATCGACGCCGACGCCGAGCCGCCGCGCCGCGCGCGCGAGCAGCTGCGATCGCCCGAACGCCGCGGCCCGTCGGAAGATCGGAGCCTCCTGCTGCGTCGAGTGGCTTCCGTAGGTGCCCCAGTCGTGCGGGGAGACGTCGGTGTCGCCCATGACGACGGTCACCCGATCGAGCAGAACGTCGAGCTCGTCGGCAACGATCTGCGCGAAGCCCGTGCGGATGCCCTGACCGAACTCGACCTTGCCCGAGAACGCGGTGACCGCGCCGTCGGGCGCGATCGCGACGCGCTGCTCGAGGCGCTCGGGCGGCATCAGCCGGCCGCTCGCTGCACCGCGCGGATCGCCCGGCCGTACACGCCGCACCGGCATAGGTTGGTCGCAAGCGCCTCGCGGATCTGGTCCTCGGTCGGATGCGGCGTGCGCCCGAGCAGCGCCGCCGCTGAGATGACCATGCCGCTCGTGCAGTAGCCGCACTGCATCGCGTCCTCGGCGATGAACGCGTCCTGCACCGGGTGCAGTGCGTTCGGTGAGGCGAGCCCCTCGACGGTGGTGATCTCCATTCGCGCCGCCTGCGCCGCGGTGAGCAGGCACGACGCCACGGCGGTCGCTCCGCTCCCGGGGGCCCCTGCCCCCGCCTCGGCGAGGACAAAACACGCGCCGCACCGCCCGATGCCGCAGCCGTACCGCGTGCCGGTGAGGCCGAGGTCGTCGCGGAGCACGGAGAGCAGCGTCGCTGTCCCCGTCACCTCGACGGCGTGCGTCGTTCCATTGATGCGGAGCTCGATCGGCATCGATCGGATGCTACCGCCGTCCCTACACTCGACGTCGTGACCGACGCGTTCATCTGCGCCTACGTCCGCACCCCGTTCGGCCGCTACGGCGGCGTGCTCGCAGGCCTGCGACCCGATGCGATGGCCGCGCACGTCATGCGGTCGATCGTCGACCGGAGCGGCATCGACCCCGCCGGCATCGACGACGTGATCCTTGGGAACGCCAATGGCGCCGGCGAGGACAACCGCAACGTCGCGCGGATGGCGACGCTGCTCGCCGGTTTCCCGGTCGACGTTCCGGCGCAGACAGTGAACCGTCTGTGCGGCTCGAGCCTCCAGGCGCTCAACAGCGCGGCCGAAGCCATCTGGAGCGGGCAGGGCGACCTGTTCGTCGCCGGCGGCGTCGAGAGCATGACCCGCGCGCCGATCGTGACGCTGAAGCCGGATGTCGGGTATCCGCGCGGCGCACCCGAGTCCGCGGACAGCACGCTCGGGTGGCGTTTCGCGCACCCACAGCTCGTCGCCGACGGTCACACCGTCACGCTCGGGCAGACCGCCGAGAACGTCGCGCAGCGGCGGAAGGTGTCGCGCGCCGACCAGGACTGCCTCGCGCTCCTCAGTCAGCAGAAGACGGAGCGCGCCATGAAGCACGGCATCCTCGCCGAGGAGATCGTCGCGACGCCGGTGCCGCAGCCGAAGGGCGCGACCGTCCTCGTCGACCGCGACGAGCATCCGCGCGCCGGCAGCACGCTCGAAGCGCTCGCGAAGCTCAAGCCCGCGTTCGCCGAGAACGGAAGCGTGACCGCGGGAAACAGCTCGGGGATCAACGACGGCGCGTCGGCGCTCATCGTCGCCTCGGGCGAGCGCGCCAAGGCTCTCGGCCTCCGGCCGATCGCGCGGATCGTGAGCACCGGCGCCGCGGGCGTCCGGCCCGACGAGATGGGCCTCGGGCCGATCCCGGCGTCGCGCAAAGCGCTGTGGCGCGCGAAGCTCGAGATGAAGGACATGGAGATCGTCGAGCTGAACGAGGCGTTCGCGAGCCAGGTGATCGCATGCTGCGTCGAGCTCGGGGTCGACTGGCGCGACGAGCGGCGACTCAACCCGAACGGCGGCGCGATCGCGATCGGGCATCCGCTCGGTGCGAGCGGCGCGCGCCTCGCGGGTACGGCCGCGCTGCAGCTACGCCGGACGAACGCGCGCTACGCGCTCACGACGATGTGCATCGGGGTGGGTCAGGGGATCGCGACGGTCTTGGAGCGCGCCGGGGACTGACGGGTCCGCGACGCGGTGAGCCGGCGGAACCCAACGATCAGGAGGACCGCGGCGGTGAGCCATGCGAGCGCGCCGAGCACCGGCTGCGCGAAGTCGGTCCCCGCGAGGAGGCCGTGCGCGAAGGCGCCGACGAACGCGAAGTACGACAGCCGATGGATCGAGAGCCAGCCCTCATGGCTGAGCTTCGAGCGCAGCCACGTCGCGATGAGCACGATCACGATGAGTTGCAGGCTGATCGTGCCCAGGCCGACGGCGAACGAGCCGTACGACACGAGGAACGGGATGAACAGGTCGATGACGCCGACCTTCGCGTACGGATCGAGCATGAGCGTGATCACGTGCACGACGATGAGCGGCAGCCAGAGGATGCTCGAGAGGTCGTGGATCGCGCGCACGCCGCGGTTGTGCGAGAGCCAGGCGAGCGCGCCCGACCGCAGCGCCATGCCCGAGAGGATCGACAGCACCAGCGCCACGAGCGCGGCGGTGCCCGATGAGCGGGCGATGATCCAGATCTGATCCGTGGTCACGGGTCCCGCCTAGCTGTGGTGGGTGGTGGTCACGGCCCGCGTGGTCGTGGTCGAGACGCCGCGGGCGAGCTGCAGCCGACCGGTGGTGGAGGTCGTCGTGGTCTTCGCCGGAGCGGCCGCCGCGCCCGCGACCGCGGGCTGGAGCGGCGCGCTCTGGTTGTGGAGGTGATCGCCCGCGTAGACCGTCATGCCTGCGAGGCTGAGCATCGTGATCCCGGCCGCGAGCGCCCGGATGGCGTTCACGGAGGTCATCAGGGGGGATCGCTTTGGCTGCTTCACGACGATCAGTTCATCACGGACGATGCCGGGGAGCATGAATTCGGGCTAAGAAGCCCTAATCGAGCTCGCCGGACGTATGGCGAACGGCGGTCGCCAGCAGGTCCCGGGTGATGACGTCGCGCATCGTGGAAATGTCCGGGGCCAGCGGCCGGTCGGCCGCCAGGGTCGCGACATGCTCGCGGATGACCCGCCGGGCGGCCTCCAGGGCGGCCGAGCTGGTCATGCCGAGCAGGTCGAGGCCCTGTGCGGCACAGAGCCCCTCGATCGCGAGCACGCTGCGCGTGTTCGCCACGACGGACGAGAGCTTGTGCGCCGCGTGAACGCCCATGCTCACGTGGTCCTCCATGTCGGCCGACGTGGGGATGGATTCGACCGATGCCGGCATCGCGCGCAGGCGGTTCTCCGCGACGAGCGCCGCGGCGGTGTACTGCGCGACCATGAACCCGGAGTGCCGCCCGGGATCGGGTGAGAGGAACGCCGGCAATCCGCTCGTGTGGCCGTTGGTCATGCGATCGATGCGGCTCTCGCTGATGTCCGCGAGCTCGGCGACCGCGATCGTCGCGAGGTCGAGCGCGATCGCGACCGGTTGCCCGTGGAAGTTGCCTCCGCTGACGATCCGCTTCTCCTCGGCGAACACGAGCGGGTTGTCCGTGACGCTGTTGATCTCGATCTCGAGGACGCGGCGCGTGTACGCGAGCGCGTCGCGCGAGGCACCGTGGACCTGCGGCATGCATCGGATCGAATACGGGTCCTGCACCCGGGGATCTCCGACCTTATGCGACGCGATGATCGGACTGCCGTGGACCAGCCGGCGGAGGTTGGCCGCGACGATCTCCTGGCCCGGGTGCGGCCGCTCGGCGTTCAGCGAGGCGTCCCACGCGGCGTCGGTCGCGCGCAGCGCCTCGGCCGACAGGGCGCCGAGGATATCGGCCGAGGTGCAGAGCACCTCGGCGTCGTGCAGCGCGAGGCAGCCGATCGCGCTCATCACCTGCGTGCCGTTGATGAGCGCGAGTGCCTCCTTCGGCGCGAGCTCCAGCGGCCGGAGGTCGGCGCGCTTCAACGCCTCGGCGCCGCCCAGGAGCTTTCCCTCGAACGTGGCCTGACCTTCGCCGACCAGGACCAGCGCGGCATGGGCGAGTGGCGCGAGGTCGCCGGATGCCCCGACGCTCCCGTGCATCGGGATCACCGGGTGCACGCCGCGGTTCAGCAAGTCGAGGAGGAGGTCGATGGTCTCGGGGCGCACGCCGGAGCGTCCGCTGGCGAGCGTGTTCGCGCGCAGCAACAGGACCGCGCGCGTCACGTCCTGGGGCAGCGGGTCGCCGACGCCCGCGGCATGGCTGCGGAGCAGGTTGAGCTGGAGCTTCGCGAGATCGGCGCGCGGGATCCGGACCTGCGAAAGATCGCCGAACCCGGTGTTGATGCCGTAGATGGCCGCGTCCCCGTCGGCCGCGTCGGCCACGAGCTTCGCGGCCGCGCGCACGAGCTGCTCGGAGGCCCGGTCGAGCCCGACGGGCGTTCCGCGCCGCGCGACGCTGACCACGTCGGCGATGCTGAGGCTGTTTCCGTCGACGCGAAGGGTCGCCACTAGCGCGCTCCGTCGATGTTGTCGCGGTACCAGGACGCGAGATCGACGTAGTGCTCGGCCGCCTTCACCGTCCAGCGCTCATCCTCGGGCCGCGCCTCGCGGACGACCGTCGCGGGCACGCCGACCACGAGCGACCGCGGTGGCACCGTCATCTTGGCACGCACCACCGCCCCTGCGCCGACGATCGAGCCCGTCCC
Organism: Saccharimonadales bacterium (SeqCode); assembly: GCA_035493615.1. Taxonomy (GTDB): domain Bacteria; phylum Chloroflexota; class Limnocylindria; order P2-11E; family P2-11E; genus UBA4735. The sequence continues at coordinate 42,732 of DATJHW010000048.1, read as the reverse complement.
GATGACGCAGCCGCCGACGAGCACGGCAGCCTGGCCGATGAGGACGTTGTTCTCGATGACGCTCGAGTGGACGAGCGCGTTGTGGCCGATGGTCACGTCCTCGCCGACGATCGTGGGCTCGTGCTCGTCGGTATGGATGGTGGAGTTGTCCTGCACGTTGGACCGCGCGCCGATCTCGATGCGATCCATGTCAGCACGCAACACCGTGCCGAACCACACCGATGCGTGCTCGTGCAGCGTCACGTCGCCGATGAGGACCGCGGTCGGTGCCACGAACGCCGTCGGGTGCACGCGCGGCGACCGTCCCTTGAACGCGTACAGCGGCACGGCTCGTACGATATTCGCGTGATCATCATCATGCGCAAGGGCGCGACGAAGGAACAGATCGACCACATCGTCGATCGCCTCCGCGAGCGCGGGTACGGTGCGAACCTCTCGGGGAGCGAGGTGAGCGTCATCGGCGCGATCGGCGTGCTCGACGACGACAAAGCCCGCCTCGCCGAGCAGCTGCAGTCCCTGCCCGCGGTCGATCGCGTGGTCCCGGTCCTCAAACGCTTCAAGCTCGCGTCGCGCGAGTTCCATCCCGATCCGACGGTCGTGATGGTCGATGACCTCGCGATCGGTGCCGGCACCGTGGTGGTCATGGCCGGGCCGTGCTCCGTCGAGACCGAGGACCAGCTGCTGTCCACGGCCCACGCGGTGAAGGCAGCCGGCGCGAACATCCTCCGCGGCGGCGCGTTCAAGCCGCGAACGTCGCCCTACGACTTCCAGGGCCTCGGCAAGGAGGGGCTCGAGCTCCTTGCCCGCGCGAAGCGCGAGACCGGCATGCCGATCGTCTCCGAGGTGCTCGACCCGCACGACGTCGCGCTCTGCGCGAAGTACGTCGACATCCTCCAGATCGGCGCTCGGAACATGCAGAACTACGCGCTGCTGCGTGAGGTCGGCCGCTCGGGACACCCCGTGCTCCTGAAGCGCGGCGGGATGTATCCGACGATCGAGAACTGGCTGCTTTGCGCCGAATACATCCTGCGCGAAGGCAATGGCAATGTGATGCTCTGCGAGCGGGGCCTACCGGTGCCGGGTGGCGAGACGGCGACGCGCAACGTGCTCGACGTCTCCGCGGTCGCCGTCGTCCACGAGCTCTCGCACCTACCGGTGGTCGTCGACCCAAGCCACGGCACCGGTAAGGCGTCGTACGTCACGCCGATGGCCCGCGCGGCGGTCGCCGCCGGCGCCGACGGGTTGATCATCGAAGTGCATCCGGATCCCGAGCGCGCGCTGTCGGACGGACCTCAGTCGCTGACATTCGAAGAGTTCGGGTCGTTGATGCGCGGGCTGGGCGCGCTGCGCGGTGCTCGTTCTTCGGCGCCTGCCGCTGCTGCGTCGCGCTAGGAAGCCGCGGCTTCCTCGCTTGTCCTCGTGAGCTTGTACCCGAAGCCGCGCGCCGTTTCGATCGCGACCTCGGTCACGCCGCCATCCTGGAGCTTCTTCCGCAGCCGTCCGACGTGTACGTCGACCAGGCGGGTGTCGCTGCCCGGCTCGTATCCCCACACGCCGGTGAGCAGGTCGTCACGGGTGAACACGCGACCAGGCTCGCCGCCGAGCGTCTTGAGGAGCTTGAACTCGGTGGGGGTGAGCGGAAGGGCGACGTCGCCGTGGATCGCCTGCACGCTGCCGAGGTCGATGACGAACAGCCCGAAGCGCAGCTGACGCCGGTCGCGTTCGGCGACCGCGGCGTACGAACGCCGGCGCAGGAGCGCCTCGACGCGCGCGACGAGCTCGTTGTTATCGAATGGCTTGCCCATGTAGTCGTCGGCACCGATGCGCAGGCCGACCACGCGGTCGGGCGGATCGCTCTTGGCGGACACGAACAGGATCGGAACGTCGGTCTCCTTGCGAAGCTGGAGACAGAGGCTGATGCCGTCGACGCTGGGCATCATGACGTCGAGGCTCACGAGGTCGGGACGGAAGCTGTTGAAGACCTCGAGCGCCTGGCGCGAGTCGGTCACGACGCGGACGGAGAAGCCCTCCTCGCGCAACACCGTGCCAAGCAGGTTCGCGATGTCCGATTCGTCATCGACGACCAGGATCCGAGCGTCATGACTGACGCTCCGCTCGGCCGATTGACCAGGGCTCGCGATCGCCATTGCCGAGAACCTTCGCAATATCGGTGCCAGACGTAACGATCATGAAAAGCGCGTTCTAGGCCAGGGCCGCGTTCACCGCCGCCAACCGCTCGGTCAGCCACTCGGCCTGCGCACCCACAGCGTCCGGCCACGGAGCGAAGAAGTACCGATCGGTCTCGGCCTCGATCCGCTCGCGGGTCACCGTTCCCTTCGGGGTGAGCGCGAGAGCCGGTCCGGCGGTCAGGTGGCCTGCGGCCCGCAGCTCTTGCACCGCGGCGCGGACGTCCTGAGGACGCTGGGTGGCGATCTTCGCGGCGAGCTCCTCTTCGGTGGTGGCCTCGTGATGCCACACGCGCGTGAGTACGTCGAGCGCCGGGCCGGTCAGCCCGGCGTCCCGCCACGCCTGGACATGGCAGTCGTCGCGGATCTGCCAGAGCCCGTAGATCGCCGCGTCGAGCCGGGCCATCGCCGAGGACGGCGCCTGCCAGCGGTAGCGCGCTCCGCGGGGCGTGTGCTCGCGGGTCGCGGGCTCCTTGGAGGTGGCCGCGACCTGGTACGCGGCGTCGAGCAGGGCGGCCAGCCGCTCGAGCTCGTCCTTCGCGATCGGTACCTGGGAGGCGTAGTGCGCATCGATCGCGCGCCGCAGCTCGCTCACGGCGCTCGTCCCCTTCGCGGTGAGCGACCATCGGCCGTCCGCCCACGTGAGCAGACCGGCCGATTCGCCCGCCGCGGCGCTCGTCCGCAACGCGTCGTCCGTCGTGCGATATGCGCTGTTGCCGATGTCCTGGGGCCGCGCGCCGCGCGGGTCCTGGATGGCGAGGTCCATGGCGAAGAAGTAGGAGGGCCGGTCGAGACCGAGCTTCTCCATCGCGCGGAGCGGGAAGTCCGCTTTCGCCCGGCGGCGCTGAAGGAACTGCGGGAAGAGCGGCACGAGCGTCACAGGGTATGGCTCGCGCACCTCGGTCCTCCCCTTATACGCGCTGTTTCGCCGCGTCCGCCACGCAGTATGGCGTCTCGGGTACGAGCTCGAGCCGCTCGGCCGGGATCGGCTTGCTGCACGCGGCGCAGATGCCGTACGTGCCGTCGTCCAGCCTGCGCAACGCGTCGTCCACCTGCCCGACCCGCGACTCGAACAGCACCTCGGTCGCCAGATCGAGCTCCCGCATCTCGGTGTCGCTCGCCGCGTCGGCCGGATGCTGGTCGGCGAGCGCGATCTCGCCGCTCGAGTCGCGCTGCGGCTCGCGGAGCCGCACCCGGATCGGCTCGAGCGAGCTGACGAGCTCCTCGCGCGTGCGCACGAGCAGGTCGCGAAAGTGGTCGTGATCCACAGACCGGCCGCCTGACGCAGAATTCTTGCCAGTGACGCCCGAGGACGCGAAGGGTCGGACCGACCTCCACCTGCTGGACGTGCGCGAGCCTGACGAGTGGGTGGCCGGACGCATCGCCGGATCGCAACATATCCCGCTCGGCGAGCTGCGCGCGCGGATCGGCGAGGTGCCCAGGGGCGCGACGATCCTCACGGTCTGCCGTCACGGGAACCGGAGCGACGCCGCCGCGCGCGGCCTTCGGACCCTCGGCTACACAGTCGAGAATCTCGAGGGCGGCGTGACCGCGTGGAAGCGTGCCGGCCTGCCGCTCGAGGCGGAGGGCGGCGGGCCCGGCCGGGTCATCTGATGCGGCAGCCCACCGCCGAGCGTCCGTTCCACGACAAGGCCTGGCTACAAGCGCACCTCGACGACGAGCGCAAAGAGGCCGATCTCCTCGCCGAGGTGCGCGAGGTCGTCTTCGGGCTGCAGGATGGCGTGACCAGCATCCTCGCCGTGGTGACCGTCGTGGCCGCGGCGTCGAACGACACGTACACCGTGCTGATCAGCGGCATCGCCGCGACGCTCGCCGAAGTCTTCTCCATGGGCGCGGGCGAGTACATGTCGTCGAAGAGCCAGCGCGAGATCTTCGTTGCCCAGATCGCGACCGAGCGCGCGGAGGTGGAGGACCGACCCGGCGAGGCCGAGGCCGAGGTCGCCTTCATGTTCGAGCGCGAGGGCCTAAGCGAGGAGTCATCCAGGAGGATCGCGGCGGAGATCGCCTGCGAGCCGAATGTGCTGTTGCGGACGATGGTCGAGAAGGAGCTCGGCCTCGCGATCGACGAAGGTGGCTCGCCGCTCCAGGGCGCGCTCATCCTCGCCGGCTCGTTCTTCGTCGCCGCGCTCGTCCCGCTTCTTCCGTATTTCTTCTTGCCCGTCCGCACGGGTCTCTGGGTGTCGATCGGGCTTTCGGCCGTCGTCATGTTCGCCGTCGGGCTGTGGAAATCCCGGCTCACGAAGCGCAACCCGCTGGTATCCGGGCTCGAGATCCTCGTGCTCGTCGCCGGCGCCGCGATCGCCGGCTCGTTCTTCGGTTCGATCCTGCCGGGCCTGCTGGGGGTCGCGGGGATCCGCTGACGGCACACTCCATGCTCGACCTGCCTCGCCAGCAGGGAGGTCGAACATGCCGAACGAGAAGAGCCCGCGTCCCACGGACGATCTGGGCGTCGCGGAACGCAAGAGCAAGACCGTCGACGAGCGGGTGCCTGAGCGTCAGAGCACCGATGAGGTCGCGGAGATGGAGCTGCCCGGCGCCATCGCGCGGGGCGGCCCGATCCTCGGGACCGACACCCCCGGTCCCGGCGAACAGGTCCTCCAACAAGAGGCGAAAGCGCAGCGCAGTCCCACCGCGCGCGGCTGACAACCAAGCGCCCAGTGACGTCTAGCATGGAGTCCATGCGGATCGCCTTTGTCTCCTCCTCCATTCCTCGTCGCTGCGGGATCGCGACCTTCACCGCCGACGTGATGGCCGCCGTGAAAGCGGCCGACCCGACGGTCCGTTGCTCGGTCGTCGCGATCGACGAGCCCAACAGCGCCCGCGCCTACGGCCCGGAGGTGAAGAGCCGGATCCGCCAGCGGGAGCCTGACTCGTACCGGTCCGCCGCGGCCCTTCTGAACGAGTCGAACGTCGACGTCGTGAACCTCCAGCACGAGTTCGGGCTCTATGGCGTCTGGAAGGACGGCGTGTACGAGGATCACCTCCGGCCGTTCCTGCAGGAGCTCACCAAGCCGCTCATGGTCACGCTCCACAGCGTCCCGCCGAGCCCGTCACCGTCCATGCGCGACGCCGTCCGGCTGATCTCGTCGCGCAGTGACGAGATCATCGTGATGGCCCACACGGCGGCCCGGCTCCTTGTGTCCGACTACGGGATCACGAAGGTCCCGGTCGTGATCCCGCACGGCATGCCGGCCATCGAGCCGACCGGCCGGCACCGCCTGAAGACCAAGCTCGGGGTGGAAGGCCGCGTGATCATCTCGACCTTCGGCCTGGTGGATCCGCGCAAGGGACTTGAGTTCGTGATCGGCGCCATGCCCGCGATCGTCGAGCGTCACCCGAACGCGCTGTATCTCGTCGTCGGCCAGACCCACCCGGAATTGCTGAAGCAGCAGGGTGAGGCATACCGGAACACGCTCGAGCGCCTCGCCGAGGAGCTCGGCATGTCCGACCACATCGGCTTCGTGAACGAATACCTGACCCAGCGCGACATCGTCGGGTACCTCCTCGCCACCGACGTGTACGTGACCCCGTACCTCGACCCCAACCAGATCACGAGCGGCACGCTCGCGTATGCCCTCGGAGCGGGGAAGGCGATCGTGTCCACGCCGTACCTGCACGCGATCGAAGCACTGGCCGACGATCGCGGCATCATCGTGCCGTTCCGCGATGCACCGGCGATCGCCGATGCCGTCGAGCGGATCCTCGGCGACGCCGAGCTCAAGCAGCGCCTCGAGCGTCGGGCCTACGCCTACGGGCGCGAGACGGCGTGGCCGGCGGTCGGTCGTCGGGTGCTCGCGCTGACCCAGCACGTGCTCGAGCCGCACCGCCAGCACGATCCGCTCGTCGCCGTTTGAAGACCGCCGAACGGGCAGACCTGGGTCGGCGCCTTGCGGAAAATCCGTTGCTCACCGCGCGCGATGTGCCGCCGTCCCAGCCGGCACTCGAGGTCGTGTCCGTCTTCAACGCGGCAGCCGCGGTCATCGGCGACGAGGTCATCTTGCTGCTGCGCGTCGCGGAGCGCCCCCGTAGCGACGTGGACCTGCCGCCGGGCGCATTCACGCTCGACTTCGGTGGACCGCATCCCGTGCAGAAGCCGCTCCCGCACCACTACACGAAGGACGACGTCATCGGGATGGCCTACATGGATGCGTCGACGCACCCGCCGTCCGTGCGCGTCGCCTACATTCCGAAGGATCTTCCCGGCCTCGACCTGCGCGACCCGCGGGCGATCCGCTACAAGAACGCAAGCGGCCCGCTCGGCATGGTCAACGAGGGCTATCAGGATTACCTCGCGCAGATCTCGCATCTCCGCGTGGCGCGATCGCGCGACGGCGTCCACTTCACGGTCGACAAGGATGTAGGCCTGGGTCCGCTGGATCCGCTCGAGGAGTACGGGATCGAAGACCCGCGGGTCACGTTCATCGACGGGAAATTCCAGGTCACGTACGTATCCGTATCGCGGTGGGGGATCACCACGAGCCTCGCCACGACGTCCGATTTCGTGTCTTTCGAGCGCAAGGGCGTCATCCTGCTGCCCGATCACAAGGACGTCGTGATCTTCCCGGAGAAGATCGGCGGCAAGTACGTCGCGCTCACCCGGCCGATGCCCCAATCGTTCGCCCGCATCTTTGGGATCTGGATCGCCTTCTCCGACGACATGAAGGAGTGGGGCGGTCACCAGCGGCTCGCGATGCCCCGGTGGGGCCAGTGGGACGAGCTGCGCACCGGGGCCTCGGCGGTCCCGTTCCGCACCGAGCGCGGGTGGCTGGAGATCTATCACGGCGTCGACCGGAACACGACCTACGCCATGGGCGCGCTGCTCATGGATCTCGACGATCCCCGCAAGGTCATCGCGCGCTCGCCCAAGCCGATCCTCAAGCCGACGGAGGTGTACGAGACGACCGGGCTGTTCAACCACACGGTCTTCTCGTGCGGGCACATCCGGCTTGACGAGCAGCGGGAGCGCATCCGCCTGTACTACGGTGCCGCCGATTCCGTCGTTGCTGCCGCGGACTTCGACGTGCGGGAGATCCTCGACAGCCTCGAGCCATGCTGACCCGTCTCGCGGCGCTCGCGCGACCGCTCGACGCCGGCGACCAGCAGGCGCTCGGCCTCGCGATCTACGCGGACGACGCCGGCGAGCACTTCGCCGCCCAGGAGAGCGGTATCGAGGGGGTCGCGTGCCTGGACGACGTGTCGCGGGCCTTCGTCCTGTGGAGCGATCTCTGGGCCCGCACGAAGCTGCCCGTGGCGCGCGTTTGGGTCGACGGGCTACTCGGCTTCTGCCGGTGGATGCAGCAGGACGATGGACGGTTCGTGAATTTCGTCCTGGACTGGAACGGCGTGCGCAACATCGAGGGCATCACCTCGCGCGCCGACGGTGCGTCGTTCTGGCAGGCTCGCGGCGCGCGCGCGATGGCGAAGGCCTGGCGGGTGCTCGGCGACGATCGCGCGCGCGATGATTACCGGCGCGCGCGCGCCTCATTCGACGAGCGCCCCGTCGGCGCGGACGTGCGCGCCGTCCAGGTCCTCGCCGCATTGGACGCCCAGGACCCACCGGCGGATATCGCCCGATGGTGCGATGACATCGTCTCGCAGCGCCGCGGCAACGTACTCCTCGATGCGCACGACGCCCAGGAGCCGCACATCTGGGCGCACATCCAGGAAGGCGTGCTCGCGCTCGCGGGCACGACGTTGCGGCGTCCCGACCTGATCGAGGTCGCGTGCCGGAGCGCGGACGAGTACCTCATTCCGCTCATCGCGAACGGGTTCGATCTGCCGACCGTTCAGCCGTACGGCGCGGCATCCGCCGTGTTCTCGATGGAGCAGCTCGCCCGGGCCACGGGCGATGCGCGGTATGCGGGGGCGGCGCGAGACGCGCGCGCGTGGTTCGACGGCCGCAATCCGGCCCGCCGCCCGGTCTACGACCGCGCCGCCGGGCGCGTGGCTGACGGCGTGGACGGGGTCGCCCTCAACCCGCACTCCGGCGCAGAGTCCAACGTCGTCGGTGCGCAGGCCCTGCTCGACGACGTGGCGGCATGGCTCGTGCGACACCCCGACGCATGCTTCCCATCGGCGCGATCTTCGCGTTCGTTGGACGTCAGCTCGGCCGCGTCCTGAGCCTCGCGTTCTCGTGGGCGACCATGGCCCTGTTCGGCCGGGTCCCCGAGGACCGGCAGCTGTTCCTGTCGGCGATGGCGGCGGCGTCCCTGCTGTGGCCGATCGTGCTCGCCGGCATCGCCGTCCCGAGCTTCGCGACGTTCGTGCTCGCCTTCGTCACGATCCCGAGCTGGGCGGACCCATGGGTGCGGCCCGTCATGCTCGCCCTCGCGGTCCTGCTTCCGCTGGCGGTCGGGTACCTCGCGACGAAGCTCACGAATGCGCAGCCGCACGGTGCGGAGCTGGTACGGGAGACGCTGCGCGGCTACCCGTACGCGATCGGCCTCTTCGTCGTCCTGGTGTGGATGATGGTGCTGGCACCCCTCACGAACATCCGCGCGATGCTGCGGCGGTGGCAGAGCGATCATGTCGCGATCGCGGTCCAGCCCGGGGGCTACGACACGGTCGTGCGCGATCTGGGCGCCGCGCTCGAGCGCGCGAAGCTGCCGCTCGCGACGCGGCGCGCCGGATGGATGTACGAGCTGCCGGGTCGGGTCCTCGCGCTCTGCGGCGGGAAGCGTGTCGCGGCACTCGTTCCCGAAAGGCTGCTCGTGCTGCACGACCCGGGCGTCGAGATCGTGATCCACCCGATGGATCTCGCCGTGCGGGGCCGTAAGGGCCCCCTCTCGCGGGCCCGTGCCGCGATCGCGCGCGAGCTCACGTTCACGCGCGCGTACCAGACCTGGACCAAGGACGCCCAGGAGATCGAGGATGCGCTCGCGCGCGCGGCGCGTGGCGAGGCGGATCTCGACGCGATCGCGCGGCGCATCGCCGATACCGAGCTGGACTTCGAGCAGTGGGAGATCCTGTACCGGCTGCTGCTGCAGGTGCGCCTGCGCACGAGCCCGCTCGAGACCGATGCGATCCTGCCGAATGCCGAGCCGATCCCCACGATCGCGCACCGGCTCGCCGGCCTGCGGTCGGCGTTCCGGTCGCTGTGGCCGCGTCGCCGTCAGCGTGCGTAGACGCGGACGGGCTGGGCCGCGTTGTTCTCGTACCCCAGCGGATCCCATCGCTGGACCAGCGGCTGAGCTTCGCCGCTGGCGTCGGTCGCGCGCGCGAGCAGGTCGTGGACGCCGGGCGCCGCGTTCCACACCGCTCGCCATTCCAGCCACGCGGCCGGTGAGACCGGAGGGCCAAGCTCGGCGTCGCGCCAGCTCGCGCCGCCATCCGACGAGACCTCGACGCGCGTGACGGTTCCCTGGCCCGACCATGCATATCCGCGCATCGTCGCGGTCCCGGCCGGCACGTCGCGAAGCGGTTCGGCGATGACCGCCCGCGGCCGGACCTCGCGCAGCGGACGGTCGCCCGCGACGTAGCGGTCGCGCTGATAGAACCCGCGGAACGGTTGCTCGAGCGCGATGATCTCCGCGAGCCACTTCACAGAGGCCATGCCGTACCAGCTCGGCACGATGAGGCGTGCCGGCGCGCCGTGCTCGACCGGCACATCGGCCCCGTTCATCGAGTGGGCGACGATCACGTCGTCCGCGAGGGCGCGCCCGATCGGCAGCGAGCGCTCGAACGCGATCCGTCGTTCCGCACCGCCGGGCGTGCCCGCGTCCGCGCCGCGGAATAGGACCTCGACGACCGACGGAGACAGACCGGCTGGCTCGAGCAGCGATCGGAGCGAGACTCCGGTCCATCGGGCGGTGCTCACCGCTCCCACGCCCCACTGCTCGCCCGGAGCGGGCGGCTCGAGGAAGGAGCGGCCATTGCCGGCGCACTCGAGAGTCACCGCGAGCGTGCGCGCCTCGAGTGCGCGCAGCTCGTCGATCGGGACGGACCGCGCACGCTGGACCGCGCCACCGATGGCGATGCTCGCTGAGGGGCTCGGGAAGGCGAAGTGGCTCCGCACGTAGTGGAGGCCGCTCGGGGTGAACGGACCCGCGTGCCGCTCGAGCCGGGTCTCGGCATTGAACGGGTCGCGGGTGATGACGACGCGTTCGTCCACTGGCGCTCGCCATACTGAGGCCCCAGTGCGCGGGCCGCTCATCGCTGTCGGCGCGACCGTCCTGCTGATCGGCGCGGTCGCGATCGCATACGTGCTGGGCCTCGGCCCGCTTGCGCGGCCGACGGCGGCCCCGTCCGTCGTGTTCGTCGCGATCTCACGGAGCAGCGACGAGGCGGACGCGCAGGAGATCGAGGCCATCGACCTGGACGCCGGTACCCGTCAGCTGTTCGACGCCGGCGACCGGATCACCACGCTCGCCATCTCCGCGGACCGGCGGTCGCTCTACGTGGGGCTCGACGGCGGCAAGATCGCGCTGCTCGACGCGACGACTGGATCGCAATTCGGCGCGATCGACCTCGGCGGCCCGACGGTCGTGTCACTCGTGCCCACCGCCGACGGTACGACCCTGTTCGCCGTCACGGTCACGAACATCCGGAGCACCGTGGTGCCGATCGATCTCGGGACGAGGAAAGCAGCCGATCCGATCGTCTTCCCGGCGACCGCGGGGCCCGGGGTCATCCGTGGGGACGCGCTGCTCGTCCCATTCGGCGATCCGCAGCGCCTGCAGGTCGCGTTCATCGACGTGAGCACCAGAGCCGTGACCGTGCGGCTCGCGCTGCCCGGTGGGTCGCTCGTCCCCCCGTCGGCGTTCCGCATCAGCGATGGCCGGACCGGCGTCGTCGCATGGTCCAGCGCCGGTGGCCCGGGTTTCCGCCTGTACGTGATCACCGACCCGCTGCACTGGACCGAGATGTCGCTCGCGGCCCCGTTCCCGCAGGGCCAGCGCGGTGGCCAGGTCGGGATCGGGCTCCAGGCGGTCGCGACCGTGGACGGAACGGTTCACCTGTGCTCGACCGCGGGCAACTCAGCACGGCGTTACGTCATCGGCACAGACTCACGGGCTACGAACGCCGGAAGCGATTGCGGCCCGCTGAGTGGGGGAGATCGGATCCTCATGGCCAGGCGCGACCCCGCCCAGCTCTTGGTCCTCGACGCAAGCACGGGGAAGACCCTGCGGACCCTCCCTCTGGCGGGTGTCCCCGCACGCCTTGTGCAGTAGGACGTCAGTACTCCCTCGCGCGGAACCTCCAAAGGAGACCGCCGACCTAAGGTTCGGGCCATGGCAGTAATGACTCCTCGGGCGAACGAGCTTTCCGTGCTCATGCGCGCGGCCGACGCGCTCCTGAACGCGGCGACGGATGAGGCGAGCGTGCTCTCGCACGCCGTCGAGCTGCTGGGCGACCAGTTCGGGTACTCGATGCGCTACCTCCTGCTCTACGACGCCGAGCGCGACGAGCTGTACACGGGGATGGCCGCGGGCGAGGGCAGCATGGACGTGGGGGTCATGAATTACCGCATGTCCGCTGAGCGCGGGCTCACCGGGGCGTGCGCGCGATCGCGCACGATCCTCAACGTCGGTGATGTGTCGAGCGATCCGCGATACATCGCGGCGTCGCCCTCGTGCCGGTCGGAGATGTGCGTCCCGCTGATCGCCCGGGGAGATCTGCTCGGCGTCCTCACGGTGCAGAGCCCGAAGACCGACGCGTTCTCGCTCCAGGACGAGCGGCTGCTTTCGGCGTTCGCCGGGCTGGTGTCGCTCGCCCTCATGCACGCGCGCGAGCACGCCGCCCGCCGCAGTGACATCGAGGAGCTCCAGGCCGTGAACGAAGTGGCCCGGCGCGCGACCCAGCTCGACCGCGACGGCACGCTGCAGACGATCGTCGAGGCGTTCCAGCGCGTGACCACCGCCGACTCGACAGCCGTGTTCCTGTGGAATGAGGAGACGGAGTGGCTCGAGGTCGCGACGATGGTGTACGAGCCGCGGTACTACACGATGGAGTACGAGACGACGGTGCGCGACACCAGGGTGAAGCTCGGCGAAGGCATCGTTGGCTGGACCGCCGAGCATCGCGAGCCGGCGCTCATCCCGGACGTCGTCGCAGATCCGCGCGTCCTCGCGGTCACGGGCGTGCCACTGGACCGCAAGTCCGCGATCGTCGTGCCGCTCGTCGCCGATCAGCGCCTGCTCGGGGTCATCCGCGCGGTCAAGATGGGCGTGAACGCGTTCACCGCGGAGCATTACCGCTTCGCCCAGACGCTCGCCAGCCAGGCGTCGCTGGCGATCTCCGCCGCCGCATCGCACGAAGCGGTCCGGCGGCTCTCGGTCACGGACGAGCTCACCGGCGTGTACAACGGCCGGCACTTCCGCGCGCGCCTCCATGAAGAGATCGAGCGCGCGAAGCGCGGCGACCGGCCGCTCTCGCTGCTGGTGATCGACAGCGACTCGCTGAAGGACGTGAACGACCGGCACGGCCACGAGGCCGGCAACCGGCATCTGGTCGCCATCGCTCAGGCCGTCCAGGGCCACGTCCGCACGAGTGACGTCGTCGCTCGCTTCGGCGGCGACGAGTTCCTGGTCCTGCAGCCGGACGCGACACCCGAGGCGGCCGCGCTGGTCGCCGAGCGCATCCGCGTCGCTGTCGCGGCGGCCCGCGTGGTGGCGAGTGACGGCGCGCACGTGAGCGGCACCGTGTCGATCGGGGTAGCGGGCTACCCGCGTTCCGCGACGGACGAGGATTCGCTGTTCCGGAGCGCGGACGCGGCCCTGTACGATGCGAAGCGGCACGGCAAGGACCGCGTGTTCATCGCTCCCGCGGCCCCCTAGCCACGAACGGCGCCGCGTCGCCGGCGCGATCGACGATGACCTCCTCGAAATGCGCATCCAGCCGCGTCGCACCATCCCCCCGGATCGAGGCGTCGATCCATGATAGAACATCTGTTCACATGGTTGAATCGGTCCGGTTCATCGAGTCGGAATGCAAGTCAGCGCTCACACGGGTGCAGGGCATGCCGTTCCAGTGGAGCCTGAATCCGTATCGAGGCTGCACCCATTCCTGCGTGTACTGCTATGCGAGGGACTACCACTCGCGGATGGGCCGCGATCCCGGGGCGGGCTTCGATCGCGAGATCGAGGTGAAAACGAACTTCGCGGCGATCCTCGAGCGGGAGCTGCGGCGGCCGCGTGACGGCGCGGTGGCTCTCGGTACCGGGACGGACCCGTACCAGGCGTGCGAGGGCCGCTATCGCATCACCCGCCGCACCCTCGAAGTGCTCGTGCGCCGGCCGATGCCGCTGTCGATCATCACGAAAGGCACCCTGATCGTGCGCGATCTCGACCTGCTCGCCGCCATCGCGAAGCGCGTGGAGCTGCGGATCTGGTCGAGCATCACGACCGTCGACGCGGCACTCGCACGTCGGATCGAGCCGAACGCGCCGCCGCCGGCGAAGCGTCTCGAGGTCATTCGCCGGATGCGCGCCGCCGGCCTGCGCTCGGGCGTGCTGCTCGCGCCCGTGATCCCCGGGATCACCGATCTCGAGCCCGCGATGCGCGCCGTCGCCGAAGCGGCGCACGCGGCGGGCGCGGTCGCGTTCGGGTCGCGGCCGCTGAAGCTCGACCCGGGGACGAAGGACGTCTTCTACACGTTCGTCGCGGCGCAGTTCCCCGAGCTGCTGCCGCGGTATCTCGACCGGTACGGCGACGGCACGAAGCTCGACGCGACCTATCTCCGGGCCCTCGAGGCGCGGATCGAGCGGGCGTACGCCGGCCTGCGGTTCCACGACGAGCCCCAGCGGTTCAGCGAGCCGGCCCAGCTCCAGCTCGCGATGTAGCTCCGGTCCCGGCAAGCGCGTTGCAGGATGTGGCGCATGAGCCCGCTGGATGACTACGCCAAGAAGCGCCGCTTCAACAAGACGCCCGAGCCGCGCGGCAAGATCGCCGAACGGTCGAAGCACCGTTTCGTGATCCAGAAGCACCGCGCCTCCGCGCTCCATTACGACTTCCGCCTCGAGGCCGACGGGGTGCTCAAATCATGGGCCGTCCCGAAAGGCCCATCGCTGAACCCCGCCGACAAGCGGCTCGCGATGGAGGTCGAGGACCATCCAGTCGAGTACGGGACCTTCGAGGGTGTCATCCCGGAAGGCGAGTACGGCGGCGGTACCGTCATGCTGTGGGACAACGGCACCTACGAGGCGGATGTCGCTGACGTGGGGAAGGCCCTACGCGCCGGCGAGCTGCGGTTCACGCTCGACGGCAAGAAGCTGCATGGGGCATGGGTCCTGGTGCGCACCGGCGGCCGGAAGTGGCTGCTCATGAAGCGCACCGACGCGGCCGCGTCCAAGACGGTGGACATCACGATCGACAAGCCGCGGTCGGTCACGACGCGCCGGCTGCTCGCGGGCATCGCGCGCGACGACGGCGGCAACGTTGCGAAAGCCGCGACGGGAGATCCGTGAAGCTGATCCGCCCGATGCTCGCGACGCTGTCGACCGAGATCCCGACTGGTCCGAGCTGGGTCTTCGAAGAGAAATACGACGGCATCCGCGCGCTCGCGTACCGGACGAACAAGAAGGTCCGCCTCTTGTCGCGCAACGAGCTCGACCTGACCGCCGGTTTCCCGCAGGTGGCCGAAGCGATCGCAGCGCTTCCGGGCGGCGATCTGGTCCTCGACGGTGAGCTCGTGATCTTCGACCCGAAGGGTGTGTCCCGCTTCCAGCTGCTCCAGCGGCGGGGCGCCGCCGGCCGGTCCGAGTACGCGGTCTTCGATCTCCTCGAGCTCGACGGCGTGCCGCTGCTCGCGCGGCCGTTGAAGGAACGCCGTGCGGCGCTGGAGGGATTCCTACCGCGCGGCCCCGACCTGCGCCTCTCACGTCGCGTAGGAAAGAACGGAGAAAAGGCTCTAAAGAGCGCACAAGAGAAAGCGTGGGAGGGGATCATCGCGAAGGACGAGACCTCGCGCTACGAGCCGGGAGTGCGCTCGCGGGCCTGGCTCAAGGTGAAGGTCCGCAAGCAATCCGAGTTCGTGATCGGTGGGTTCACCGCGCCGGCAGGCTCGCGCGCGCACCTCGGCGCGCTGCTCGTCGGCCTCTACGACGGCACCCGGCTCCGCTACGCGGGCAAGGTGGGCAGCGGATACACCGGCGAGTCGCTCCAAGACCTCGCGACGCGCCTCGCTCCGATCCACAGCGCCACGTCGCCGTTCGCCGATGCGCCTCGACTGAAGGACGCGACGTGGGTCAAGCCGAAGCTCGTTGCCCAGGTCGCGTTCGCCGAGTGGACCGCCGACGGCAAGCTGCGGCAACCGGTGTTCCTCGGGCTGCGCCGCGACAAGGCACCGCGCGAGTGTCGCTGGGACGAACGGGAACCCTAGTCCTCGAGCGCCGAGATCTTCGCTTCGATGCGGTCCTTGTTCGCCTGACCGCGATCCTCGTGCGCCTTCTCCTCGAGGCGCTCCTCGGTCTCCTCGGCGGTCCGGGTGGGCTGCTGGCCTTCCTGGTTGTGGGGGGTCCGGCTGTCTTTCATGCCCCAAAGCGACGCAAATCCCGTGCCCTCAGGGCGTGGCACGGCCCGTGCGCCGGATCCGAGCATGAAAGACAAGCCAAAGACCGAGAACTTCGGAAAGCCTGACCTCGAGACCGAGCGCGTCGTGGAGCAGCAGGAAGGGATCGTCGCGGAGAAGGGCCGGGTGAAGGACAGCGATCGCCCGGAGCCCAACGTTCCGCATCCCGAGGACCTCAGCATGATGGACAACGCGAAGACCAGGGGCCGCTAGACCTTCCTAGACTCGCCGGGTGCAGTCGCCCGGCCCGAACGTCCCGTTTCCCCCGATGGAGGCCGAGCTCGTCGATGGCCTGCCGACCGGCGAACGCTGGCGGTACGAGCCGAAATGGGACGGGTTCCGAGGCGTCCTCGAGAACGACGGTGGCGAGATCGCGGTGTGGAGCCGGAACGGCCGCCCGCTGCTCCGTTACTTCCCCGAGCTTCGGGTCGTCGGGGAGCTGCTGCCGCCGCACTCCGCGCTCGACGGGGAGATCGTCATCGAGCGAGACGGGGCGCTCGACTTCGACGCGATGCAGCTGCGCCTGCACCCAGCCGAGTCGCGGATCCGCAAGCTCTCGAAGGAAACGCCGGCCACGTTCATCGCGTTCGACATCCTCTTGTGGGACGGCGAGGCGATCCACGAGCGGCCGCTCGCAGAGCGGCGGGTGGAGCTCGAGAAGCGGGCGACCGCGTTCACCCTGTCGCCGCAGACGAAGGACCGCGCGCTCGCGGAGCGGTGGCTCGAGCGGCTCGAGATGATCGGGCTCGACGGGGTCGTCTGTAAGCGCACGGATCTCGCCTACAAGCCAGGATCGCGCGAAGCCGTTGTGAAGGTGAAGCACCACAAGACCGCCGACTGCGTGATCGTGGGGTATCGGAAGAACGGCTCGCGGGTCGCGAGCCTGCTGCTCGGCCTTTATGGAGAGGACGGGACCCTGGACTTCGTCGGCCACACCTCCGGCATCTCGGGCGACCTGCAGAAGGATCTGCAGAAGCGCCTCCCGCCGCTGGTCGAGACCGGGCACCTGGGCGAGGGCCGGATGCCCGGAGGCGAGAGCCGCTGGTCCCAGGGAAAGGACCTCGAGTGGGTCGAGGTCCGTCCCGAGATCGTGTGCGAGGTGCGGTACGACAAGATGGAGGCCCACCGCTTCCGTCACGGCACGCGCTTCCTTCGCTTCCGCCCGGACAAGGACCCGAAGCAATGCACGTGGGAACAGGTCCGGCCGGCGCGCCAGGCAGGCGATCCGACGATCTCCGGTCTGCTCGAAGCGGGCGGCTCGCTCCCTCGACCGTCGGCCGACCGGGATGTGTAAGGGGTAGGCTTCGAGGCGGTGAGTGGAAGCAAGGCCAACGTCCTGGTCGTCGATGACCAGGAGGTGATCCGCGATACGCTGCAGACCGCGCTGGACGATGAGGGGTTCAACGTCGAGACCGCGGCCAATGGCAAGGAAGCCCTCGAGATCCTCGGCCGCTGGAAGCCGTGCGTCGTCCTGCTCGATCTGATGATGCCGGTGATGGACGGGTGGGCGTTCTGCGCGGAGCAGCGGCGGTCAGGCGACAAGACGCCCGTCGTGCTCCTGTCGGCGGCGGGCGGGCTCGCAAAAGAGGCCAAGAGCCTCTGTGCCGCCGGATACGTGGCCAAGCCATTCGACCTCGACCACGTGATCAGCGCGATCGAAGGGGTCTGCTAGCCCGTCAGGGGTGGGGGCTTCAGCTTCAGCCGCTCGAACAGCGGGATGAGGCTCGCGGGAGAGCTCCACATGCCGGCCATCAGGTCCCCGACCTTCGCGATCCGGGCGCCCATCGTTTCCATCGTGAAGTCCGCGGCTTCCACGTCGGCCACCTCGTCCCAGCGCAACGGCGCTGACGCGCGGGCATCCTGCGTCGGCCTGATCGAGTACGCGCAGGCGATCGTGCGATCGCGCGCGTTCTGGCCGAAGTCGACGAACACGCCGGTGCGGTCGGCGACCTTCCACGTCGTCGTCGCGATGTCCGGCACTCGCCGCTCGACCTCCTGCGCGAAGGCTTTCGCGAACCGGCGCACCTCCGGGAATGGGAGCTCCGGGACGATCGGCGCGAGGATATGGATCCCGGTCGAACCCGACGTCTTCGGCCAGCTCGCGAGCCCCAGCTCGTCCATGACGTCCTTCACGACGAGCGCGATCGTCCGCACGTGTGCCCACGGATCCCCCCCGCGCGGATCGAGGTCCATGAGCAGGTAGTCCGGGCGTTCGACGTCACTGATGCGCGAGGACCACGTGTGCAGGTCGATGCAGCCGAGGTTCGCGATCCAGGCGAGCGCGGCCGCGTCGTTCACCACCGGGAAGTCGGCCGTGCGGCCGCTCGGGAATTCGATCAGGTAGGTCTGGAGCCAGTCGGGGTGCGGCACGGGGACGCGCTTCTGATAGAAGAACTGGCCGTCGACGCCGTTCGGGTAGCGGAGCATCTGCATGAGGCGTTGACGCACGTGCGGCAGCACCGCCGGAGCGACGGACACGTAGTAATCGATCAGATCGCCCTTCGTGAGCCCACGCTGCGGGAAGAACACCTTTTCCCGGTTCGTGACGGTCACGTCCCGGCCGGCCACCTGCACGTATGCAGGATGACGCATCATGCGCTGGCGCGACGGCTCGGGAGGCTGGCATGATCAGGCGCTTCGTGAACCGGAGCCTGCTGGACAAGTGGGGCTGGGGGGTCGGGATCGCCGACTTCTACTC
Organism: Saccharimonadales bacterium (SeqCode); assembly: GCA_035493615.1. GTDB lineage: Bacteria > Chloroflexota > Limnocylindria > P2-11E > P2-11E > UBA4735. The sequence goes on along the minus strand of DATJHW010000048.1, from coordinate 24,321 downwards.
GACCGTGGAGCGGTCCGTCTTCCGGCCGAAATGGCTCCGCAGCTTCCTCCACGGCACCTGGCTCGGCCACCCGCTCCACCCGCTGCTCACGGATGTGCCGATCGGGGGCCTCACGATCGCGCTCATCCTCGATCTCCTTGGCATCTACGACGGTGCGAACTGGGCGACGCTCCTGGGCTTCGGCGGCCTGATCCTCGCGGCGCTAGCCGGGTTCGTCGACCTCAGCGAGACCGATGGCAAGGCCCGCCAGTACGGCGGCGTCCACGCCACGTTGATGGTCGTCGCGCTCGTCCTCTATCTGTTCTCGCTCGTCGTGCGCTTCGGCTACGCGCCGGGCACGCCGTTCCAGTCGACCCTTCTCGCGGCCGCCGGGTATCTCTTCATCGTGCTGGGCGCGTACATCGGTGGCGACCTGGTCTTCACCTTCGGCAACATGGTCGATCGCCACGCCTGGCGAGCGGGCGGGACCAAATGGGCGGCCCTCGACGTGACCGAGGTGCCCGACCGCCAGCCGACGAAGGCGAAGGCCGGAGCGCAGAGCCTGGTGCTCGTCCGGACGGGCGACAAGATCCAGGCGTTGCACGACACCTGCGCGCACGCCGGCTGCTCGCTGGCCGAGGGCAAGGTCGTGGGCGACACGATCGAGTGCGGCTGCCACGGCTCGCGGTTCAAGCTCGCCGACGGCAGCGTGGTGATGGGCCCCGCCACATTCGATCAGCCGTCCTACGAGGTGCGCCGCACCGAGGGCAAGCTCGAGGTGCGCCGGGTCCGGTAGGGCGCGGCACCCGACTAGGCTCCGGCCATGGCACTGGTGTTCGCCTGCATCGCCCCGCACGGTGGGATCGCCATCGCCGAAGCATGCGGTCCTGACGAACGCGATCTCGCGGCTGTCACCCGGCGCGGCATGGAGGAGCTCGGACGTCGGTTCGACCGCGCGACGCCCGAGGTCGCGATCGTCCTGACGCCGCACAACGTCCACGTCGACGGCGCCATGGCCGTGGTCACCGCGGGGAACGTGTCCGGGGCGCTCGAGGGGCATCGCGAGGTGAAGCTTCGGCTGGCTGTCGACCGCCCGCTCGCACTCGCGATCCGCGATGCGATCGCCGCTGAAGGGATCCCCGTGGCGGGGGTGAGCTACGGCGCGAACGACACGGCGGCTGCGAGCTTCCCGATGGACTGGGCCGTTCTCGTGCCGCTCTGGTTCATGGGTGGCCGCGCCGACCCGCCCGTCCAGACCGTCGTCGTCGCTCCCGCCCGCGACCTCCCGTACGAGCGCCACGTCGTGGCGGGCAAGGCGATCGCCAAAGCGGCCGCCGCCTCGCCGAAGCGCATCGCACTCATCGCGAGCTGCGACCACGGCCACGCCCACGACGCCGATGGCCCGTACGGCTACACCCCGAAGAGCAAGGAGTTCGACGACGCTGTCGTCGACCTGATCAAGCGCGACGACCTGAGCGCGCTGATGCGAATGGATCCGAAGCTGCCTGTCGAAGCGAAAGCCGACAGCTACTGGCAGATGCTGATGCTGCACGGCGCGCTGGCGGATGCGCCATGGAAAGGCGAGTTCTTGAGCTACGAGGCGCCAACGTACTTCGGGATGCTGTGTGCCTCATACGAATCGAAAGACGCGCGGTGATCGGGGCTGGCGGGTACCTCGCGAGCGAAGGCTCGTCCGTAGGTATGGCCGCGACTACTGACGCACGGGACGAGCGAGCTCGCGAGGTGCCCGCCAGCCCCTAACGCACGCCCGCCGCGTTCAGGCCTGTGCGAGGCCCGCTGCGACCGCCGTGTGTGCCGCGGCGTCCCGGAGCTCGGCGTTCGCGAAGCGCTGGCGTAGGAGCGCGCGCGCCGCAGGGATCGCCGACGAACCGCCGGTGCAGACGATCTCGACGATCTCGTCCGCGCGCACGCCACTGCGCTCGAGCACCTGCGTGAGCGACGCGTCGATGCGCGCGAAGAGGGGCGCGATCGCGACTTCGAACGCGCGCCGCGACGCCTGGTGGTCGATGTCGACGGCGCCGCGGTGGAAGCTGAAGAGGGCGAGTTGCGCCGACGAGAGCTCGATCTTCGTCGCGTCGACGGCCGCGAAGATCTCGTAGCCGAGCTGTAGCTCGATCGCACTGCGCAAGGCGGCGAGCTCGCGCTTGGGCGCGCCGAGGGACTGCAGGTCGTCGAGCGCCTCGAGGATCGGCCTCTCGTTAAGCGCCGACAGCGCGCGCCAGTCTCCGATCGCGTTCGTGATGAAGCGCGGAAGGATCAGCCCCTTCGGTCCCCAGCGCTTCTCCGCGCCGAGATGCGGCGCGACGAGCTGGTCGATGAGCAGCTGAGTGAACCGATCGCCGGCGACGTCGACGCCGGCGGTGCCGAGAACGTCGATGGCCCCTTTGTGACGGCGCGTTACACAAAGGTCGAGGGTGCCTCCCCCGAAGTCGAAGACCAGGGCCAGACCCGCGGGCACATCGGCGGCTCGCGCCGCGGCGACGGGCTCTTCCATGAATCGGACGTCCTGGAGTCCGGCCAGGCGCGCGGCTTGCTCAAGCCTGGTCCGTGCCCGCTCTTCGACCTCCCTTCCGCCCACGAATTCGACCGGCCGGCCGACGGTCGCCGACGTCGGCCGTGTCCCGGTGAGCTCCTCGACCCGCTCGAAGATCCCGGAGAGGATCATCGCGATCAGGTCCTCGAGGCCGCGTTCGTCGCCGAAGACGTTCGTGTGCCCGAGGAGCGGATCGCCGAGGAATGTCTTGAGCGACTGGAAGAACCGACCGGGCGACGAGGTGTCGGCGAGGATGTGGGCCTCGACAGTCTTCTGGCGCGGATTGCTCGAGGCCATCGTGATCCCAAGCAGCTTGAACTCCCGCTTCACCGGACCGCGTGCGCGGTTGTCGGCCAGGAACGACTGGATCGCCGGATGACCGATCCGGGCCGTGCCGTCGCGGCGGACGTACAGCACGCTGGGCAGCGTGTCGCCGCCGATCGGATCGATCGGCAACAGTCGGACGCCCTCGCCGTCGGACATCGCGACGGCGCTGTTCGACGTGCCGAAGTCGAGGCCGAAGCGTGGCTCGCTCACGGCAAGAGGATGCGCCAATGACCGCCACGGGCGCGTCTCCGGCCGTCGTGGTGGCCGAGGACGACGAGGACATCGCCCACATCCTCGCGGAAGCGCTTCAGGCCGACGGCATGGCCGACCCGATCGTCGTCTCGAACGGCGCGCTCGTGATCGATGCCGTGATCAGCTCGGGAGCGCGGCTGCTCCTCCTGGACGTGCAGATGCCGGGGGCGAGCGGAATCGACGTTTACGACGTCGTGCGCAATCATCCGGCCCTCGCCGGGATCCCCGTCCTCTTCGTCACCGCGAATCCCGAGCTCGCGCGCGAGACGATGCCCGGCAACGCGCCGCGCGAAGTGATCGCGAAGCCGTTCGACATCGACCAGCTCGTCGGCCGCGTCCGCGAGCTCCTAGGCGAAGAGATCGCCGCCTAACAGGCGAGGCTGGGCTTCGCCCGGCCCGAGCCCCGACGCGCCGAGGAAGCACACGGGGGCCCCCGAGAGTGCAGGGGCAGGGGGCCCCTGAGCGCGCAAGCGCGGCGAAGCCAGCGCAGCTCTCAGGGTTCAGAACGGCGGCCAGGGCACCGCCATGCGGTAGGGGTCGGGCTGGGGGAACGCCTTCGTGCGGAGGAGCCGCTCCACGCGCGCGTTGAGCGCGCGCAGCTCCGCCGGAGCGATCAATCGCGTGAGCTGCTCGCACAGCGGACCGTCGAGCTTCGCGCGGAGCGATCGGAGCACCTCGAGCTCCGCGGGCGCGATCGGCTCGCCTCGCCAGTCCCACAGGATCGTCCGGAGCTTCGGCTCGGCGGCGAAGCAGATCCCGTGATCGACGCCATAGAGGTGACCGTTCGGCGCCGGAAGGAGGTGGCCGCCCTTCCGATCGGCGTTGTTCACCGCCGCGTCGAACAGGGCGATGCGCCGCAGGCGCTCGTCGGGCTCATTGACCATTTTCCAGACGTCGACGCTCTCATCGACGTCGATCCAGAGCTGCGTCATGCCCTCGCCGAACGGGCCGTCGTCGCGCGTCACGGTGGGCGGCACGATGTCCCAGCCGGTCGCCTCGGACACGAGGTAGGCAGCGCGCTCGCGCTTCCAGAGCGTGCCGTCCGGGAAGTCCTCGAGCGGCCGTTCGCCACGGACCGGCTTGTAGACGCAGGCCGCGCGTACAGCGCCATCGCGGACCCAGCCGAGGAAGGACGCGTTCGATGCCGTGACGATCCGCCCCTCGACCGCCAGCTCGCCGTGCTCGAGAAGCCGAAGGGTGGCCTCCCGATCGAGATCGGTCACCCCTCCAGTGTGCGGCTGATACTCGACTCGTGGTCGTCAAGGGAGTCGCGGTCATCGGTGCGGGCGCCGCGGGGCTCGCCAGCGCCAGGTGGCTCTTGGACGCCGGACTCGAGACGGTCGTGTTCGAGCGCACCGGCGCCGTCGGCGGACTCTGGCGTCCGGACACCGGTCTCGCCTACCCATCCCTGCGTACGAACACGTCGAAGCAGAAGACGGCGTTCTCGGATCTCGCGTTCGATGCGGCGTTGCCCGACCACCCGTACCGCGATCAGGTGCTCGCGTACCTCGAGCGCTACGCGGATCTGACCGGTGTGCGCGCGCGGATCCGCTTCGGCGTCGCCGTCCGTGCGGCGCGGCCCGCCGCCGAAGGCTGGGACGTCGATGGCGAGCGATTCGACGCGGTCGTCGTCGCGACAGGACTGTTCGGGCGCGAGCTCGAGCCGGTGCTGTCGGGTCGCGAGCGGTTCCGCGGCACGATCCTGCACTCGCGGGACTACCGCGATCGTGGGGCCTTCGCCGGGCGGGACGTGGTGGTAGCCGGCATCGGGTCGAGTGGCGCCGACATCGCGGTCGAGCTTGCGGCGGTCGCCAGATCGGTGGCCGTCGCGGTGCGCGACGTGCCGACCTTCACCCCGCGCTATCGCGGCGGACGGCCATTCGATCACCGGTCGACCCGCCTTGCGGCCATGCTCCCGACGCGGATCTGGCGCTGGCGCGTGGCCCGCGTCCTGAACGACGAGTATCGCCAGCGCGGCCTGCGGCTCGGCCAGGTCAGCCGGAAGACCACGCCGAGCTCGGAGTTCCTCGACGAGCTCGCGCGCCGGCGCATCGTCATGCGCCCGGCGCTCGTCGGCCTCGACGAGTCGGCCGCGCTGTTCGCGGACGGCACGCGTGCCCCCGCGGACGCGATCGTGCTCGCGACCGGGTACACGCATGCATTCCCGTTCCTGCCGGCCGGGATCCCGGCCACGTTCGATGGCAAGCTCGCGCTGTATCGGCTGGTGTTCCCTCCGGGCGTCCCGATGCTCGCGTTCGTCGGCATGACCCGCGTTTCGGGGCCGGTGTTCCCCGTCGTGGAGCTGCAGGCGCGCTGGGTCGCGGCCGTCTTGACCGGTCGCGCGTCGCTGCCGTCGGCCGAGGCCATGCGCGCGGAGATCGAAACGCGCATCCGGCGCGCGCGAGCGGTCGGGGACGACCAGATGCGCGTCGAGCTGCTGCCGTATCTCGATGACATCGCGTCGCGGATCGGTGCGAAGCCCTCGCTGCTGCGGCATCCGCGGTTGCTCGTCTCGCCGGTGAGCGCCCGGGATTACCGGACGTAAACTGCGCGAGCCGTGAACGCCAAAGAGCTCGCCCAGGAGCTCCGTCCCAAGGTCCGCGCCGCGATGACCGACGTGCGCGCCGGCCTCGAGGGCCTCGCGCGCGTGCCATCGATGAGCGCGAGCGGCTACGACGCGGCACCGGTCCGTGAGACCGCGAAGCTGACCGCCGATCTCTTCACGGCCGCAGGCGTGCACGCCCGCGTGATCGAGCAGGACGGCGCGCATCCCGCCGTCGTCGGACGGATCGACGGTCCGGCGGGCTCGCCGACGGTCCTCCTCTACGCGCACCACGACGTGCAGCCGCCGGGGCCGCGCGATCGGTGGAAGACCGATCCATTCTCACCCACCGAGCGCGGCGGCCGGCTCTATGGCCGCGGCGTCGCCGATGACAAGGCCGGCATCGCGGCGCATCTTGCCGCGCTGCGCGCGTACGGCGGGAAGCCACCCTGCGGGGTCGCGCTGTTCATCGAAGGTGAGGAGGAGTCGGGGTCCGCGCACCTCATGGACTTCCTGAAGGCCGAGAAGGACACCCTTGCGTGCGACGCGGTGATCATCGCCGACTCCGCGAACTGGCGGATCGGCCAACCCGCGATCACCACGACCCTTCGAGGCAACGTGCTCGTCACGGTCGAGGTCCGGGTGAGCGATCACGCCGTGCACAGCGGCGGCTTCGGCGGCGCCGTCCCCGACGCGCTCATGGCGATGTCCCGGCTGCTCGCGTCGCTGCATGACGACCTCGGTCGCGTCGCGGTGGCGGGACTGACGACCGGCGACGCGGATCCGCTCGACCTGAAGGAGGACGAGTTCCGTGGGTGGGTCGGCACGCGGCCGTCGGTGAAGCTCATCGGCGACGGGTCGATCACCTCTCGTCTGTGGCGCAAGCCGACCGTGTCGATCATCGGACTCGACGCGACGCCGGTGAAGGAATCCTCCAACACGCTCTGGCCGGTCGCGACGGCGCAGCTGTCGATGCGGGTGCCGCCCGGTCAGGACGCGAAGGCCGCGCAGGACGCGCTGGTGAAGCATCTCGAGTCGCACGCGCCGTGGGGCGCCGAGGTGAAGACCAAGCGCGGCTCGACGGGCGAGGCGTTCACGGGGACGACGAGCGGGCCCGCGTACGCCGCACTGAAGGACGCCCTCGGTGCGGCGTGGGGCCGGCCGGCCATCGACATCGGCCAGGGCGGCAGCATCCCGTTCCTCTTCGATTTCGCGCGAATGTTCCCGGGTGCGGCGCTGCTGGTCACCGGTGTGGAGGATCCGGAGTCCAACGCGCATTCGGAGAACGAGAGCCTGCACTTGGCCGAGTTCGAGAACGTCTGCGTCGCCGAGGCCACGTTCCTCGGACTGTTCGGAGCGACGGGGCGGAGCTGATGCTCCGCAGCATCCTCTTCCTGCGCTGCCCACGCTGCCGCCGCGGCGCGTTGTTCACGGGCCTCCTCGACATGCCTGAGCGTTGCCCGGTGTGCGGTTTGGTCTACGAGCGCGAGCACGGCTATTTCGTCGGCGCCATGGCGATCAGCTACGGCCTCGCGGTCGCGCTCGTGGCTCTCCTGTTCTTCGCCGTCCTCGCGGTCACCCATTGGCCACTGGAATGGGTGCTCCTCGTCTCGGGGCTCGCGTTCCTGCCGCTCGCGCCGCTCTGCCTTCGCTACTCCCGTGCGCTGTGGATGAACCTCGATCGCCGGATCGACCCAGAGTGAATGAGCTCGGCCGGGACCGGTCAACGCCGGTCCCGGCCGAGGGATCTAGACGGTGCGCTCCGTGCGCTCCTCGACCTTGCCGCCCTCGATCGTCCCGCGCCACGCTCCGGTCTCGGTGCGGCGTGACTCGATGAACTTCTTGAACCGATCCAGCGAGCTCTTGACCTGACGGTCCACGAAACCGAGCGCGTCGCCGGTCTTCTCGACCGCGGTCTTCGGCTCGTACTCGAGCATCAGGCTGACGACCGCGCCCCGCTCACCGGGCTGGAACGTCACTGTGCCGGCGTTCTTCGCGCCGCTGGTGCTGCGCCACGAGATGATCTCGTCCGGGCGCTGCTCGAAGATCTCAGCGTCCCACTCCTCGAGCTTGCCACCGACCGTGGCCTTCCAGTGGAGGCGCTTGTCGTCCAGCTGCTGGACCTCTTCGACGCCGTCCATGAATCGCGGGAACTCCTCGAACTGGGTCCATTGGTCATACGCGGTGCGGACCGGCACCGCGACGTCGATGCTCTTCTTGATGCTCGCCATGTTTAGGCTCTCCTTCGTGCGGTTGTCCCTCTGGACCGAAGCACGGCCGGTGCCATCGCGGCCGATGTGCACCGGGTATGACACGTGCGGCCATGCGAACGCATGATGTTCCGCGATCGCGCCGAGGCCGGCCGGGCCCTTGGTCGCCGGCTGCAGGAGCAGCGGCTCGAGGATCCGGTCATCCTCGGCCTGCCGCGCGGCGGCGTCGTCGTCGCAGCCCAGGTCGCCGACGAGCTCGATGCTCCCATCGACGTGCTCGTCGCGAGAAAGCTCGGCGTGCCGCGGCAGCCGGAGCTCGCGTTCGGCGCGGTGGCGCCAGGGATCGTCGCGCTGCGCGACGATGTCGTCACCGCAGCCGGTATCACCAAGACGCAGATCGACGAGGCTGCGACGCGTGAGTCCGCCAAGCTGGCCGAGCTGGCCGAGCGCTATCGCGGCGGGAGCCCACCGGTCCCGGTGCGCGGTCGCACCGCCGTGATCGTCGACGACGGTCTCGCGACCGGCGCCACGGCGACGGCGGCGGCGCGTTCCGTCCGCCGTGAACAGCCTGCGCACGTGGTCGTCGCGATTCCCGTGTGCGCGGCGGAGACGGCGAACGAGCTCCGGCAGGAGGTCGACCTGGTCATCTGCCTTGGCGAGTACGACAGCTTCCGCGCGGTCGGGATGTACTACGACGACTTCGCGTCGGTGACGGACGATGAGGTGCGCCGGCTGATCGCTCGGAAGCCCTAACGTTTCGCGCATCGACGTCATCCGATCAGCACGCCTCGATCTGGTCTCGCTGCCGCCCGCGCTGCTCGACGCGCTGATCGCCACGGATCGCGAAGCCGCGAGCCGGCTTGCCGACTTCGCGATCCCCGATGAGTTTCCCGGCGAGGCCCTGGGTCTCGTGCGTTTCCGTCGCGATCAGATCGCCGAGCATGCCGATTGGCTGCCGTGGTCGCTGCGTGCGATCGTGCTCCGCGAGCCCGAGCGGACGATGATCGGCTACGCGAACTTCCATGGGCCGCCGGGCGTCAATGACCTCGCGCGGCCCGGCGCGGCCGAGACCGGCTACACGGTCTTCCCCGCGTATCGCGGCCGCGGCTTCGCGACCGAGACCGCCCGGGCGATGATGGACTGGGCCGCGCGCGAGCACGGCGTTCGCGAGTTCATCTCCGGCGTGACGCCCGATAACGCGCCGTCGCTTCGCGTGAACGACAAGCTTGGGTTCGTGCGCACGGGCGACTTCGTCGATGGCGAGATCGTCTTCGAGCTCCATCGCCCGTGACCGGCTGGCGTCAGCTCCTGCTCCCGGACATGGCGCCGCTGCGTGAGTCGCGCTCGTTCCGACTGCTGTGGATCGGCCAGCTCATCTCGTTGAGCGGGAGCCAGCTCCGTTTGGTCGCGCTCCCGTACCAGATCTTCCTGCTGACCGGCTCGTCATTCGCCGTCGGCCTGATCGGCGTGTTCCAAGCGGTGCCGCTGCTTGTGCTGTCGCTGTTCGGCGGCGTGATCGCCGACGCCGTCGACCGTCGGCGGCTGCTGCTCGTCACCCAGGTCGGGCTGGCCGCGGTTTCGTTCGCGCTCGCGGTCGCGACCGGGGCTGGCGCGGCCTCGGTGCCGCTGCTGTACGTGCTGACGGCGATCGGTGCGTGCTTCTCCGCGCTGGACAACCCCACGCGCGCATCGCTCGCACCGACCCTCGTGGAACGGCGGCTGATCCGGGCGGCCATGGCGCTGAATCAGACGATCTTCCAGTTCGCCCTGGTCTTCGGGTCGGTGCTTGCCGGCATCGTCATCGCGCGCTTCGGGCTGGCCGGGGCGTACTGGCTCGACGTGGCCTCGTTCGCTGCCGCGTTCGTCGCCGTGTGGATGCTTCGCGCGCCGCCGCGCGCCGCGTCCACCCGGCAGCCGGTGCTGCACGCCCTCGTCGAGGGCATCCGCTATCTCGGGGTCACGCGGATCCTGCTCGCGACGATGTCGCTGGACTTCCTCGCGACGTTCTTCGGCTCGCCCCGCGCGCTGTTCCCGTACTACGCGGAGCGCGTCTTCCACGTCGGGCCTGAGGGCCTCGGACTCCTCTACGCGTCGATGGGCGCCGGCGCGCTCGTGGCTGCGGTCGCCTCAGGCTGGACCGCTCGCGTGAAGCGCCAGGGCCTGACCGTGCTCGTCGCCGTCACGGTGTGGGGTCTATCCATCGCGCTCTTTGGGATCCTCGACGCGGGGTGGTTCGTGCTTGCGCTGATCCTGCTCGCGATCGCGAACGGCGCGGACGCGGTGAGCTCGATCTTCCGCGGCACGATCCTGCAGCTCGTGGTCCCCGACTCGCTCCGTGGCCGGCTCAACGCGATCAACATCATGTTCGTGCTCGGGGGTCCGCAGCTCGGGCAGTTCGAGTCGGGCGCGGTCGCGGCGCTCTGGTCCCCGATGGCGTCGGTGGTGAGCGGCGGGCTGGCCTGCGTCGCCTCGGTCATCGCGGTCGCGGCCTCGATCCCGGAGATCGTGCGCTACCGCGCGCATCGCGACGAGGTCGCCGCCGCCGACTGACGGCTACGGGTTGTTGATGATCGCGCGCGCCGTGCCGCTGAAGATCCGGTCCCGCTCGGGGCCGCTGACGTCCAGGGCATCGATGGTCGTCACCGCCCGCGTGATGTCGCCGAGCTTGTGCGGGTAATCGCTGCCCATCGCCATGTGCGAGGCGCCTGCCCAGTCGCGCAGCAGCCGAAGGACGTGCGGGCTGAACGTGACGGTGTCGTAGTAGAGACGCTTGAGGTACGTGCTCGGCAGCTCGTTGATGTTCGCGCGGTCCTCCGCGAAGTCCCGATAGCCGTTGTCGAGCCGCTCGGCGAGGTACGGCAGCGCACCACCTGCATGCGCGACGATCCAGTGGATGTTCGGCAGCTCGCGGAGCATGCCGCTGAAGCACATCCGGGCGACCGCGAGCGTCGTGTCGAACGGAAAACCGACCAGCGGGCCGAGGACGAAATCGCGGAACGCGTCGGCGCTCGCAGGCAGCATCGGATGCAGGAGGATGCAGAGCTTCAGCTGATCGGCCTCCTCGAAGAACGGCCGGTATGCCGGGTCCGTCAGCTCGCGGCCGCGGATGTTGCTCAGGAGGATGACGCCCTGGAAGCGAAGGACATCGATCGCGCGGTGGAGCTCACGCATCGCGGCATCCGGATCGTCCATCGGGATCGACGCGAACGCCTTGAACCGCTGCGGATTCGCCGCGATCAGCTCGGCGTACGCGTCGTTGACCATGCGCGCGACCGGCTCCTGCGCCGCACCTTCGGCGAAGAAGACGTTAGGCGTCGAGAGCGAGAGGATCGCGACGTCGATGCCCACGCGATCCATGTCCGTCAGCCGGAGCGCCGCATCGGTCATCGGGGCGGTGACGCCGAAGAACCGCGAGCCGCGGTAGCGGATGATGCGCTGGCCCGAAGGATCCGTGCCGAAGGAGAAGTCCCCGCCGGAGCGCTCGATCAGCTCGAAGTACGCCGCGGGGTAGTGATGGGTGTGGACGTCGTAGCGCACGCGCAGGAGGGTATCGCGGCGCACGAACTACCGTTGCCGTGATGAAGCTGGACGCGGCAGTCCGCGCGTTCCTGGACGAGCCTCGGTTCGCGGTCCTGGGCACAGTGAACGAGGACGGCTCCGCACACCTGACGGTCATCTGGTACGGCCGACGGGAGGACGAGCCGATCGTGAACACGACCACACCGCGGAAGAAGGCCGTGAATATCGGCCGCGACCCGCGGGTGTCCCTCCTCGTCGGCGAGTCCGACCGCTATGTCCGGCTCGATGGCGTCGCCCGGATCATCGCGACCGGCGAAGGCGCCCTCCGGGACATTCACGATCTCGCGGTCCGCTACGACGGCGAGGCCGCCGCGGAGACGCAGACCCGCGAGGTCTGGTCGAAGCAGGAGCGCGTCACCTACGCGATCACGGTCCGGCGGCTCTATCGCTACGAGGTCTGATCGGCGAGCCGCCGCTCCCCTGCGCCGAGCTGAACGCCCGACGCGATGAGTACGCCCACCAGCACGATGACGGCCCCGATGACGAAGGGAAGGGCGATGCCCTCGCCGGCGAGGATGGCTGCCGCGACCACCGTCACGAGCGGCTGGATGGGGAAGATGAGTGAGGCGGACGACGCCGACCACCGGGCGAGGATGTAGAGGACCATCGCGAACAACACGATCGTGCTCAGGACGATGTACCCATAGGCGATGAGGGTCACCGGCTGTGACGGCACGATCCAGACCTCACCCGCGATCCAGGAGATGAGGACCAGCGCAGCCGCGCCGATGCCCATTGCGACCCCGTTGGTCGCCGCGGGATGGCTGCGCGGGAAGTACTTGATCACCACGCCCGACTCCGCGGCCGCCACCGCGGCGAGCAACAGCGCAACCACTGAGGCGAGCGGAAGCGTCGTCGCGAGCTGGCCGCTCAACACGACCGCGATCCCGGCGGCCGCGAGCGCGCCGCCGATCAGGCTCCGCGCCCGGAGGCGCTCGAGGCCGTGCGCGGCCGCGAGCAGGGGAGTCGCGACGGGGACGAGCGCGAGCGCGACCGAGCCCATGCCCGCCGGCGCGCTCACGAGGCCCCAGTACAGGAACGCATAGGCGCCGGAGAAGCCGAGAAGCCCGAACAGAACGGCGCCGATCAAGCTGCTGCCGCGCGGCAGCGTGATGCCTCGCAAGCGGACGTAGGCGAGGAACAGCAGCGACGCCGCCGCGAACCGTAGCGCCGCCCCTTCGAATGGCGGCAGCTCCCGGTTGCTGAAGCGCACCGCCACGAAATTGAGGCCACCGACGAGCACGGCCACCGCGAATGCCACCATCGTCGCGCGGTCAGATCGTCGCATCGGCGCAATGCTACGTGGCCGGGTAGACGGATCGACGCGCGGCGTACGCGAGCAGCGCGACGCCGGCGAGCTCGAACGCGGTCGCGGTGGGGAAGATCCCGAAGACATCGCGGCTCACGATGAGCGCGCCGAGCCCTGGACCTGCGACGAATCCGAGATTGAGCGGCAAGTACGCGAAGGTCATGACCCGTGCGCGCGCGGCGTCGGTCGCCGACGACGCGAGCACGTTGAAGCTCAGGCTGAACACGCCGCTGCCGATCCCGCTCACGATGCCGAACGCGACGACGAAGGGCCAGTAGTCGCGGACCGCCCATGGCAGTAGCCACAGCAGCCCGTCGACGACCGCCGCGACGTAGAGGACGCGCCAGTGGCCGAACCGGTCGGCGATCGCGCCGATCGCCGGTGAGGCGACGAGCGTGATCAATCCGCTCGCGCCCAGCGCGATGCCGACCGCCGTCGCGAGGCCGTCGTCCCCATGGATCCGCTGCACGACCAGTGGGAGATACGTGAACGTCAGGAGCCATCCCGCGAAGACGACGAGCAGGGCGGGGAACAGCGCGCGCAAGCGCGGCGAGCTCCAGATGATCCGCAGTCCATCGAACGCCGCGCGCACGATCGGCGGCCGCTCGCGTGAGGGGACGAACGAATCGCGATAGCCGAACGTCAGCCCGGCCACGACCGCCGCGAGCAGCAGGGCGTCGACACCGAGCACGACGTTGAATCCGTAGCGGTCGACGAGCGGCCCGCCGACGAGCGGCCCGATGAACGCGCCGAGCGGGCCGGCACCGTTGACGACGCCGAACGCGAAGCCGATCCGGGCTGCGGGCGCGGACTCGTGGAGTGTCGTCATCATCAGGCCGCTGTTGCCGAGGTTGAGCGAGTTGAGACCGCGGCCGAGCGTGAAGAACCAGACGTTGCGCGCGACAGCCGACACCGCCAGGCCCGCGCCGGTGGCGGCGAACGACCGGATGATGAGCGGCTTGCGGCCGAAACGGTCGGCGAGCACGCCCCAAAAGGGCAGGAACAGCAGCCCGATGACGTTCACGCCCGCGCTGATGAGACCGACGGCGACCGGAACGTCCTCGGCAGCGACGCCGATCTTCGGGAGGTGGAGCGGGGTGAATGCGGCGAGCTGCCCGTACGCGATGACCTCGATGAACGATGCGAGCGTGAAGAGGGTGAGCATCCGTCGCCAGCCGGAGGGCTTGGGCATTGGGCTAGAGACTAGTCAAGACTCTCCCGATCACTGAGCGGGAGACCGGGCACGATCCGGCGACCTCGACTTTGGGAAAGTCGCGCTCTGCCAACTGAGCTACTCCCGCGCTCCTCCAATTCTAGTCTGGCGATCTCCCAGGCCAATTGAATTGACGCGCCGTCCGTCGACGATGGCAGTTCACACATCGCACGTCGCACTTTTCGATCTCCTTCAGGACCGACGCCCACACCCTTCTTGCCGCAAGACCGCTGACGTCTCGGACCTTCTCGGCCGGCAAGCGATGATCGAACTCAAGGACGACAATGTCCGTTTCGCCACAGTCGACGCACGGATGCGACGAGAGATACCGGTACAGCTGCTTGCGATTTTCGTCGCGGCGCCGCTTGACCTGCGCGATTGCACGTCGGACGTAGTCGGACTTGTTCTTGATGTAATGCTGGCGGCGAAGCGCTGCGTGGCACAGCCTGCAGTGGCCCTGCGGGAGGCGCCGTTTGATGTCGCGGAACGCGAAAGCTGCTGATGGCTTCATCGTCTTGCAAGCCCAGCACCAACGAAGGTCAGGCATTGGCCGCGAGCCAAACGCGCGACCAGCCGAATTGCAGTGCGGTCCGACGTCGATGGCAGTTGCCGCAGCGGACTTGGCACTTCGCGATCTCGCGCAATAGCTGCTCCTGGCCGTTCGAGTGCTGGAGCCTTCCGACAGCTGCGAGCTTGTCCTCGGGATACACGTGATCGAAGTCGAGGACGACGATGTCGGTTTCGCCGCAATCAACGCAGGGATGTTCCAACAAGAAAGCGTCCACGACCTTGCGATTAGCGGCACGATCGCGCGTGCGACTTCTATTCGCCTTCAGCTTGTAGTACTCGGTGTTGCGGTTCTAGTGCTCCTTGCCGTAATCGCGCCGACACGGAATGCAATACGAACCGCGCGAGCCCCTCGCAACGTTCTTGATCGGGAATTCCGCAGGCGGCTTCACCTCATGGCAGCGCGCGCACATGCGGAGGACAGGCAGATCGGACACCGCGGCACCCGAGACCGCGGCTGCGGGCCCTCTTCCGGGCCGTTCGATCATCTAGAACAACTGTTCTAACCGAACACGCAAGAAAAGTCAAGCGAAAACGCCAGAAATCGCGGCCGAGGATGGTGGCACGGCCGGTGCCTCACCAAGCCCGGATGACGCCGACGCCCGTCCCGCCGCCGCCCGAGGAGCGGAAGCCTGACCTCGTCGAGAGCCTGCAGCAGAGCGACCTCAAGCGCTGGTCGCCCCGACGCGCGGGTCTGCCCGCGCTCTTCGACTGGTGGCCGAGCTACGTCGCGCTCGCGGCGCTCGCGATCCTCGCGGTCCTCGCCGCGTCGCGCCTGCTCCTCGACACGCTCGTCCCGTTCGCGCACGTGCTGCTCGTGTTCTCCCTCGCGGCGGCGCTCACGTTCGCGATCTCGCCGCTCATCGGCCGCCTCGAGGACCACATGCCCCGCACGCTCGCGGTCGCCCTCGTCTTCGTCGCGCTCATCTCCTCCCTCGGGCTATTCGGATTCCTGGTCGCACGGCCGCTCACCGTCGAGGGTCAGGCGCTCGCGGATCGGATCAAGGAGTACTCGGACGCCGTCCAAGGGAACGGGCCGCTCCTCTTCGGCGGGCAGCCGCTCCCGCCCGGCATCGAGGAGCAGATCCGCTCGATCGCCCTGGCCCAGGGACCGGATCTCGCCGCTCGTTCGGCGGGCCTCGTGCTCGCCTTCCTGGCCGTGCTCCTCGACCTCGCGATCGTGCTCGTCGTCACGTTCTACCTGCTGCTCGACGCGCGCCGATTCCGGGTGCTCATCCTCCGCGCGCTCGAGCCGCCGAACCGCGCGGGTGCGCGCCGCGTGTTCTACGAGATCGCGCGGGTCTTCGGTGCGTACATCCGCAGCCAGCTCGTCGTCGCCATATCGCTCGGTGTGCTCGTGACGCTCGCGCTCGCGATCATCGGCGTGCCGTACGCGGTCCTTCTCGGCGCCTTCGCCGGCATCGTCGAGCTGATCCCGATGCTCGGTCCGTTCCTCGGCGCGATCCCCGCGCTGCTCATCGCGTCGACCCAGCCCTTCCCGACGGTCCTATGGGTCGCGATCGCGTTCGTGGTCATCCAGCAGCTCGAGAGCAACGTCCTCGTCCCGCGTCTCACGGGGAACGCGGTGGGCCTGCACCCGCTTGCGGCGATGCTCGCCCTGCTCGCTGGTTTCGAGGCCGGCGGGATCATCGGCGCGCTCTTCGCCGTGCCGCTCGTCGGGCTGATCTGGGTGCTCATCTCGACGGCCGTGCTCGCGTGGCGCGGTCGGCGGCTCGACCTGCAGCGACGCCGGCGCAGCGTGCCGTGGCGGCCGCGCCGCAGGCGCTACGTGGCGGACACCCAGCCCGGGCCGAGGTCGGTCTAGCCGGCCGCTAGCGGACGGGGACGTGACGGCCGGCCATGGCCGGCGCGGGCTCCTCGTTCGGCTCGGGTCGCTCCGTCGCGCTGATCACGACGCTCACGGCGACCGCGAGCGTCGCGCCGACGAACGCGGCCACCAGCAGCACGCCATCGGCCGGACGACCCGGCGAGTTCGCGAGCTGCGCCCAGGTCACGAAGATCATGTAGAGCACGGCCGCGCCGGACGCGATCCCGGCGGTCGCGGCAAAGACATACAGCGCGAACCAGCGCTTCGGCCGACGGAGCACGCTGTCGAATGTCGAGCGCAGCAGCCGGGTCACCGTCCACACGACCAGTGACGCGACGACCCAGGCCATGATCGTGGCGATCCAGGTGACGTCCGCGGTGCTGATCCGTGACACGATGCCGGTCATCTGACCCCAGAGGGTGGTGGGGTCGAGCAGGCTGAACAGCGCGTTGAAGCGATCGTCGCTGTTCCCTTGGACGGCATTGAGCAGCGCGCCCTTCACGTCTGCCGCGCGCGTGGCGCTGAAGAGGCTCTCCTGCTGGAGGGACAGACCGCTCTGCACGAACGCCCCGAGCGATTGGCGGCCCGAGGCGATCGCGAAGACCATCGTCATCGCCGCACCCCAGAGCACGGTCACGACGCCGCCGAGACCGTGGATCGCCGACGCGGAGAGCACGAGCGCCGGCGCGAGCCCGAACGGCGCGGTCGCCGGCATCGCGATGGCCATCGCCGTCCGCTCGGCCGACACGTCGCGGAGCCAGACCCAGACGCCCAAGGCCGCCCAGAGGATGGCGAGCCCGGGGACGAACAGGAACAACAGCACCGTCTCGATCACCCACCCGATGCTGAGCGCGAGGCCGAGCTGGCCCGCGAACCCGATCACGACAACGATCGCGGCCATGAACGCCGCAGGGATCGGCCCGAAGCCGGCGAGGATCGTGAGCGCGAAGAGCGGTAACGCCGCGAGGATGCCGTAGAACGCCCGGCGGATCGGCTGCCCGTACGCGGTCAGGAGCGCCACGACCGGACTCTGCTCGATACGCGGCACGAAGCCGCGCAGCGGCTCGGTCATCACGGTCGGCGCGTAGTCGTCGAAGCTGTGAGTGGCCGCGGCGGTGGCCGCGGTGTGCGTCTGCAACATCTTCGTGAGCGCCTCGCCGACGTCGGTCGCCTTGTGGTAGCGGAGCGCCGGATCCTTCGCGAGCGCCTTCAGGACGATCGAGTCGACCTCCTTTGGCAGCGACGGCCGCAGGTGGCTCGGTGGGACGGGCGGGCGCACGACGTGGTCGCGCAGGAGCACCGCCGCGTTGCCGCTGGTGAACGGCGGCTTGCCGACGAGCATCTCGTACACGACCAGACCGAGCCCGTACACATCGGACGCCACGGACGCCGGCCGGCCCTCGACGCGCTCGGGCGCGACGTACAGCGCCGTCGCGAAGAGCTGCGGCGAATCCGAATCCTCCGCGGGCGTGCGCGCGATGCCGAAGTCGCAGATCTTCGGCTGGTCGCTCTGGTCGAGCAGGATGTTCGAGGGCTTGAGGTCGGCGTGGATGATGCCGCGCGAGTGCGCGAACGCGAGCCCGTTGGCGATCTCGTCGGTCAGCCGGACCGCGTCGTCGAGCGGAAGGGCGCCGCTGCGCTCGATCCGCTGCTTCAGCGACGATCCGGCCACGTGCTCCATGACGATGAACGGCAGGCCATCGACCTCACCCACGTCGTAGACAGCGACGATGTTCGGATGGGTGAGCTGCGCCAGCGCCCGGGCTTCTTTGACGAACAGCTTGCGGAGCGTGCCGTCGGCCGCGGCCTGCGGATCGAGCACCTTGATCGCGACCTCACGGCCGAGCGCGGTGTCCTGCGCGAGATAGACCTGCGACGACCCACCAGCGCCGATGGGTTCAAGGATCCGGTAGCGCTGATCGAGGATGCGATCCACTGCCAGCTCCGTACCCCGTCGGGTTAGTTGGATGCCGGCGCCTACGATAGCCCCGGTTTTCCGGTCGAAGACGTTGAGTAGCGGATTCCCCATTGCGCTCCCCGTGTCTCGTATCGGTCGCAGTGACCAACGAGAAGCGAGCATGCGCGTTATCACGGGGTCAGACGCACGGTCCTAGGACGTTCGACCGACCCAACGAGACCCGTTAGATACGGGCTGAGTCCAGTGCCTTACGACTTCGGCGAGGGCGTCGGCTTCGTTGGGGTGAACGGCCGCGGGAGCACCGGCTTCGTGAACGAACGGTTCACGAATGTCGTGATCTCCGCCGCGATCTTCGGCCTCAGCGCGGAGGCCTGATCCGCGGTGAGCTTGTTCGCGGCGACCGCCGCGTCGAGCTTGTCATTCGCCGTCTTCGTCAGCGTGTCAATGAGACCCTGCGCGCTCTTGCCCTGGGCAGAGAGGCCGTTCGCGATATCCGCGACGCTCTTGCCGCCGCGCAGCTGCGCGAGCAGTGTCATGGTGTCCAGACCGAGGTAGTCGCTCGCCGCTTTCGTGAGGTCACCGATGAACGACATGACGCCCGGCACCACCGTCCGCGGCTTCGTGTTGGGGACGTTCGGCTTCGGCGTCGGCTCGGCCGCCGTGACGGCCTGCAGGATCGCGTCTTCCTGCGCTTGGGTGATCGTGCCTTTCGTGACGAGGGCATCGAGGATCGCCTTCAGCTTCGTCCGCGACGCGTGGTCGCTCGACTCGCTGGCGACCGTCGGGACCGTCGCGGGCCGGGTGCCGTCGAGGGCGGGCAGCTGGAAGCCCGCAAGGGCCACCCCGCCGATGAGTGCCGTCGTGAACGCCCCGGCGGCCACCGCCAGAGCCCACTTGTTACGAGTCATCTCCACCCTCCTGAACGCGCTCCATTGTTCTAGCGAATCAAACGCACCGGCGGGTTTCCGTTGCGTCCCGACCGGGCCAATTCGCGCCCTTCTTACGAACTCCTGACAATCTGCGGATGCCCTCCGTCCCCATGTCGCTCAACGTGTCCTTCGCCGCGGCGGAGGCCGCCCCGTTCGCCAAGGTCGGCGGCCTCGCCGACGTCGCGGGATCTCTGCCCCAGGCCCTCGTCCGGCTGGGCTGCGCGGTCACGCTCTACATCCCGATGCACGGCACCATCGATCGCGCCAAGTGGGGCATCCCCGACGACGGTGTCGAGCGCTCGGTCCGGTACGGCGCGTCGCACGTTCGGGTGGCCTATCCATCGATCGAACGCGATGGCGTACGCGTCGTCTTCATCGCGAACAAGCGCGTCGGTCGTGACCGCGTGTACGGCGCGCCCGACGACGCGAAGCGTTACGCCTTCTTCTGCCGCGCCGTCGCGACCGCGCTCGCCGACGAGCCCGCGGACGTCGTCCATGCGCACGACTGGCACGCGGCACTGCTCATCCCGATGATCGCCCGCACGGCCGCGACGGTCTTCACGATCCACAACCTCGCGTACCAGGGCACGACGTCGGCGGAGGTCCTGGCACCGCTCGGTCTGGCGAAGACGCGCGTGCCGCCGGAGAAGCCGGGCGAGTGCAACCCGATGGCGCGCGCGATCGCGCGGACGGACATCGTCAGCACGGTCAGCCCGCGCTACGCGAAGGAGATCCTCACGCCGGAGTTCGGCGAAGGGCTCGAGGGTCTGCTCGGGCAGCGGAAGGCGGACGTGCGCGGGATCGTGAACGGCATCGACACCGACTTCTTCGACCCTGCCAAGGATCCGCATATCGCCGCGAGGTACTCGGCCGAGGACCGGCGCGGCAAAGCGCAGTGCAAAGCCGCGCTCCAGACCGAGGGCGGTCTCCGGGTCGACGCGGAGACGCCCGTGCTCGGCGTCATCGGGCGGCTGGTCGAGCAGAAGGGCGTCGACCTGCTGACCGCCGTCGCACCCGACCTGTTGGAGGGCGGCGCGCAGCTCGTGGTCCTCGGCACGGGCGATCCGGCGTACGAGGAGCGGTGGCGCAAGCTTCGCGAGCGGTACCCGTCGCGCCTCTTCCTCACGCTCGGCTTCGACGCCGGCCTCGCGCAGCGCATCTACGCCGGATGCGACCTCTTCCTGATGCCGTCGAGGTTCGAGCCGTGCGGCCTTGGCCAGCTCATCTCGCTGCGGTACGGGACGATCCCGGTGGTGCGGGCGGTCGGCGGGCTCGCCGACACCGTTCGCGACCTCGACGAGCATCCGCGCGACGGCAACGGCTTCTCGTTCGCCCAATACGACCGCACCGCGTTCTCCGGGGCGCTCGCGCGCGCGTTGCGCGCGTACCGGCGCGACGGCGATCTCTGGAACGAGCTCCGCGGCCGCGCGATGCACGAGGACCATTCGTGGACCGCGTCCGCGAAGCAGTACGTCGACGTGTATCGGCTCGCCCAGAAACGCCACCGCGGATGAGCATCGTCGAGCTCGAGGCGCGCATCGCGGCCCTGGCGCCCGAGCCGCGTGCGGCCGCGGAACGGATCTTCGCCGTGAGCACGACGACCGGCACGCTCGTGCCGCCGGACGAGATGCGTCCCTGGATCGAGAAGCAGTTCGGCTCGGTCGACGCGGTCACGTCGCAGCGCATCGTGCGGGTCACCGACCGCGTGACGCTCGAGGGCGCGCTGTTCAACGACCTGCGCGCGAAGCGGCCGATGTCGGTGCCCGAGAAGAGCGGCGCGGAGGTCGCCGAGACCATCCGCTCCACCGAGCACGACCCGTTCTGCAGCGTCGCGACCGGGACCCCGGCCGACGATTTCGGGCGGATCTCCGGCACGCTCGGCGTGACCGCGTCCAACGTCGCGAAGTACGACGGCTATCACGGCGTGCTCGTCTTCAACAGCCACGATCCGCTTGCGCCCATGGATGCCGCGGCCATCGCGGACCATCTCGCGACCGCGCGCAGGTGGGCCGAGGCCGCGGTGAAGCGCGATCCGGCCGCTCCGTACTACTTCCTCATGTGGAACTGCCTCTGGCGTGCCGGCGGTTCGATCGTCCACGGACACATGCAGATGACCACGACCCATGGCATGCACTATCCGAAGGTCGAACGGCTGCGGCGGGCGGCGCTGGGGTACGCGGCCGAGCACCGCCGCGACTACTTCGACGATCTCTGGCTGGTCCACGACGCCCTCGGCCTGGGCGTGGCGGTCGACGGGGCGCGGGTCTTCGCGACGCTCACGCCGGTCAAGGAGCGAGAGCTGGTAGTACTAGGCACGGCCGGCGCCGACGAGGCAGCGATCGCGGCAGGCATCAGCCTCGCGCTCGGTGCGCTCCGGTCGGCCGGAGTGGTCGCGCACGACCTCGCGCTGTACCGGCCACCGCTCGCCGCCGACGGCGCCGACTGGCGGCGCTTCCCGGCGCTGGCGCGGCTGGTCGACCGCGGCGACCCGGGCAACCGGACGTGCGATATCGGGTCAATGGAGCTCTATGCCGCGAGCGTCATCGCCTCGGATCCGTTCGTGGCCGCCCGGTCGTTACAGCAGACCAGCGCCCGCTGAACGGACACTCCTGAGCTATTGACGGTCACATCCGCCGTCTGTACGTTCGCGGCTGATGGCTGATGCCACTTTCGTCTCGAGACGTGACAACGCCTTTCGCGAGTATCCACCGGCGTCGGCCCAGCTCGCGGTGATCATCCCGTTCTACGGCGACCTGACGGTGTTCGTGCGCAAGGAGCCGTCGACCGGCTGGCAGTTCCCGACCAGCACCCGCCGTTCCGGCGAGACCATCCTCGAGGTCGCCAAGCGCGAGCTCTGGGACTCCGCCCGGATCGTCGCCTCGAAGCTGGACCTCCTGGGCGCGGTCCGCTCGACCGAGCCGAAGCCGTCGACCTCGTACGTGTACATGTGCGACGTCCGGCACCTCCCGTGGGCCTACGAGATCCCGGAGGACGTCGCCGAGATCGGCGTCTTCGCGCGCACGCCGCGGCCGCTCGCTTCCGAATGGAGTGAGGTCGTGCTCGAGGCGGCGTACCGGGCACGACGGACCGGCCTCCGCTAGAGCCGCCCCCGGGGATCGACCCGCCGCGCTGGCGGTTCTGGCCCGTCCTCGTCTGCGCCATCGCGGCGTTCCTGCTCGCGAACGTCGCCGTGCTTCTTGTCGGTCGCGCGTTCGCCATCCCGATCGGCCATCTCGACCAGCTCACGCCCGAGCAGATCGGGATCCTCACGGCCGGCCAGGACGTCACGCTCGGCCTGAGCCTGGTCATCCTCTTGCGCGCCTGGCCGAAGCTCCGGCCGGCGGATCTCGGCCTGACCGCTCCGATCCGCCCTGACCTCGGTGTCGCCGTGGGCGTCGGCCTCTGGCTGCTGTCGATCGCGATCGCGAACCTCCAGGCCGGGGTGATCGGTGCACACCCCCAGTCGTTGATCGTCGCGGCGGCGGCGCACCCGTCGGTGGTGGGGCTGCTGATCGACCTTGTGTTCGGTGCGGGTGTCGTCGCCGTGGTCGAGGAGCTCTTCTTCCGGGTGGTCCTGTTCGCGCTGCTGCGCCAGCGGATGCGATTCATCTACGCCGCGATCCTCTCGAGCGCGCTCTTCGCGATCGCGCACGAGATCAGCGCGTGGCTTCCGGTGTTCGCGCTCGGGCTGGGGCTCGCGTACCTCTACGAGAGGCGGCACAGCCTCTGGACGAATGCCTTCGCCCACGGCACGCTCAACGCGATCTCGTTCCTGCTGTTGTTCTTCCTGCCCGACCTCGGGAGCTAGCGGGTCGGCGGATCCGTCGGTGCGGGCTCGCCCAGGATCTGCTCGTCGGTCTGGATGATCTGCCAGCTGCCATCGCGCTGCTCGAGCGTGATCACCGTGTGGAATTCGCCGATCGTTTGACCGGCGTCATGCAGCGACAGGTACTCGAGGCCGTGGACGCGGGCGATGGCCGACGAACCGCGCACCCACGCGTGGACCGGTTCGTAGCGTTCAAGGTCGACCCGGTAGTTCGACTCTCCCTCCGTGCGCCAGTGCCGTGCCCAGAACGCCTCCGTATTGATGCCCCGACTGACGTCGAGCTTCCGTTCGAGCTCCGGGTAGCGGCGCCAGAACTCATCGATGGGCAGGTCCGCGGAGAGTCCGGATCTGGCGGCGTAGTAGTCGCGGACGACTTCGAGGATGGACGCGCGCTGGGCATCCGTCGCGGCGCGGTAGGTGTTCGACGGGCCGCAGGCGACGATGACCAAACTCAGCGCCAGCGCGAAGACGCGCATCACCGGAACGCCGCGGCGATCGAGTAGCGGAGCTGCGACAGCGCCAGCCCATCCCCGTAGAAGTCATCGCCCACGCGGATCTCGAAGTGAAGATGCGGGCCGCCCTCGGGGTACCCGGAGCTGCCGACCGCGCCGATGACCTGCCCCCGCGCCACGGCGTCGCCGACGCGGAGCGGGGCGACCGCGGAGAGGTGGGCGTAGCGCGTCACGATCCCCGCGCCGTGATCGATCCAGACCTGGCGGCCGCGGATCCGGTCGAGCGTCGCGGACGGGGTGTACCCGAGCGCGAGTGCCGCGTCGAAGGCGGCCTGCTCCTGGTCGGGCGTCCAGTCCACGAACGCGCTGTCGATGCGCAGGATCGTGCCGCCTTTCGCCGCGAGCACCGGGGTTCCCGCCCTCACCGGGAAGTCGATGCCTTCGTGGTAGCCCGCGCGGTAGTCGCGCGGCGAATTCGGGAGGTATTGCTCGTCGGTCGGGATGTCGATGCCCCCGACCGGGATCGCGAAGCCCGACTGCAGCTTCAGGTGGGCGGGCATCGGCTGTTCCGTCGGCGCGGCGGCGGGCCACTCCCACACCCGAGGCGTCGGCGTCGGGACCAGCGGGAGCGCTCCAGGTCCTGAGCGGGCTGCGCTCGCGAGGGTCGCGATCGCCACGAGCGCGGCCACGGCGATGATCGCGAGCAGCGGACGCATATACTGACGGTACACGCGTCGACCTTTAACGACCGGTCCTGCGAGGCCGGAAAGGGAGTGCGCAGCTGCCGATCATCCTCGCGCCCGATGACGTCCGGCGAGCGATCGCTCGCATCGCAC
>DATJHW010000047.1:0-18596 GCA_035493615.1 Saccharimonadales bacterium (SeqCode) | reverse complement strand
CATCGCCCAGCAGCACGGCCACAAAGCCGCCGAGGCCGAACAGTGCACCGGCGCCGCCCAGGATCACCGCACCGACCGCGAGACCGATGGAGCCGGTGCCCGATCGAAGCGTCGATCCGGTGGGGGTGTGGTGAGTGATGGTCGCCATCACGATCCTCCTCTCGCGCCCCGCGGCGCGAACTGTCAGGGTCCGCTCAGGTCGCGCGAAGCGTGAGCTGTCCGAACGCGATGCTCGCTTCGATCACCAGCAGGGGGTGCCGGCCCTCGAGCGCGGGGGCCGTGTAGTAGCCGTCGCTCCTGCGGATGAACCCGCCGATCAGGTCGGTGCCGGCCGCGAACGTCTTGGCGTGGACGCGAGCAGCGGTCGTCGCGGGGATCACCAGCTCGACCGATCCAAGCCCGGTATCGATCCGCGCCGCAGCGTCGCGCGGCAGGGTTCCCGAGAAGTCGAGGATGCAGCCGGCGACGCCGGTCCCGACGTGGAGCATCGCGAAGTTCGCGTTCGCCAGGTGACGCGCGGCGAACGCTCCCGCACCTCCGCCAAGCTCGAGTGAGCGCATCTGCACGGGGTTGGGGCGGGAGAAGTCGACGTCGTACTTGCCGGCTCCTGCCTTGAGCTCGAACGCGGTGATCGGCAGTCCACCGAGATCGAATCCGGTCTCGCTCGCACCTGTCTCCATGGTCAGCGCGAACGGTCGCCTCGTGCTGATGGCAAGCTCGAGCTGAGGGAGTCCGAGGATCGAGCCGGCCGACCGAAAGCTGAAGCCCTGCGACAGCGTCGCCGTATCTCCCTCGACCTGCGCGGTGAGCGGCAAGCCGGTGCCCCGGTCGTCATAGCTGCCGGTGATCCAGTCGGGCTCGTCGCTCGGGACCACGCGGAGCACGCATGGACCCAGCCGGAGGCGGAGCCGCGGCTCCATCGTCTCGGGGTAGGGAACACGTACGGGGATGCCCGTGGTCGTGACATTCATCAGAAAACTCTCCTCTCTAGTGGACCGTCACCGATGACGCACCGGCCGACACGGAGATCGTCACGCGGTCGGCAGCCGTTGCGTAGCCTGCCGACTGGGTCGGCCCGGTGATCGAGTTGAGGCCGCCATCCATCGAGACGCGGTACTCGACGCCCGACGGGATGTTGATCGTCATCGACGATGCGCCGCCCGAGATGCGGATCGGGACATCGGCCTTGGGGTGCGGAGCGGTCAAGGTCAGGCTGGATGCGCCGACGGTGACCGTCGCGCGCGTCACGGGCACCGACCCGAGATCGAGCTTGAAATCGCCGGCACCGAGGCTGATGGTCAGCGCGGTCGGAAGGTCCGAGGGGACCCGGACGTCCCAGCGGCGATCGCCGCCGAACTGGAACGGCTCGTTCACCGGCCGGACCGTCACCGCGGCCAGCGCGGCGCCCGTGACGGGATTCGAGACCTGCACGTCCTGGCGCGTAGACAGGACGGTGACGAGATCCGTCGCGCCACCGGCCAGCGTGAGGCTGCCCGCGCCGTAGCTCAGATTCAGGTCGAGCTGGCTCGCGCCGTTGCGGGCCACGCTCGCGTTGATGTTCGCGGTCGCTGGGAACACCGCCGGTGCGGCGATGGCATATACGACCGCGGCTGCGATAAGGGCCACTTCGGCGACGAGTGCCGCGGGCACGGAGCGCGGCCTGACGAGCAGGTCGACGCCGATCAGGACCAACGCCATGGGCCAGATCTGCGCGAGCCGGCCCCACAGATCGCCCGTGATGTAGCCGGCGTTCGCGAGCAGGAAGACGACGCCGAGGGTGATCAGGATGAGCGGCCACGCGAGGCTCGGGCCGCGCCGCGTGAGCTGCGGAGTGATGCTCGCTTGTGCGGTGGTCATGGCCGAATCCTCCGTGCGAGTAGTGCGATGCCGATCGCGATGAGCGCGACCGGCCATCCGAACTGCCAGTCGATGAACCGGAATGCGCCGAGGTTCGCGAGCAGCCAGATCCCGCCGATCGCGACGAGCATCAGCGCGAGCGTCTCGTGCGCGCGGCCGGCGACGACGGTCACGGCCGCGCTTCCGTCGTCGATGGGCATGACCACCCAGAGCAGGATGTACGCGAGGATCGACGCGCCACCCGCGAACGCCAGGACGATGAACGCAAGGCGGACGAGCGCGGGATCGATGCTGAAGTAGCGCGCAAGACCGCCGCAGACTCCCGCGACGACCTTGTCATGTGTGGCGCGGGTGAGCCGCCCGGCCCGACCGCCGGTCGTGCTCGTGAGCGTGGTGTTCTCCATCGAAGATGCCCTCCTGTCAACGGCATACGCCGGCCGATGGGAGCCGCCTAGAGAAGTACGGCCTCTGGACGTGGGTCATTCGGCCGCGAACGAGGGATCGGTGTGGCTACCGCGTCCTCAGGTGGTTGACCACCGAACGCACGCCGCACGCAGCGGCGGTGACCGACTCCGCCTGACGGCGGATCGGGTCCGAGCCGACCGTTCCCGCCAGGGTCACGACCCCCGCCGCGACGCCCACGTCCACCTGCTCACAGCTCGGAAGGTGTGAGAGCGCGTCCTCGACCTCCTCGCGCAACGCCTCGTCGGTGTTCGGCGGGGAGAGCAGCTGGATCTGGTTCCTGACCGACGTGACGCCGGTCACGCCGGCGACGGACTCCTCGGCGGCCCTGCGCTCGTACCACCGCTCGACGTGACCGCGCAGAGTGACGACGCCGCGCCGCACGATCGCGTCGATGCGGTCAGCCGGCACCGCGCTGTTCCATCCGAGCGCGTGGCGGATCGCGTGCGCGATCTTCGTGTCGTCGCTGTCGTGGCGTTCGTCGTCGACGGCCAGCTCGTTCGCCACGTCGTGGACGCCGGACACGCGCACGGCGTCCTCCGCCGCGGCGTCGATCTTGGAATGGGCCGACACGGTGCCGGTCAGCGTCACGATCCCGTCGGACACCTCGACGCCGACCTCCGCCTGGCGCAGGCGGCGATCGTCGTTCAGCTGGGCGAGCACGTCGCTCTGGATATCGCGGTCCGCCCTTGGCGGGCGAGGCATCCCCTTCGGGCTCATGCCAGCGACATCGCGGCCAGCGGCACGAGCCGCTCGTGCTCGTGCTCGTGTAGGACCTGCGCGGTGCCTCGCGCGATCAGCACCGAGCACCTCGCGCCAAAGAGCACCCGTCGCGCGATGCTTCCGGCGAAGAACCGGGCGAGCCCGGTCTGCCCGCGGGAGCCGACCACGATCAGGTCGGCGGCGAAGTCGTGGGCCGCGGCGAGGATCTCGTTCGCGGCATCACCCTCGCGGACGACCGTCTTCACCGCGCGCGGCCGCGGCCGAAGCGAGCGGAGCCGCGCCGCGATCGTCGAGCGTGCGCGTGCCCGCTCGTCGTCGAGCGATTCGACGTACAGGCGTTCGCCGGCGCCGTAGAGCAGGGGTGCCTCGTCCGAGGCGGACAGCGGACGGCCCACATCCACGACGGTCACGACCTGGAGCGCCGCATCTGCGAAGATGGGCCATTCGTTCACCAGGGCCGCTGCCGTCGCGGCCCCGACCGAGCCGTCGTCGGCGAGCACGATCCGTCCGATGTCCCCGGTCCGAACGACGAGCACCGGGCAGGGCGCCCGGTCGATGACGCCTGCGGAGACCGAACCGAGGATGCTCGTGGCGATGGGTCCGCGCCCGCGGCTACCCACCACGATCAGATCGGCTTCCATCGCGCGCGCCCGGGCCGCGATCATCTCGGCCGGATGCCCGACCGCGTAGCGCCACGACACCAGGCAGTCGCGCTGCGGCAGGCTGGTCGCGAGGAAATCGAGCTCGTGCTCGAAATCGCGGACGTTCCGGTCGATGACCTCACCCGACACCGCGAGGGGAAGGGGGACAGCGACGCCGAAGAGCTCGATCTGGGTACCGGCGGGCCACCGCGCCCCGGCCACGAATCGACGGGCCACGTGGTCCCTGGGAGATCCGTCAGTGGCGAATAGCACTTTCATTGACTCGATCCTCCGCGCGCGGAACGTAGGCCAGACGCCCGGGCGCCGAGAGGGCCGAATGGCCCGTCGTCGCGCGACGGAGGGCCCGCTCCGACCGGGACAAGACGACACCGCCGGCGTGGGGACGGCGGCGGTGTCGGGGCGCTGACCGGACGCTAGACGGGCTCGAACGCGACGTACCGGGTGAGCATGTCGCCGAGCAGACCGACCACCAGGCCCGCGATGACCGCGGGGATGATGATGAGGCCGTCGAACTCGGGGCCACCGACCATCGTGCTGAACACGTTGGTCGTGAGCCACTCGCTGCCCGCGTACGCGCCGATGCCGGTCGTGACCGCCACGATCAGCCATTCGAGCTGGGACGCCGGCT
Organism: Saccharimonadales bacterium (SeqCode); assembly: GCA_035493615.1. Lineage (GTDB taxonomy): Bacteria > Chloroflexota > Limnocylindria > P2-11E > P2-11E > UBA4735. The sequence goes on along the minus strand of DATJHW010000047.1, from coordinate 14,264 downwards.
TCGTCAGGAACTGCACTCCGAATCCGATCACGAGCCCAGCAGCGACGATGACGGTAATGGCAAGAGCACCCATCGCCGTCTCCTTTCCGCCTCGACCACGTGCGAGGCGTCACGCAGCATCCGCCGATACGGCCCGCGGTCCTAGAGGCGGAGGGCCCGAACGCGCGGGTCGAAGGCCTCGCCGTCGCTGTACTCGAACAGCAGGTAGACCGAGACGCCCCAGATCCAGAGGAGGAACAGGCCGATCGCGATCCGCTCGAAGACGCCGGCGTAGGGGCTGCCCGAGGCGACCGCGAACGCACCGATCGGGCCGGCGAGCACGATGGCCACGCCTGCCGCGATCGATCCGCGGACCAGCGGACGCAGCGTCTCGACCCGGCGGAAGCCGAGGGCCATGACGAACGTCGTCGCCACGGTGAGCAGCGCCGCAGCGCCGGCGACCGCGATGTGGACGCTTCCGATGCTCGTGATCGGCTGACCGGCACGATCGGTCGGAAGCAACGTGACGAGGCCGACGCCGGCGATGCCGCCGGCCGCCAGGAGGTACATCCCGAGCCGCAGCTTGGGCTCCTGCGGCGCGATCCGGTGGATCGCGTAGCCGAAGCCGGCGACCAGGACGTTGTAGCCGACGTAGAGAACGGCAAGGACGACGCGATCCGGCGCGCCCGCCGCGGTCAGCTCGCTGACGGTCCGGCTGATCTGCGAGTACGCCGGGTCGAGCAGGCCACCGAGGATCGTCGCGCCAACGTAGATCGCCACCGCCGCGATGCCGCACACGCTCGCGAGCCGGAGTGCCGGCCGGTCGATCGATGTGACGGCCGAGGTCATGGTCAGAAGATGAGCTGGTTTGCCAGGGGATCGGTGCGGAACCCGTTGCAGACGACATACGGCGGGTCGTCGTCGACCACGCGCAGCAGCTTCGTGCAGGCCATGCACTCCTCGATGTCGACATCGGCGCCGCGAAGCGGGCATCCCACTCGGGCGCCGTCGACCGTCGCGTGCGGCTCGCGCTGCTTCCAGAACATCGCCTACCTCCCCGGGATCCCGAGCTCGAGGAGCTCGTCGCGCGAGCGCTCGAAGTCGCCGACGCCTGCGATCAGGCCCCAGAGGGCCCCGACGGTGACGATCGGGAGGGCCACCGCGGCGACGAGCGCGACCAGGTCAGCGCTCATTGGTGTCCTGGGTCGGCCGAGCTGTTGCGGCGTGCATCATCAGGCGCGCGGCGACGAAGCCGGCCACCGTCGCAAGGACCAGCGCCAGCAGGACCACGGTCACGAGCAGGCCCCCGATCTCCATGTCTCGCATCCTCAGGCGGACACACCGGCGTCAATAGGGCCGAATGTCACCGCCTCACGGGCTTGGGGTCCTCCCCTGGTCATCCGGCCGTCCAGCCGCCATCCACGACGATGGCTGCGCCATTGATGAAGCTCGCCCCGTCCGACACGAGGAAGAGGACGACGTTCGCGATCTCGAGGGCCGCGGCCGCGCGCGGGTTCGCCGGCAGCGTGGTGTTGAGGGCCGCGAGGCCCTTCGGGCTCGGCGCTCCGCCCAGGCTGATGCCGGTATCGACGGCTCCCGGGCACACCGCGTTCGCGCGGATACCGTCGCGCCCGTAGGTGGCCGCCACGTTCTTGGTCAGGCCGATCAGCCCGTGCTTGCTGGCCGCATACGCCGCGCCGCCCCGCGATCCGAAAAGGCCACCGACGGACGAGACGTTCACGATCGAGCCGGTACCTGCCTTGAGCATGACCGGGATGACCGCGCGCATCGCGAGCATCGGACCGGTGAGGTTCACCGCGAGGACCCGCTCCCAGACCGCATCCGTGAGCTCGCCCACCGGGAGCAGGCGGTCCACGATGCCTGCCACGTTGCAGAGCGCGTCGACCCGGCCGAACCGGGCCATCGCCGTCGCGATCACGCGCACGTCGTCGGCGTCCTGGGAGACATCGGCAACGACGCGTTCCAGGCGGTCGTCGGTGGGAAGATCGCTCAAGCCGTCGGCGACGCGATCGACGGCGACGACCAGGGCACCCTCCCGATGGAAGAGCTCGGCGGTCGCCCGGCCGATGCCGGAGCCGGCGCCGGTGACGATCGTCACCTTGTTCCGAAGCTTCAGCGGCGGAGTGGCCTCGATGTCGGCGGGGCGAACGATGGTCTGCGTCATGTCAGCTCTCCCTCTCTATCGGCGGATCGGTCAGATCTGATTCGGGTGAAGCGAGTCGGCGAGCCGCCAGAACTCCGTGTCCGTGAGCCCGGCGCCACTGAGGACGTACGGAACGCCGGTGCCGAGCAGCGACGAGCTGCCCGACTCCGTCCACACGAGCCACCGCTCGCTGCGCGGGTTCCCCGCGACGGCCACCTGGTAGAGCGAGCTGCGATCGCCGTGGAAGGACGGAGCCGACTGGCTCGAGTCCACGCTCGGGAGCGGGATGTTCGCCATCACGAGGGCGAGCGTGACGACCTTCGCGCGGCTGGGGTCGCGGTACGTCACCGTGAAGGTGTTCGCGTCGGCACGGACGTCGGCCGTCCAGTCGTCCGGGATCCCGATCGGGACGAGCACCGGGCGAGCCGTCGTCACGCTCATCCGGATGACCCGGGCAGCCTGATCCGGCGTGAGGCCCTCATAGCCGAGGCCCGCACGGGTCTGCGGCCCGGAGATCACGAGGCCCTCGCCTCCGATCACCGCTTCGCCGCCGTCCTGCGTGATCAGCACGGACGCGATCCCCGGCTCCTCGGAGGCCGTGTAGATCACCTGCTGCACGAACGCGCGCAGGGTCGCGCTCCCGTTCAGGCCCCAGTCGCCGGTCGGCACGCTGTAGTCGAGCGTGGCCAGCCCGCCTGCGATCCTGACGTTCGCGAGCCTGGCCGTCATCCGGGCCAGGACGTTGAACGCACCGCCGTCATGGCTTGCCGGCGCGGCCGCGAGCACGTCCATCCGCTGACGGACACGCAGCTCGGTGGTGGCCGCGGGGGCCGGTCCTTGGACGGTCAGTGCGATCGGGGTCGCGAGGTCACGGGCGAAGTACACCGTCCAGCCCGCCGACACGGGGCTCGGTGACGCCACCGCTACCTCGGTGGGCGAGGGCGTGGCGGTCGGCTGAGCGACGGGCGCGGCGCACGAGGTCAACAGCAGTGTCAGCAGCGCAGCGGACGCGGCGAGCTTCATCTTCACGGACGCGAGCAGCGTCGCCGAGCCGGCCAAGGCCAGCGAGGGTCGAGCGACTCGGCTTCATTGAGCCGACCGGCTCTACTCGTGCGCCGCGAACGTTGGCATCCTCGGCGGCGAACGACCTGAAGGAGGCATCCGATGCCGCTGACCAAGGAATCGATCTTCGAGACCTTCCACATCGATGACGAGGGCGTGGACCGCGTCATCGATCAGATCAAGGAGCTTGTCCACGAGGGCAATGTCCGGCGCCTGATCGTGAAAGACCGCGACGGGGCCACCGTGATCGAGGCTCCGCTTACCGTCGGCGTCGTCGGAGCGGTGCTGCTGCCGGTCTGGGCGGCGATCGCCGCGATCGCGGCCATCGTCGCCGACGCCACCGTCGTCGTGGAGCGCCGCGAGACCTCCACGCCGTCCTGACGATGCTCCTGCTCACGGTCGGACTCTTCGCGGGCGCCGCTCTCATGGCCGTCGTCATGGCGTTCCTCGCGATCTCGGCGTACGACCACGGCTATAGCGATGCGGCGCATCAGCGCCGCGAGTGGCGGATCGAGCTGCAGGCTCGCCACCAGGCCGGGGCGAAGGTACGGAGCGCCGCATAGCTCCGACAGGGGGACATCGATGAAGATCCTGCTCGCGACGGACGGCTCGCCCTCGGCCCGGCAGGCCGAGGACCTCGCCGCGACGACCTCCTGGCCGAGCGGTACGGAGATCGATGCGCTCTGCGTCGATCAGCTGCTCGATCGGAAGATCGATCTGGAGACCCAGCGGTTCCTTGACGCACATGACGCCATGCGCCGGGCGATCGACGACCGGCTGGCGGCGCTCGTCGAGCGTTTGGACGGGCCGGGCCGCACCGTCCGCGCCCGGGTGGTCTTCGGCAGGCCGGCCACGGCCATCGTCGATGAGGCGCGCGAGCTCGGGTCCGAGCTCATCATCATCGGGACCCACAACCACGGTGCGCTCGCGGCCTTCACGCTCGGATCCGTTGCGGCCGAGGTCGTCGATCACTCACCCTGCCCGGTCCTGGTGGCCCGCCGACCGACGCTCGGGCCGATCGTGCTGGGCCACGACGGATCCGCCGGGGCGCGCCAGGCGGAGGAGCTGGTCGCGAGCTGGCCGTTCCTCGCGCGGGAGACCATCCGCGTCGTGAGCGTCAGCCCGCTGCTGGCGCCGTGGTACGCCGGCGCGACCGTCGGCATGGGCCCGGTCATCGATGGGGACTTTCTGCAGGCGCTGCTCGACGAGCAGCACGCGGAGCTTCGGCGGACCGCCGACGCCGCCGCGGCGCGACTGGTCGAACGCGGCGTGAGGGCCACGGCCGACACCCGCGACGGCTCGGCCGCCGATGGCCTTCTCGATGCGATCGCCGGCGCGAAGGCCGAGCTGGTCGTCGTGGGCTCCCGGGGCAATACCGGCCTCACGCGTCTTCTGCTCGGCAGCGTCGCGCGGACGGTGCTCTACCAGGCGCGGTGTTCCGTGCTCATCGTGCGCGAGACCAAGCGCGTTCCGCCGGTTGCGGCAGCCCGCGAGCATGCGATCGCGCTGGTGTGAAGCGATGACCGCGGACAACCTTCGCTTCCTGATCAGCCTGGTGCTCGGGATCCATGGCCTCGGTCATGTCGGAGCGATCGGAGCGCTCCTGACCCGGAAGCTGGGCTACGTCGCGGCGGCCGATCAGTCCGGTTGGCTTGCACCGCGATCCTGGTTGTTCCCGTCGCTGGACGGCTCCGCGGCGACCGCCGTAGCCACCGGCTTCTGGATCCTATCGATGCTCGGGTTCATCGCCGCCGCACTGACGCTCTGGGTGGATCCCGGGACTGGGGACACCTGGCGGATCATCGCCGTCGTTTCAGCGGTCGTCTCGGCCGCCGGGATCGTGCTCTTCGGAGGTACCTGGCCGGTGTTCAACACGGTCGCCGCGCTGGCCGTCGACGTCGCGGTGCTCGTGACGCAGCTTTGGATCCGGTGGCCGCAACAGGTCGCACTCGGCCGATAGGCCGCCGCGGGGCGAACCCGCCGAAAAGGTCCCGGATCGCCGAGCCCTTCGCCCAGCCGGTTGGTGCCGAACGGCCCTTCCGGCGCTCCTGCCCGCGCCCGAAGGTGGACAGCGAAAAGGAGCGTGACACCAACAATGATCAATCTGAAGCTCGCAGCCATACTCGCGATCACCGCAGCCCTCGCGGTCGGTTGCGCGGGCGCCGCCGCCGCACCGACGAAAGGCGGAACCGTCAACGCCACGCTGTCCGACATGAAGATCTCGCTGGACCGGACCAGCATTCCGGCCGGCACGATCACCTTCGTCGTGAAGAACACCGGGGCGGTCGAGCACGAGCTCGTCGTACTCCAGACCGACGTGGCCCAGGACAAGGTCGCCATGGACGCGGACGAGGCCGGCAAGATGGATGAGACCGGGAACGTCGGCGAGACCGGGGACATGAACGCCGGCGAGACCAAGACCTTCACGGTCATTCTGCCCGCCGGCCACTACGTCCTCATGTGCAACGAGGTCGGCCATTATGCGGCCGGCATGCACTTGAGCTTCACCGTCAACTAGCGACATGACGACACCGTTCACGAACGGGGGCGGCGCAGGCCGCCCCCCTCGTGCGCGAACGATGCTGGTGGTCAGCGGGGATGCGGCCATACGCTCAGGCTGGGCCGCGCATTTCGAAGCGCTCGGCCTGACCACGCTCCGCTGTGGCGGTCCGGAGATCGCATGCGTCCTGCTCGAGGGCGCCGACTGTCCGCTCCACGAGCAGGCCGATCTCGCGGTCTACGACCGAGGGTCGGTGACGCCGGAGCTCACCCTCAGGCTGATCAGGCGCAGCGGCCGGCTACCGATCGCGTTCGCCAGGGACCGGCTCGACGCCCACGATCATCACGAGCCGATCATCACCACGCTCGCGTCGGAGGGCGCGGACGCGTGCATCGGACCATCGATGAACGGCCGGGGCCGATAATCGAGGCGTGAGCTTCGGCCTGTTCTCGCGACAGCGCGTGTACCCGGTCCGCCTGATGGCCGCGGCGCTCATCCTGCCGGTGTTCCTGCTCGGGGCGCTGGTCGCCCTCGACTACTGGGTGCTCGAGCCATCGTTCTCGTCCGGCTTGGGCCATCTCATGCTCCTGTTCATCGGTGCCGTCGGCATCCTGACCTTCTCGATCGTGATCCTGGCGCGGCTTGGCGAGCTGCACGAGGGTGAGATCGCGCAATCCCGGCGACTGCGGGCGCTCAATGAGGCAGGCCTCGCGCTGAGCGCCGAGCTCGAGACCGAGGCGCTGCTGCACAAGATCGCTGACCTCGCGCGGGTCGTCGGGGATGCCAAGTACGCCGCCCTGGGAACGTTCGATGAGGATGGAGTGGTGACGCGGTTCTACACGTCCGGGATCAGCGAGGAGGAGCACGACCGGATCGGTCACCTCCCCGTGGGCAAAGGGATCCTCGGCCTCCTGCCGCGTGCCGGCCGGCCCATCCGGCTACGCGATCTGCACGACCATCCGGCCTCCGTGGGTTTCCCGCCGCATCACCCGACGATGCGCAGCTTCCTCGGTGTGCCGATCCGGTGGCGCGGGCGGAGCGTCGGCAACCTGTACCTCACCGAAAAGCAGGGCGTCTCGGAGTTCACTCCCGAGGACGAGGAGGCGCTCCTCGCGCTGGCGGCCCAGGCGGCCATCGCCATCGAGAACGCCCGCCTCTACGCGCAGACGAGCCGGATGTCCGCCCTGGAGGAGCGCCACCGGATCGGCATGGATCTGCACGATGGCGCGATCCAGTCGCTGTACGGCCTGGGACTGCAGCTCGAGCTCATCTCCGAGCTCGTCGATACCGCCCCGCAGGAAGCGAAGGAGCGGATCGGCCATTCCGTCGATCGGCTCAACGCGGCGATCGCCGATCTGCGCAACTACGTGCTCGGCCTCCGGCCGATCCGCGGCTCCGATCGCCCATTGGCCGAGTCGCTGCCCACGCTCGCGTCGCAGATCGCGACGAACGCGCTCGTCGACGTCGACGCGAACGTCGATCCGGGCGCCGAGTCCGGTCTCGACGCGGCGGGACGCGAGGCGGTGTTCTACGTGGCCGCGGACGCACTCGGCAACGTCGCCCGGCACGCGCGCGCCCGCCATGTCGGCCTCTCGCTGCGGCGCGACGGCGCCGCGATCGTCCTCGAGATCGTCGACGACGGCGTCGGCTACGACACGGCGCGCTCGGTCGGCGGTCTGGGCCTCCGGAACATGCGCGAGCGCGCGTTCAACGCCGGGGCGCGGCTGGACGTGACGTCGACGCCCGGATCCGGGACCCGCCTGCAGCTCCGCATCCCTGTTCGCAGTACGGTGGTGGCGTGAGCATCCGGGTGTTGATCTGCGATGACCATGAGGTGGTGCGCGAGGGGCTGCGGGGCGTGATCGGCCGCCAGGCCGGGATGAGCGTCGTCGGCGAGGCCGGCACGGTGGCGGAGGCGGTCCAGGCAGCGGCCCGCGCGAAGCCCGACGTCGTGGTCATGGATGTCCGTCTTCCCGACGGATCGGGTGTCGAAGCGTGCCGAGCCATTCGCGACGCACGGCCTGACACCAGAGTGATCATGCTGACCTCGTACGCCGACGACGAGGCGCTGTTCGCATCCATCATCGCCGGTGCCTCCGGATATCTCTTGAAGCAGACCCGGGGTCAGGCCGTGGTCGACGCGATCACCGCGGTCGCCGCGGGGCGTTCGCTCCTCGATCCCAACGTCACCGGGAAGGTCCTCGAACGGCTGCGCGAGAGCCGGGCCGAAGATCCCGCCATCGCCTCGTTGACCGAACAGGAGCGCAAGGTCCTGGCCGGGCTGGCCGACGGGAAGACGAACCGCGAGATCGGCGAGGTCCTGTTCCTCTCCGAGAAGACCGTGAAGAACTACGTCAGCCGCATCCTCGACAAGCTCGGCCTGTCGCGCCGCGCCGAGGCAGCCGCGTACATGGCCAAGCACAAGCCACGGTTGTGAGAGCGCTCGCGGCTCCGTAGCGGTCCTCCATTCGCGTCGCCAAATAGGACCGGGGTCCCGGGTATTTGGGGGCCGAACGGCACTACCTCGGTCATGGGCCAAACCGCATCTTCCGAGCACGACGGTCACGGTCTGACCGCCGCGAAGGAGCAGATGGATGGCTGGCCCGGTCTCGCGCAGGCAGGTGCTCATCGGTGGTGGGCTGGGCGCGAGCGCCATCGTCGCCGCGGCGGCCGGGATGGCCCCGATCCGGTTCGAAGCTGCAGCCGAGTCGGAACACGTTCACGACGAGAAGCCCCGGCAGTGGGCCATGGTCATCGACCTTCGCAAGTGTGACGGGTGCAAGAAGTGCACGGAGGCGTGTCAGGCCGAGCACGAGCTCCCCCAGAGCTTCGAATGGATCAAGGTCTTCCAGGTCCAGGACAAGCAGGGCCGCATGTACAACATGCCGCGGCCATGCTTTCAGTGCGAGAACGCTCCGTGCCTCAAGGTGTGCCCGGTCGCCGCCACCTTCCGCGTGAAGGACGGCGTGGTGCTGGTCGACCAGGACAAGTGCATCGGCTGCCGGATGTGCATGGCGGCGTGCCCCTACGGCGCGCGCTACTTCAACTACAACGAGCCGCCCAAGCCGACCCACCCGTTCCAGCACAAGGCGACGCCGGAACACCCGGTGCCGCAGCAGAAGGGCACCGTGGGGAAGTGCATGTTCTGCGTGCACCGCACCGCCGATGGCCAGCTTCCCGCATGCGTGGAGGCCTGCGGCATGGAGGCGATCTGGCTCGGTGACCTGGTCGAGGACGTCGCGACCAACGGTCACGAGACCGTCCGCCTCTCGCAGTTCCTCACGGACAACGACGCGTTCCGCTACAAGGAAGACCTCGGCACGGCGCCGCGGGTCTACTACATCGCCGGCCACGGCCAGCTGCTGGACACGGTCTAGACATGGACCGCCTGGCACGGGCCCGGTACGTCGAGCGAGCGGTGTGGCCGATCGGCCGCGGAGACCGCAACTTCTGGATCTCGGTGGCCATCCTGTCGCTCGCGGTCCTGGCCGGCGTCTACGCATGGATCTACCAGCTGCGCAACGGCCTCGGGGTGACCGGGCTGAACCAGAAGGTCTCCTGGGGCTTCTACATCATCAACTGCGTCTTCTTCATCGGCATCAGCTACGGCGGAGCCATGACCAGCGCGATCCTCCGCCTGACGAACGCGAAGTGGCGGGCGCCGCTGACGCGGATCGCCGAGGCGACGGCCGTCGCCGCGCTCGTCGTCGGCGCGGTCTATCCGATCATCGATCTCGGCCGCCCCGACCGGTTCCTCACGATCCCGCTCTACGCGCAGGTCGGCTCGCCGATCGTCTGGGACCTCGTCGCGATCAGCACGTACATCGTCGCGAGCTTCGTCTTCCTCTACCTGCCGCTCATCCCTGACTTCGCGGTCGCCCTCGCCGCGCTCGGCGATCGGTCGCGGTTCCTGGGACCCCTGTACCGCTCCCTGTCGCTCGGCTGGCGGGGGACGCCCGCCCAAGAGAAGGCGCTCCGGCGCGGCGTCGGGATCATGGCCATCCTCATCATCCCGCTGGCGGTCTCGGTGCACTCGGTGCTCGCGCTGCTCTTCGCGGTGACGGCGCGTGGCGGCTGGCACAGCACGATCTTCGCTCCGCTCTTCGTCCTCGCCGCGATGCTCTCGGGTGTCGCCGCGGTGATCCTCGTCGTCGGCGCGCTCCGCAGGGTGTACGGGCTGCAGGAGTTCATCGCCGCGAAGCACTTCCGCTACCTCTCGTACCTGCTCGTCGCGCTTGGCGTCGGGTACCTCTACTTCATGGTCAGCGAATACGTGACCGAGGGGTATCTCCTCGAGTCGACGACCACGCCGGTCCTCGAGGCGATCTTCACGGGCGCGTACGCGCCGGCGTTCTGGGCGTTCAGCGTCGGCGGCCTGATCTTCCCACTGATCCTCGCGGTCGCGCCCGGCCGGTTCCCGATCGGGCGGGCCTGCATCGCCTCCGTGCTCGTCGTCGCCGGTATGTGGCTGAAGCGGTTCCTCATCGTCGTGCCCGGCATGGCCGAGCCGATCATGCCCTGGGACTGGGGCCGCTACTCGCCGACCTGGGTCGAGATCACCATCACGATCGGCTCGGCGGCCGCGATCCCGCTCATCCTGATCATCTTCTTCCGCTTCTTCCCGGTCATGTCCGTCCACGAAATGGACGAGGTCGAGAGTGCCGAGCCGAACCCACAGCCACGGCTTCAACCGGCGTACGTGGGAGGCGGCGATGATTAGGCGGGTCGCGCTCTCGATCTCGATATCGGTGATCGCCATGCTCCTGCTTTCGACTGCCGCCGTGGCGGTCACGCAGAAGGCCACGATCCAGCTCTCCGTCGTCGCCGCCGAGAAGCTCGAGCAGGGCTACGCGGTCACGGTCCGCGTTCGCACGGACGACGGGAAGCCGGTGAACGACGCGACGATCCGCTTCTACGAGTCCGTCGACCTCTTTGGAGCGCGCGAGATGTCGCTCGGGAGCGCTACGACCGACGGCCAAGGTCAGGCCACGTTCCTGTATCTGCCGGCGCAGCTCGGATCGCACCAGATCGTCGCTCGCTTCGCCGGTCGCGATCAGGTGGCGGCGGCCGAGGCAGAGACGACGTTCGAGGCGAGCGTCGCCGCACCGTCGTACCAGCCCGAGACGGTGGCGCTCTCCGGCTTCACCCAGGTCGTGACCGTCGCCGTCGGCATCGTCGTTCTGACCGTATGGGCACTCATCGCATTCGCGCTCATCAGCACGGCGCGTGGCGTCCGACGTGGCGCCCGCGACCTCGGACCGAAGGGAGACCTCGCATGAAGCTCGCCCCACGCATCCTCGCGACGGGCATCGCGTTCCTATTCCTCGCCGCGTCGTGCGGTTCCTCGACCGGTGAAGGATCGGGTGCCGCCTCGCCGCAGATCCAGGTCGCCACCACGACCGCGCCGGCGGCCACCGCCGCGGCGCCCAAGGCGCTCATCCTTCAAGGTGACACCGTTCGCAGTCCCGAAGGCCTGACGGACGACCAGAAGACGTACCTCTCCTGCGTCGAGCAGAGCCGGTTCCCGCAGTCATCCCGCATCGTCTGGCGGTTCAAGGCGATCGACCCGGTCTCGAACAAGCCGCTTGACGACCAGGCGATCCAGACCTTCACGATCACCCTGCCCGATGGCAAGACCGCCGACTTCAAGTACGGCGGGCACGGCGGCACCAAGCCGAACTACCTCGACTACTTCTGGACCGCCGGCTTCAGCGTCCCGGCGGACTACCCGACCGGCGCCTTCAACTACTCCATCACCGCGACCAGCAAGACCGGCCTCGTGGGCAAGTGGGCGTCCGACCAGTTCAAGGTCGCTGCCGCGCAGCTCACCATCGTCCCGGCCGGCAAGCAGTAGGAAAAGGGAGAACGACATGCTTCGCCACGGGCACCTGATGCGTCTGGCCACCGCGCTCGCCGCGACGGTGCTCGTGGCCGCGTGCACAACGTCCTCGCCGAACACCCCTTCAGCGCCGGTCGCCCAACAGCGGTCGGCGAGTCCCGCAGCCAGCACGCCGGCACCGGCCGCCGCGAGCCCGACGACGCAGCCGCTGGAGGTCGTCGGCAAGTTCGCGCTGGCACCGGCCCACGGACCGTGGGACACGCCGGTCACGGCGACCGCGAGCGGCCTCAAACCGGCGACGGCCTACGACCTCGTATGGACCACCGGAAAGGTCCAGTGGAAGCTGTCCGATGACCGGAGCAAGTACCTGGGCCGCACCGCGACGACGATCCAATCGGTGCTGCAGAGCCTCACTACCGATGCGAGCGGCGCCTTCCAGACCAGCTTCGCCGTACCGCGCGGCTTCGGCTACTCGCACGACGTGATGGTCGTCGACGCGCAGAAGGTCATCCGCAACAAGAGCCTCTTCGACGTCGACATGGTCACCACCATCAACCCGACCAGCGGGCCGGTGGGCACGCCGATCACGGTCGAGGTGAAGGGGATCGGCTGGCAGTCCTACCAGAACAGTTTCCAGCTCGACTGGGACAACGGCTACACCGGCTGGGTCTCGTCGATCACGACCGACGGCTACGCGAAGTTCACGATCCCCGCGACCGGTGCCGTGGGCACACACATCATCACCTTGGGCCACAGCGAATTCGGCGCTCCGTACATGAACCCGAACCAGCAGCCCGTCGTGGCCTCGCGTCCCTTCCCGCACCTGCCGTTCACCCTTACGGCCGGCACCGCGGTGCTGCCCGCGCCTGCGGAGGAGCAGGGGTTCGCGATCATCGACGCGAAGCCGGTGGCCACCGGGATCTGGTCCGCGCCCTATGGCGCGGTCGTCGGGATGGCCGCCACGCTCAACGGCAAGGGCCTCGCCGCGAACAGCGACGTCGAGCTCACCTGGACCACGATGGTCGGGAATCGCTCGGTGACCGGGTTCGAGGAGCGCACGTCGGCGCTCGGCAAGATCAAGACCGACGCAAGTGGTGCGTTCAGCTGGGCGTTCAAGGTGCCGGACGACCTCGGCGGTGATCACGTGGTCACCGCGAAGATCGGCGATGCCGTCGTGGCCAAGACGACCGTGTACATCCTCGCCAGCGCCTTCCCGCTCTCGGTCGAGAGCGGTCCGGCCGGCACCCGCACGACGCTCCACCTGAAGGGCGTCGGCTGGACCGAGACCGAGCAGATCTACCACGTCGTCGTGGACAACGCCTTCACCGGATACGCCTGCGCGTTCCAGAGCGCCGGCGATCTCACGATCTACCTCACGATGTCGGGCGCGCCCGGATGGCACTTCGTCGACATGTACCCGGGCATCTACCAGGGAACCGAGACGCGGCCGGCGAACTACAAGATGCCGCAGCTCACAGCGCTCGACGACCACCCGGGGAACCCCCTGCCGATCTTCCACTTCGCGTTCTTCGTGCGCTGATCAGCTCGGTTCGGGCCACGGATCCCAGGTGGACGCTTCGGGACCTTTGGCCCTAGGAGAAGAGGACCTGCGGCCATCCGTAAGAGAAGGATCGGCACCCTAGGGTCGATCGCATGACCGGAAACCGTATCCAGCTTGAGTCGCGGGCGCCGTTCTCACCGATGGGCGAGGGCTATCGCTATCTGCTCCTCACGATCATCACGGTCGCGATCGTGTTCGCCTCCACGGTGGTCGTCATCGCGTCGGTGAGTCAGACCAGGGTCGCGCCGGCTGCCGTCGCGACGCCGATGCCTGCCGACATGCCGGGCATGGTCATGGCGCCGACCGGCGTCGCGCAACCGGCGGTCAACGCCCCGGCTGCGGCCGTGAAGCCCGTGACGGTGTCAGAGATCTCGCGGCCCGCCGCGGCCGTACCCCCGCCGATCACGCGGACGGTGCCGACCACGGTCTCGATCACGCTCGAGACGAAGGAAGTCGTCGCGAAGCTCGACGACGGCCAGACCTACAGCTACTGGACGTTCGATGGCACCGTGCCCGGTCCGATGCTTCGCGTGCTCGTCGGCGACACCGTCGAGCTCCATCTGAAGAACGCGGCCGGCGATCTCATGCAGCACTCGATCGATCTCCACGCCGTCAACGGACCCGGAGGCGGCGCGACCGCGACGATGGTCACGCCGGGGCAGGAATCGAAGTTCACGTTCAAGGCCCTCAACCCGGGTCTGTTCATCTACCACTGCGCCACCGCGCCGATCCCGATGCACATCGTGAACGGGATGTTCGGGATGATCCTCGTCGAGCCGGTCGGCGGCCTTCCGAAGGTCGACCATGAGTACTACGTGATGCAGAGCGAGCTCTACACCACGACCGCGTTCGGGACGCCAGGTCATCACGACTTCTCGAACGCGAAGCTGCTCGACGAGCATCCCGACTACGTCCTGTTCAACGGCCGGGTCGGCGCGCTCACCGGCGCGGGCGCGCTCAAGGCGAAGGTCGGCGAGACGGTGCGGATCTACTTCGGCGTCGGTGGCTTCGTCGACTCGAACTTCCACGTCATCGGTGAGATCTTCGACCGCGTGTATCCCGAGGGCGCGCTTGGCCAGCCGCTCGAGAACGTGCAGACGACCCTCGTTCCCGCGGGCGGGGCGGCCGCGGTCGAGTTCACGGTCAACGTTCCCGGCCG
>DATJHW010000046.1:0-10135 GCA_035493615.1 Saccharimonadales bacterium (SeqCode) | reverse complement strand
GAGCGCCATGACGGCGACCAGAATTCCACGACGACCGCTTCCCACCTGAGCCTCCCCATTTATCGCGTGACGGACTCCGCCGGTTGTGGCGTGTGCTCAAGTTAGGGAGGGTTCCGTCAGTGAGAAATCCCGTTTAGTACGTAGGACGCGCGCCGGGCTGGGCCAAACTATGTACGCCCGGGGCCAGGCGTTCCTAGTGCGCGTTCGAGAAGAGCGTGAGGAACCGCGGGACCGCCGGCCCGAGGATCACGACGAACAACGCCGGGAAGATCAGCCCGACCATCGGGAAGAGCATCTTCACCGGAGCCGTCCGGGCGGCCTCCTCGGCGCGCTGGCGCCGGCGGGTGCGCATCTCGCCCGCTTGCTCGGAGAGCACCCTCGAGATCGGCACACCGAGCGAGTCGGCCTGGATGATGGCGTTCACGAACCGGCCGACGTCGGCGAGGCCGGTGCGCCGTGCCAGCCCGCGAAGGGCGACCCGGCGCTCGCTGCCCATCCGGAACTCGACGAGCAGCCGGCGGAGCTCGTCGGACAACGGCGTGTGCCACCGCTCGACCACCTGGCCGACCGCGCCGTCGAAGGTGAGCCCGGCCCCCGCTGAGAGGGCGAGCATGTCGAGCGCCGCGGGAAGGGCGCGCTGGATGGCGCGCTGCCGTGCCCGAATCGCTCGGCCCAGGGCGATCCCCGGGAGGGCGTAGCCGAGGAAGAGCCCGAACAGCGTCGCGAGCAGGAGGAGCAGCAGATCGATCTTGAACGCCGCGGCGATGACCACGCCGACGATCGCGAAGATGAATCCGCTCGCGACCCGCAAGCCGAGGAACTCGGCTGGCCCGAGGTCGAGGGGGTCGCCGGCCTGAGCGAGACGGAGGCGGGTACCTTCCGAGCTGGGCATGAACCGCTGGAACGGCCGCGCCAGCCGCTGCAGGAACGGCACGATCACGCGGTCCCGGAATGGCCGGGCACCCGGTCGGTCGAGCAGCTCGATGCCACCGGCGAGGTCGTTCATCCTCCGGCGCTCGCGATCGGCGAGCGACTGGGTCGTGGACAGCACCAGCGCCCAGAGCAGCAGGCAGAGCGCGCTCCCGACGCCGAGCAGCGCCACGATCGCGGGGCCGACACGTGTTGGCCCGATCACGGGCACGGCCGGAAGCTCTTGCGCCGGCGCGGGCTCGATGGTCGGGATGGCCGCGGGCTTGACATCGTGACCGACGGGCACCACGAACGACGCCGTTGTGGTGGCGATCACCGACCCGGCCCGGATCAGCTGCAGCGTGACCTCGAGCGTCGTGCCGGCAGCGACCTCCCGGACATCTGAGTGGTAGCTGACGACATACTCGGTCGCGATCTGCTCGCTGAGGCCCGCGTAGATGCCGGCGAGCTGGGCCGAGGTCGGGGCCACGTACGCGGCGCCCCCGGTGCTCCCGTCCGCGAGCGCCTGGAGCACGGGGCGATCGAGATCGGTGCCGAGCCCGATCACGTAGGCCGGCGCCTTCAACGCGGCCATCTTTGCGGTGGCGCTGGCGAGGGTCGCCTTGCTGGAGTTGTCGATGCCGTCAGTCAGCAGGACGATGGCCCGCCGCGAGCTCGCCGGTACCGGCGCGATGAGATCGGCCGCCGCGCTCAGCGCATCGAAGATCGCGGTGTCGCCGCCTGCGGTCGCACGGTCGATCGCGGCCGCCAACGCGGCCTTGTCGGAGGTCAGCGGCTGCGGGATCGAGACGGCCGTGTTGAAGGTGACGATCGCACCTTGGTCCTTCGGACCGAGCGACTGGGCGAGCGAGTTCATCGCGGCCTTCGCGTCGGCGAACGGTTTGCCGGCCATGCTCCCGGAGGTGTCGAGCACCAGGACGAGCGCGATCGGGGCGACCGTGTTGGCAAGGTCGACGCCGATCCGTTGCGCGCGACTCGACTCGCTCACGATGAGATCCGTCGCCTGGAGACCCTTGACCGGCTTCCCCTGCGCATCCGCGGCCGAGGCCACGATCCGCACGTTCGGGAAGTCGGATGGGTCGATCTGCGTGACGTTCAGCCGCACGGTGTCGTCGGCGAGCGCGACCGCCGGATCGACGAGCGCCGCGAGGAACGCGACGCCGAACACCAGCGCAAGCAGCCTAGACATCGACGCTCGCCAGCTTCCTCATGGTGAAGAATCCCGCGACGATGAGCACGCCCGCGAACGCCGCGGCGTAGCGCAACGTGCCTTCAAAGAGCAGCTGGATGTAGTCACGACTGATCAGGAAGAGCGCGCCAGCGACCGCGACGGGGAGCAACGCGAGCACGTAGGCCGAATAGCGCTGCTGCGCGGTGAGCGCGCGGATATCACCCTCGATCCGCACGCGCTCGCGCAGCGTCGTGGTGATGTCGTCGAGCACGTGCGCGAGCGATCCGCCGATCTGCTGATGGACATTGATCGACGCGACGATCAGCGAGACGTCATCGGAGGGGAATCGCTGGCCGAGCCGGCCGATCGCCTCGTCCTGCGAGGCGCCCAGACCGATCTCCCGGACGACCGTCTCGAACGCCGATCGGGTGGGCTCGGCTGACTCTCGCGCGACCTGCTCCAGACCTTGCAGCAGGCTGTGGCCCGCGCGCACCGTCGACGCAAGCAGCGACACCGTGTCCGGGAGCTGTGTGGCGAACTGGGCCTGCCGGCGGGTCCGCCGGCGCTTCAACCACACGAGCGGGATCCAACCGCCGACCAGCGCGCCGAGCACGGCGCCCACTACCCCCTGGAGGAGCAGCCCGACGAACGCGCCGACGGCAGCGAGGAGACCCATCGCCGCGACGACCTCGCCCGCGGTGATGTCCAGTGCGGCGTGTTCGATCCGATCCTCGAGGGCCGCGATCCACCGATTCCCGCTCTGCGGCCGAAGCCGGCGAAGCGCCTCCCGACGCCGCCGGGAGCCGCCAACATCGGATGCGATCGATGACGTGCCATCGGCGAGCGCGCTCGTGAGCCGCCGGCGCAGGCTCCGGGTGCGGAGGAACGCGGGGAACCAGAGCCCGACGACGACCACCAGCATGGCCGAGGCCCCGAGCGCGGCGACGAGCGCAGGTGTCGGAGTCATCGCTACGCCTGGTATCCGAACCAGCTCGACGGCAGGTCGAGGCCGCGCGCGGCAAGCCGATCGGCGAAGGACGGCCGAATCCCCGTCGGCTTCAGGTCACCAGTGACCTTACCGTCGTGCAGGCCGGTGTTCTCGAATGTGAAGATGTCCTGCATCGTGACCACGTCGCCTTCGAGCCCACGCACTTCGCTGATCTGCGTGATCTTCCGCGTGCCGTCCTGCATCCGCTCGACGTAGCACACGAGGTCGATGGCCGACACGATCTGCTCGCGGATCGCCCGGAGCGGCAGCTCGGCGCCGCCGGTGAGGACCATCGTCTCGATGCGGGACAGCGCGTCGCGTGGGCCGTTGGCGTGGATCGTCGTGAGCGAGCCGTCGTGGCCGGTGTTCATCGCCTGGAGCATGTCCAGGGCTTCGGGTCCGCGACACTCGCCGATGATCACGCGATCCGGCCGCATCCGGAGGGCGTTGCGGAAGAGCTCGCGAACGCCGACCTCGCCTCGGCCTTCGGCGTTGGGCGGCCGCGTCTCGAGGGGCAGCACGTGCTCCTGCTGGAGCTGGAGCTCCGCCGCGTCCTCGATGGTGACGATGCGCTCGCGGCCGGACACGTAGTTAGAGAGCGTGTTCATGAGCGTGGTCTTCCCCGCGCCGCTTCCGCCGGCCACGATGATGTTCAACCGGCCGCGGACGCATGTAGCGAGGAACTGCAGTGCCTCCGCCGTGACGGTCTGATTGCGGAGGAGGTCCGTCGACGCGAACGGCACCCGCCGGAACTTCCGGATCGTGAGCGTCGGACCGATCAGCGACAGTGGCGGGATGATCGCGTTGACGCGGCTGCCGTCCGGCAGTCGGGCATCGACCATCGGGCTTGATTCGTCGCACCGGCGGCCGAGCGGCGAGACGATCCGCTGGATGATCCGCACCACGTGCTCGGCATCGGTGAACGTGATGTCGGTGCGGTAGAGCTTCCCATCCTTCTCCACCCACACCTGCTTCGGCCCGTTGACCATGACCTCCGAATAGCTGTCGTCGAGCAGCAGGTCCTGCAGCGGCCCGTAGCCGACCACCTCCGCGAACACCGCGTCCTGCAGGCGCAGCCGGTCCGTCCGATTCAGGACCACGCGCTCCTCATCGAGCGCGGCGGGGAACGCCTCGCTCAACAGGGCACGCAGTGAGTCGGGGGCCGCGGTGTCGATGGATCGGCCCAGCGTCGCTGCGAGCCGGGCGTGGATCCGGCTGACGAGCTGCGCTTCGGACTCGTCCTTCAGCTTGCTGATCGCGAGCGTTTCCGGACGCCATTCGTCGGGTAGCGGCGTCATCCGCGGTGCCTGGCCCGGCGCTCGCGAGGTGGCCGCCGGATCAGTCCGCTTGGTGGTCGTCCTCAGGATGCTCATCGCGATCTCCTATCTGGTGACCGGGGCCGGGTGCGCCTGGACCTTGGCGTCGAACTTCCCGACGACGACGTCGGCGAATGTCCGGTAGTGCTTCGCGATCCGCGGGTTCACGCGAGCGTCGAAGAACGAGAGTCCGCGGTTGATCGCCTCGGTGACGCCGACGCCCTCGCTCGGGAACGTCGCGGCGAACGGACGGCCGAACGCGCGCAGGATCTGCTCCGGCGTGAGGCTGCCCTTGCCGGGCATCCGATTCCCCACGAACAGCGCCTTTTCCTCGAGGTGCAGATCGTCGCGCGTCGCGGTCACCACACGCTGCAGATTGCGGAGCGCCGGCAGCTCGGGCGTCGTCACGAGGACGACCTGATCGGCGGCGCGCATGGTCTGGGTGGACAGCTCCTCGAGGCTCGACCAGAGGTCGCACACGACGTAGTCGAACAGCGCGGTCAGCTTCTTCAGCAGAGCGACCGCATCCGCGGGATCGATCGTCTCCACCACGGCGAGGTTCTCCGGGGCCAGCAGCACGCGTACCCCTGAGGAGTGCTTCACGAACGTGTCGTTCACCAGCTCCTGCGTGATCTCCGGCTGAGCCAGGAGGTCGGCGATGCTGTTCGCGCTCTTGAGGTCCAGGACCGAGCCGACGTCGCCGAATTGCAGATCGAGATCGACCAGGGCGACCGAGAGCCCCTTCGATGCCAGCGCGACCGCGAGGTTCGTCGCGATCGTGGTGCAGCCGACGCCGCCCTTCGGGCTATAGACCGGGACCAGCTTGCCGCGGCGGGTCGTCGTGTGCGCCGGCCGCGCGCGGCCGAGCGCGCGGGCGCTCTCGTAGGCGTCCCGGACGGTCGCGACCAGATCCGCGGGCTGATACGGCTTCAGCAGGAAGCCGCGCGCTCCGGCGCTCACGGCCCGGGAAATGGAGCTCGCGGGCGCACCGGCGCCGGTGATGATGATGACCGCCTCGGGGCAATGCGTGAGGATCTGACGGACCGCGAGCGCTGGCTCGCCGGCGCACACCGAGACATCCAGCACGACGGCGTGCGGACAGGTGCCCTGTGGGCGGGCGAGCAGCGCGTCGAGCGAAACGCTTCGGGCCGAGAGCGCGATGCCGCTCTCGGCGAGCGCGGCCCGGCTCGCCTCGGCGACCTGCGCGTCGGTGTCGACGAACTCGAGGTCGATGGACAGTGGGCTCAACGCTTGATCCCATACGTGGAGGTGACGTAGCCGAGGTCCACGCTCGTGGTCTTGATCACCTGCGTCTCGGTGCGCGACCGGATCGCGAGGTCGATCGTCGCCTGAGAGTCGCGGAGATACTTGAGAACGATCGCGACCTGGTGGTCCACCGCGAAGACGAGCGCGGTCGCGCGCTGCGGCTGCTCCTTGGTCGGCCCGATGATGTCGAGCACTTCGAGGTTCTGCAGGGTGGTCTGGGTCGCGCGCGCCGTGTCGCCGGTGCCGGCGGCCACGGTCGCGAGGATGTCGACCTTGTCACCCACGTTCACGAGCCCGTTGGCGGTGAGCGGATCGCTCGTCGGGAACGCCACCAGCACCTTGCCCGCTTCGATGGTCAGCGACGCGCCGTGATTGCCCTCGACATTGGTCAACTGACCCGAAACGATCGCCTGGCCCCGCGCGATGGGGATCAGCGTCGTCTGGCCGACGGCGGCCGTATCGCTCGTGATCGCCCCCGACGGCACAAGATCCACCGGGAAGTCGCGCCGCGCGAGTAGATCCGGGCTGAGGACGGTCCGGGCCGCGATGTCCGCTTTCGCCACGAGCACCGGGACGGTGGTGGTCGCTGCCTGCGCCTCCGGACGCGCCGCGCTCTGCTGCGCGACGCCATAAAGGGCCACTCCGGTGAGCACCGCGAGGATCAATCCCGCGGCGAGGAAGAGCCACGCGCGTGCTTCACGAAGACCGCTCATCTGTCACCCTCTCAATCAGCGTAGTCATCGCACCGTGTCCACTGTCGAAGAGGCGCAGAACGTGCGCGTCCCGCCTCCGAAGAATTGCCCGATGAAGAACGTCGCCGCCGACCACGGGTACGTCACGTCCACGCGGACCGGGATGGTCGTCGGCGACGGGCTGCCGGCCGGCGGAGCCGTCGTCGTCGGCACCGGGCATGCCGTCGACGTGACGCTCCCGGAGTAGGTGACGGACACCGCGATCCCGCTGGGATCGAGCTGCTGCGCGTGAGGCAGGACGGCGCTCGAGCGGATCGCGGACGGCGGGGCCGTCGGGTTGAGCGCCGCGAACCGCGCGCCCTCGCGGCTGGCATTGCTGATCGTCACATAGGCATTTACCGCTCGACCCGTGTCGAGGATCCCCACGAGGAGGATGAGAAGGACCGGCACAACGAGCGCGAACTCCACGAGCGCCACGCCCTCGCTCGATGCCGCGATCCGCTGAAGCGTGGTCACGAGTGCAGGCTCGGGTAGGTCGCGCACGCGCGCAGGGTCAAGGTCTGGGACGGCAGGATCCGATTGACCAGGAAGCCGCTGATCAGCTGGAGGTCGTAGGTCACCTGAACGTTGACGCTGCCGGACGGTGGAGTCGTCCCGGCACACGTCGTCGTCGCATTCAACGCGGATCCGCAGTCTCCGCTCGGGTCGAGGCCGGTCGCAGCACAAGCCTTCTGCTTCAGGGCGGCCGGATCAGGCGAAGCGACGGCCGCGACGTACGCGGCGCCCGCCCGAGCAGCCGACGCGACGGCGGTGGTGTAGTAGAACGCGCGGCCGAGATCGGCGAGGCCGAGGAGCACGAGCAGCAGGATGGGCAGGGCCAGAGCGACCTCGACGAGGCTCTGTCCGGTCTCACGGGCGAAAAACCCGCGCGCACGCGCAACTTTCGGACGTCCCACGGTCTCCCCATCCACAGCGGCTGCCCCCAGCGCGAACGCTAGGTACATAGCCTAGGGATGATTACGGAGTGCGCAGGCGTGTCGGGCAATACCGAAGAATCGGTGTCCCATGGGTCGTTCTGCTGATCCGCCGGCCGGGCCTAGGCACCCGCTGATTGGTGCGCGACGGCGACGAGCTGGCTCCGGGTCTTGGTCTTGGACCGGCGCAGCGCGTTCTGCACGTGCTTGTGTGCGGTCGATTCGCTGATCCGAAGCCGTGCTGCGATCTCACGGTCCGTCGCGCCCTGTGCGATCAGGTCCACGATCTGGTGCTGTCGCGGGGTCAGACCCGTCGGGGCCTCGCTGTGCGGCAGCGGGAGGAAGCTCAGCATCTGGAGCAGCGCGGCGAGGGTCGCGCGCGGGAACGCCACTTCGCCATGTGCCACCGCGGTCACCGTGCGAGTGAGGGCGCCCGGATCGACCTCGCGGGCGATGAACCCGTGGAACCCGATTCGGGCGGCCGTCGTCGCTCCGATCCCGCCGGGGGTGATCGCGACCGCCGGCACGGCGCGGGCGACGCGGAGCAGCTGGGTCTGGAAGGTCGCCTCGTCGAGCTCGCCCGGAGCGCAGCCCACGAGCATGACCTCGTACTCGTGTAGGAGCGTCAGATTGACATGGGCCAGGCTTGGCACCAACGCCATGACGTCGATCCCGCACTCACCGAGCCGGTCATACGCAGGTCCCGAACGCGCGGAGTCGATCACTCCCACGCGCACCAGCCCGGCCTTTGATCCTGACTCGACGTCGAGCAGCATGGTCTTCAGCGCACCCCTCCCCTGTCCTCCGTCAGCATCCGCGAGTGGGCAAGCGTGTCAATGGACGCTCTTAGGCGTGTCATGGCACCCAATTATGAAAGCACGAACGCAGGTTGGTCAGTTTAGGTACTGGCGGACGCTCGGGCGTCTGATGAGTTCTATGTATTGCCCGGCGAGCGCGTTCCCACTACTTATTCCTATCTATGACGGATCCGGCTGCCCAAGGCGCCGACACCCTGGCCACCGCCCCGACGGGGCTGGTGATCCTGGACGAGCGCGGCGATCTCTTCAACCAGATCCGGCAGATGGATCTCGGCACGGCCATCTGGCGCACGCTTCGCGCGCCGGGCGCGAACGAGATCCTTTCCCAATCGATCGTCCTGCTGCTTGCGGTGTACGGCGAGCCCGACTGGTCGGGTATTTGGGAGATCGCTCGCCGGTTCCCGACGATCGTCGCCGCCCACCCGACGAGCGCGCAAGACGCGCTCCGGGCACTGCAGGCCGGCGCATTCGGCTATATCGATCGTGAGCTCGAACCGGGCGCGATGCGCCGCGGTCTGCTTGGTGCGCTGCGCGGCGAATCCATCTACAGCCGGGAGGTCGTCGGGGCGTGGCTGCGCGACGGCCAGGGCGCGGCACGAAGCGACGCGGGCGGCGCCAGCCGGCTCACCGCTCGTCAGCGCGAGATCGTCGGCCTCATCGCGCGCGGGGCCACGGACAAGGAGATCGGCGCGGCGCTCGGCATCAGAACGGCGACGGCGCAGAAGCACGTTGCCAACCTCCTTCGCCGGCTCGGCGTCCCAAATCGCGCTGCCGCCGTCGGTCTCCTCTGGAAGGACGAGCCTCAGTCCTGAGCGACCCGCTCGGCCACCGCGATGAACCTCGGGTACGCGCTCGTCGGTCCGGTGGAGGTCTGCAACGTGATGCGCTCCGGACCGGTCGGGTCAAGCCACGATGTGTCGGCTGGATCGACGCGCGGCACGATGCGCGTGACGGCGTAATCGAAGTGCAGCCCGTCGGCGCCGGAGATCCGCACCCGGTCGCCGAGCTTCACGTTCCATAGCTCGAGGAACATCGCGTTGCGGGCGTGCGCGTAGATGTACGAATTGCCGCCCGTCCCGGGGACGTTCGTCGTCGGGAAGAGGAGTGCCACATCGTCCGGAGTGCGGCCCAGTACGACGTCGCGCTGGACATCGCCGAGGGCGAGCGGAAGATCGATCCCAAGCCGAGGGACAGTGATCCGGAGCTGATCGAGTGCGATCGCGGGACGGCTCGATGCCGACGGCACCGCGACCGGCGCATCGGTCGGGCTCGCGGCGACCGGCGCCGGTGGCGCGGCCGGAACGGCCGCGGTGAGGGTCGCGTTCACGAAAAGCGCGGAGGCGAGCACCGCGACCGCGGCGACCGACAACGCGCCGAGGGCCCGCATGGCTCCCACGGTCGCACCCCGCTAGTGAGTACGCAATACCCACCTCCCACCGTGCGCGCCGGCGTGGTCCTACGTACTCATGACCATTGCCTGGGTCGGCCTCCAGCGCGCAGGCTCAGTGTGGGGATCCGGCACGGCCGGACGTGGGTAGGGCATTGCTGGAAGAGAGAATTCCATCCGAGGTCGACGCCGAGCCGCTGCGTGAAGCGCTCGAACATGCGGCGCCGTTCGCGCTGGCCCTCGACGCGCTGGGCCAGGTCATCTTCGCCAACGCCAGCGGGCGGGAGCTGCTGGCCGGCCAGGCCGACGGCGAAGTCGTGCAGCACCTGCGGCAGCAGCTCGCGGCACTGGACGCCGATACCGCGACGGCCAGAAGCGAGCAGCAGCTCGTCGGCTCGGACGGTGCGCCGGTGCGCGTCAAATGGAGCTCGAGCGCATATGGTCAGCGCGGCCTGCTCGCGATCGGCCACGACGTCACCGAGTCCTTCGTCCGCGAGCAGGAGCTCATCTCGCTCGCGTTGCACGATCCCCTCACCCGACTTCCGAACCGTGCACTCCTCGCGGACCGGCTGACGCAGGCGTTGCTCACGGCC
>DATJHW010000045.1:0-5104 GCA_035493615.1 Saccharimonadales bacterium (SeqCode) | reverse complement strand
AGCGGCACCGTCACGACGATGCCGAGGATCAGGATCGACAGGAGCTTCGCGATGAGGATCTGGCTGAGCCGCACCGGTAGCGCCACCAGGAGCTCGAGGGTGCGGCGCTCGCGCTCGGTCACGATCGTGTAGCTCGCCGCGAGCGACGGGACGATCATGCCGCAGATCGTGACGAACAGCGGGTACAGAAGCAGGACGAACGCGTCCGCGCCGCGGAGTGACTGGAGGCCTGGCGGTCCGCCGCTCGGGAGGCTCGGGATGTCGAGCGGCAGGTTCCTGAGCGTGACGAGCTGAGGTATCGGCACCACGACGAGCAGCAGCAGCGGAAGGAGCGTGGCGGACACGAGCGCGCCGCGACTCCGGCCGAGCTGCCGGAGCTCCTTGCCGAGGAGGATCTGGACCGGGCGATCGATCACGCCTGCACCACGTCGAGGAACAGCTGTTCCAGCGATGGCTCGAGCGGGACCGACTCGTAGATGTCCAGGCCCTGCCCGAGCAGGTCGCGCAACAGCTCGGGGGCGGCGCGGCGTCCATCGACGTTCACGACGGCCGCGTCGGCCTCGACGTCGACCGCGAGGCCGCGTGCCTGGAGCGCCGCGACGAGCGGCTCGACACCCTGCCGCGCGCGGAGGCGCAGCCGCGGAGCGACACGGCCGCGCAGCGCGACCAGGGGTTCGTGGAGCAAGACCCTGCCGGCGCGGAGGATGACGACGTCATCGCAGAGCGCCTCGGCCTCGGCGAGATTGTGGGTGCAGAGCAACGTGGTCCGTCCCTTCATCGCGGCCGACAGCAGCTCGTGGACGTCGTGTGCCGCCACCGGATCGAGGCCGACCGTCGGTTCATCGAGCAGCAGGATCTCCGGCTCCGAGAGGAGCGCCGCCGCGAGCAGCAGCCGTCGACGAAATCCGCCCGACAGCGCGGCGAGCATGGTCCGCCGGTGCGGGCCGAGCCCGAAGGCCTCGATGAGCCGTCCGACGTCGCCCCGACCGTAGAGCTGACGTACGAGCTCCAGGTATTCGACGGTCGCAAGGTCCGCGTACATGCCCGGGTTCTGGGGTACGACCCCGGTGCGGCGCCGCGCGTCGGCGTACGCCGGCGTGTCGGGCCCGACCCCGAGCAACGTCACGTCGCCACGCGACGGCCGGAGCGCTCCTTCGAGCAATCGGATCGCGGTGCTCTTCCCTGCGCCGTTCGGCCCGAGAAGACAGGTCCGTGCGCCGGTCGGGATGCTCCAGCTCGCATCGTCGAGCGCGAGGACGCCGTTGCGGTACCGCTTCGTGACGCGCTCGAAGGCGAGTGCGCTGGCCACAGGGTGAGGCTAGAGCGTCTTCTCCAGCTCGATATTCGCCGGCAGCATCACGTAGCCGAGCTTCGCGTTGATGCCGCGCATCGCCTTGTTCGGCTCGTCGTTCGTCGTGAGCATCGCGCGCAGCCCGGCGGCCTTCGCGGCCGCCAGCAACTTCACCTTCAGGGCGGTCGCGAGACCGCGGCCGCGGTAGTCGCGCCCGGTGCCGGTCATCCAGGTGTACCCACGATCGGTGCCCTGCTTGCCGGTCGAGGTGAACGCCGCGATGCGCTCGCCGTCGAGCGCGACGATGGTGGCCTCATTGACCATCTTGCCACTGTCGACCACCAGCTTCTTGAACTTCTCGAACGGCCAGTGCGGGGTGGGCGATGCCCACGGGACGTCGTCCCACATCGGCGCCTCGGCCTCCCAGAGGTCGTGCCAGAACTGCGCCGTCGCCGCGGGGTCGCGTTCGCGAAGGAGCTCGGCGACGGTCGTCAGCCGGATCCCCGACGCCTCGACTCTGCCGACGACGTCGCGCAGCGGAGCGCCGTCGAAGGCCCGCACGTCGACGTACGACTCGATGCGCCGGCCGATCTCCTTATAGCCGCGCTTGGTGGCCCACTCGAGCGATCCGGCGAAGGCCGCGTTCGTGTTGCTCAGGATCCGCGGCGCCTTCGCGGCGCGGGCCTCGAGCTCGACGGTCTTCAGAAGCGCGTCGCCCAGGCCTTTCCGGCGATGCGCGCGCATGACGTTCACGCCGCCGAACAGCGTGCCGTCCTCGCGCGGCAGGAAGCCAGGGCCGAGCTCCGCGCCCGCGGCGAGGCTCCCATCCGGTGCGTCGACCGACACGCGCAGCCGGAACTTCGGTGGGTCGATCTGCTCCCACTCCCGCCACTCCTCAGCGGTGCCGCGCTGCAGCTCGTGGACCTGGGCGTTGCGCTCCTCGGTCCAGGGCTCGCGGTCGCTGTCGCGGAACTCACGGGCTCGGTAGCCGGACGGGAGGGTCGCGGTGATCGTGTCGGTGGCGGTCATCGTCGTATCCATGGCGGGGAGCATCGGCCGACCGGGCGCCGGACGCAAGCGTCAACTGCGGCACACTGGAGCCGCTCGAGATCGGTTGGGGAGGTGACGAAATGGACGAGCGATCGAAGGCCGGGGGTGGGGACCCAGGTCGAGCGGGCCCGATGGATCCCACCCGCAAGCTGCTCAAGGTGTTCGGAGTCAAGGTCACGGACTATGAGGCGAAGACCGATGACCTCCTCGCGCGCTGGCCCGCGGCGAGTGAGCGCGATCGCGCGGCGATCCAAGCCGAGGCGCTCGAGCTCAGCGCGGATCTCGCGCACTGGCTGCGTGAGGTCTCGGCCCACGTGCTCGAGCGGCAGGAGCGCGTGCTTTCGTCGTTGCGCTGACACAGGCCCGTTACTCGATCGAGTGCTGAACGCGTAACGCCGGCCGGCGCGGCACGCCGCTTGCGACCTGTGTCGTTAGCGTCCCGCGCGAGCGGGCGCATACGAAGGAGGCACACTCATGCAGGACAAGATCAAAGGCGAAGGCAACGAGATCAAGGGTGGCGTCAAGGAAGAGGCCGGCAAGCTCGGCGGCGACAAGTCGACCGAGATGAGCGGCAAGTGGGACAAGACCAAGGGCGAGGCCCAGGAGAAGGTCGGCGACGCGAAGATCAAGTCCGACCACCCGTAAACCGAGCCACTAACCGGCCAAGCGCAGAATGGACGCTCGTGAGAGCGTCCATTCTTCTATTCGTGCCTGTTCTGCTTTGCGCTGCGTGCGCGGCTCAGGGGACCAGCGAGACGCAACGGACGAGGACGCCGCCGCCGCCGGCGCCGCTTGCGGCCATCGCGCCGGAGGCCACCGAGCTCCGCCTCGACATCGTCGAGCTCACGTGCCATAGCTGCGCCGGGGCGGTGGCCCTGGGCACGTCGCGTATCCCGGGCGTGCTCCACGTCTCGGCCGAGATGCTCGACCACGTGCTCATCGTGAAGTACGACGCGACCCGGCTAACTGAGACCGCGCTCATCGCCGCCATCGACAAGGTGGTCGACGCCGTCGTCAACTGACCTTGTCCGCGCGTTCGCCGGACATCACGCGGATCCGCTCGGCCATCTCGTCGGGATGTTGTCGTTCGCCCTTCCGCGAGTCCGCGACGGCTGCTTCCTCTATGTCACCGACCGCGGGCTCGCGCACGTCCTCGTGACGATGCGCGGCTACGCGGCGATCACCTTCGGGCATGTCGTCATCAGTGCGCGCGAGCCGACCGACGCGCTCTGGCTGCACGAACGACGGCACGTCGAGCAGTACGACCGGATCGGTCTCGCGTTCATCCCGCTGTACCTCTGGTTCATGTTGCGACGCGGTTATCGTGCGCATCCGCTCGAACGTGACGCGTCGGGCGCGGCTAGGCTGTTCGACTAGATGAGCGAGCAGCGATATGACATCGCGATCCTCGGCGGTGGCCCCGGCGGGTACGTCGCCGCGCTGTACGCGGGCGCCAAGGGTGCGCGCGTCGCGCTCGTCGAGCGCGATCGCGTGGGCGGCATCTGCGTAACCGTGGGCTGCATCCCGTCGAAGGCGCTCCTCGACTCGAGCCACGGCTATTGGTTCGCGACGCACGGCGAGGATCACGGCGTGACCGTTCAGGGCGCGTCCTTCTCGCTGCCGAAGGCGGTCGCGCGCAAGGACGCGGTGGTGAAGCAGCTCGTCGGCGGGATCGAGCTCCTGCTGAAGGCGCGCAAGGTCGATCTCTTCACCGGCAGTGGCACCCTCGCATCTCCGGGTGAGCTCAGGGTGAAGGTCAGCGACGGAGAGCGTTCGATCAAGGCCAACGCGGTCATCGTCGCCACCGGCTCCAAGGTCGGCATCCCGCCGATCAAGGGACTCGCTGAGGCCAAGCCGCTCGACAACGTGGGCGCGCTCGCGCTGCAGGAGATCCCGAAGCGGCTCATCGTCATCGGCGCCGGCGCGATCGGCCTCGAGCTCGGCACGTTCTACGCGGAGATCGGCGCGAAGGTGACGGTGCTCGAGATGCTGCCGCAGCCGCTTGGCTACGCGGACCCCGAGCTCGTGCGGCTCCTCGTGCGGGCGCTCGCGGCGAAGGGCGTCGACATCAAGACGAACGCGAAGGTGACCGAGGTGCTCCGCAAGGGCACGTCCGTGACGGTCGCGTACGAGGTCGAGGGCAGATCGGAGTCGGTGGAGGGCGATGAGGTGCTGCTCGGCGCCGGGCGCGTCGCCAACTACAGCGGCGTCGAGAACGCCGGCCTCAAGACCGAGCGCCTGGGCATCGTCGTCGACGAGCGCATGCGCACGAACATCAGCGGGGTGTGGGCGATCGGAGATTGCATCGGCGACGCGCGTGCTCCGAAGCTGGCGCACGTCGCGAGCACGCAGGGCGAGGTCGCGGTCGACGTGATCCTCGGCGAAGACGCGAAGATGGACTACGACGTCGTCCCGAACGTCGTGTACACGCATCCCGAGGTGGCGACGGTGGGACTCACCGAGGCGCAGGCGAAAGAGAGATATCCCGACGCGAAGGCGTCGCGGTTCTCGTTCAGGGCGTCCGGCCGCGCGCTGGCCCTCGGCGAGAGCGACGGCGTCATGAAGCTCGTCACGGCCGGCCCGCACGGCCGCATCCTGGGCGCGCACGTCGTCGGGCCGAACGCGAGCGAGCTCATCGCCGAGGCCACGCTCGCGATGCGCCTCGAGTCGACGACCGACGACGTCATCGCGACCATCCACGCGCACCCGACGCTGGCCGAGACCTTCCGCGAAGCGGCCCTCGTGGCCGCAGGCACGGCGATC
>DATJHW010000044.1:0-9803 GCA_035493615.1 Saccharimonadales bacterium (SeqCode) | reverse complement strand
TGCCGAGATCCCACCGCGTGCCCTTCTCGTCCAGCACGTGGATGTCGCTGCCCTTTGGATCGGGCGGCTCGCTGAACGCGATCCGGATCTCGGTCGGCGCTTTGACCAGCCGCGCGTCGGCCGCGGGATTCGAGCGGACGTAGTTGGAGTGGGCGTCCGCGCCCGTGGCGCCGGCCGCCGCGCTCGCGATCGCGAGCGCGGCGACCAGTGCGAGCCATCGGAGCCGGTTCACCGGCGCCGCAACGCCGGTATGAGGGACGCGACGGACACGACGAGCGCGAGCGCCGCGGTCGCGATGGCGATCGTCACCTTCGTGTTCGCGTCGGCGAGCTGCTGCGCGAGATCGCCGGACGAGGGGACCTGGTCCGGGAACTCGAGCCCGACGATATCGGTGACCGGATCGAACCGGTTCGGACCGGATTCGAACCGCTCGTCGATCTTGGTCGTCCCAGCCGTGCCGCTGATGTGGAACGTGTAGTCGCCGACCCGCGTCGGCACGAAGCCGCTGGTGTAGTGACCGGGCTGATCGCGGTCCGGAGCGAGCTCGAGGCGGCGCGTCTTGGCACCGCCGCCGGTGATGACCTCGGCCACCAGGGTCTTCTCGAGACCCTCGACCGCCTTGTCGCCGGCGGTCTCGGTCACCGTCAGATCGAGGCCGTTCGACTGCCCGGCGACCGCCGGTTCATTGGTCCAACCGACGATGAAGGTGTACGGCCCGACCGCGCGCGTCTCGTGCGCCGCTGCCGGTGTCGACAAGATGCCGAACGACGCCACGACGACGGCGAGCGCCGACGCGATGACAAGGTTGCGCGTCATGTGACCCTCCTCGGTCAATTTGCGCGGTGCTAGCCGGCGAGGAGGGACGTGCGGGGCGGGCCGAGCGGCGCACCAGGCCGCCACTGCGGCGCGCCCAGCCGGACACTCGAGACCGAGGCGACCGCGCGGCAGGTCGGGCGGGGAAGCTTGGGGATCACGACCGCGAGCGTGGCCAGGACCAACGCGTCCAGCGCCAGCTGGCCGGGCAGCTCGAGCGACCAGCCGGGGCCGTCGGGACGCCGGCTCAGCATCTTCAAGCGGAGCAGGAACAGCGGGTACCGGTAGGCCGCGAGCAGGTGGTCATGGACCCGCGGCGTCCCCGGGGGATCGACGTGCGGCGGCACCGCCAGCCCCGACGCCGCCAGCGCGCTGCTCCCGGCGGCGAGCGCGAACACGAGCGCGCACAGCCAGCGCATCACGAAGAGGGTACGTCCCGGCAGCGCCGGCAGACTCCCACGATCGCCGAGTGGGCCAGATCCGGCTCGAAGTGGTGCTCGTCCCTGAGCCGTTTCGCCATCGCTTCGAGGACCGCCGGACGGATCTCGGTCTCCTCGCCGCACACGCGGCAGACCAGGTGGCCGTGCGGATGCCGGTCGGCGCGGTGCCAGCGGGTCACCCGGTCGTCGAGGTGGGTGTGGGTGACGAGACCGAGCTCGTCGAGCGCCTGCAGGTTCCGATAGACGGTCGACGGTCCGATCGCCGGGAATCTGGATCTCACCCGTCGCGCGATCTCGTCCGCCGTGACGTGGTGCCGCGCTCGCTGCACCGCCTCGAGCACGAGCTGCCGCTGCAGCGTGAGTCGCCTGCCGCTCGCCCGGACGGACTCTGCGAGGGTCATGGCGCGATAGTGACGCGATAGCGAGGCAGTCGCAAGAAGGCTATTGCGACCATTCGCGATAGGCTCGCGCCAGATGGACTTCAGCATCATCGGCCTGCTCGGCGGCATGGCCGTGCTCGGGTTCCGCCACGGCTTCGATTGGGATCACATCGCGGCGATCACCGATATCACGAGCACGACCACCGCGTCGCACGCCGACGAGGACATCCCCGTGATCGCGCCCATGCCCAGACACGAACACGACGCGCGAGCGGACGGTCATGGCCACGCCCACGCGGACGCCGGTCCCGGCAGGCTGCACATTCTGTCCGAATCGCGCTTCGCGCACGAGCAGCGCCACGCCATCGCGTTGGCGAGCCTCTACGCGTTGGGGCATGCGAGCGTCGTACTGGCGCTCGGGATCCTCGCGCTCCTCCTCGGCACCGTCCTGCCCGCCTGGGTGGATCCGATCCTGGAGCGCGTGGTCGGCGTGACGCTCGTGCTGCTCGGCGTGTGGGTGCTCATCTCGGTCGTGCAGTACCTGCGCGGCAAGGGCGAGTTCCGGATGCGCAGCCGCTGGATGCTCGTCTTCGACGGCGTGCGCTACGCGTGGGACCGGCTGCAGGCACGCATCCACGGTCACCAGCACGAGCCGATCGCGCACGCCTCGCAGTACGGGCCGAAGACCGCGTTCGGCGTCGGCATGATCCACGGCATCGGCGCGGAGACCGGCTCGCAGGCCCTCCTCCTGGCCGGGATCGCCGGCGTCACGGGCGCGCAGGGCGTCGTGATCCTCGGCGCGTTCATCGTCGGCCTGCTGATCTCGAACTCGCTCGTCGCGGTGACGAGCGCAACGGGGTTCATCGGCGCGCAGCGTCTGCGGACCCTATACGTGATCGTCGGCGCGGTCGCCGGGGTCTCGAGCCTGGTCATCGGGCTCTTCTTCATCGCCGGGCTCGGCACGGCGCTGCCCGATCTGCAGGAGCTTTTGTTCGGCGGTCGGACCTAACGTGCTCGACGCGGCCGGCTTCGTCGCGCTCGGGTTCGGTATCGGGACGCTCGGCACGCTCATCGGCGCGGGCGGTGGCTTCATCCTCCTGCCGGTCCTGGCGCTGCTCTTCCCTCTGGAGCCGACCGGCACGCTGACCGCCACGTCGCTCGCCGTCGTCGCGGCCAACGCGACGAGCGGCGCGATCGCCTACGGGCGCCAGCGGCGCATCGACTATCGCTCCGGCCTCGCGTTCGCCATCGCGACCCTGCCGGGAAGCGTCGCCGGCGCCCTGCTCGCACGGTCCATCCCCCGCGGGCCGTTCGACACCGCGTTCGCGCTCGTGCTGCTCGCCCTGGCGCTCGTGCTCCTCCGCGCCCGTGCGGAGCAGGGCCCGCCTGCTCCCGAGGGCCGCGCGTGGGGCCGCGCGCCACGCACGCTCATCGACGCACAGGGCACGGTCCACCGCTACAGCGTCGAGCTGCCGCTCGGGATCGTGATCTCGTTCGTGGTCGGGTTCGCCTCGAGCCTGCTGGGCATCGGTGGCGGGTTCATCCACGTTCCGGCGCTGATCGCCGTGCTCGGCTTTCCGGTGCACATCGCGACCGCGACGTCGCACTTCGTGCTCGCGATCATGGCGACGGTGGGGACGATCACGCACCTCCTGGCCGGCGATCTGACCGACGTCTGGCCGCGCGCGGTGTACCTCGCGGTCGGCGCGGTCGCGGGCGCGCAGCTCGGCGCGCGCCTCTCGACCCGCGTTCACGGCACGGTCATCGTGCGGCTGCTCGCCGTCGCGCTCGTGATCGTCGCGCTGCGGCTCGCGGCCCAGGGCCTGCTGGGGACCTAGACATGCGGCTGGTCGGCCTCGCCCTCGCCGCCGTCGTCCTCGGTGCCTGCGCCGATTGGAACACCGGGCAGGCCTCGAGCGTGATCGACGCCCACGTCGTGAAAGTCGTCTCCCAGGGAACGCGCGCCGCGGGCGAGCCCGGTCTGCCCGGGCAGCCGTTCCAGACGGTCGAGGTCGAGCTCGACGGGAGCCTGTACCGCGGGGACCACGTGACGTTGGAGTGGGGCGGCCGGGTCGCGCTCAACTCGAACGGCCTGCTCCGTCCCGGGGACCACGTGCTGGTGTCACAGAGCCGCGGCGACAACGACACGCGGCAGTACGCGATCGAGGACGTCGTCCGCCTCCCGGCGCTCCTGCCCTTCGTCGTGGTCCTCGTGGTCGCGCTCGTCGCCGTCGCGCGATGGAAGGGTCTCGCCTCGCTCGCCGGACTCGCCGGCAGCATCGCCGTGTTCCTGCTCGCGATCGTGCCGGCGGTCCGGCGCGGGGACGATCCGCTCGTCGCGACGCTCGCCGGCGCGCTCGCGGTGCTCGTCGTCGCCGTCTTCGTCGTGCACGGCGTCAACCGGAAGAGCGTGGCCGCGCTCGTCGGGACCGTGGCGTGCCTGCTCGTCGTCGTCGTCCTCGCCGCGTTGGCGCTGAGCGCGGCGCGGATGACGGGCTACGGCTCCGAGGAGGCGGTGTTCCTCGCGGTGGGGTCGGCCGGCCGGATCGACCTGCACCGGCTGGTGCTCGCCGGGATCGTCGTCGGCTCCCTCGGCGCGCTCGTCGACATGGGGGTGGGGCAAGCCTCGGCCACCTTCGAGCTGGCCGCGGCCCACGACGAGCTGCGCGGCCCGCGTCTTTACGCGAGCGCGCTGAACGTGGGCCGCGACCACATCGGCTCGCTCGTCAACACGCTCGCGCTCGCGTACTTCGGTGGCGCGATGCCGCTCATCGTGCTGCTCTCGCTCGGGAACCTGCCGCTCGCGCTGAGCGCGAACGGCGAGACGATCGTCGGTTCCATCATCGCTGTGCTCGTCGCGAGCGTCGGTCTGGTGCTCTGCGTGCCGATCACGACCGCGGTCGCGGTCGCGCTCGCGGGCCAGGGCCGCCGGACGGCCTAGCGCACCGCAGCGGGCGTCAGCGCTTTCGGCGGCACCTTCGGCACAGTCCGTAGAAGTCCAGCGCGGCGTGGTCGACCTGGAACTCGTGACGACGGCCGACCGACGCGAGCAGCGGCGCGACCGCGGCCTCGCCCAGATCCTCCACCCGCTGGCACTTGGTGCAGACGAGGTGATGGTGGTGCTCCGCGTCGCAGGCGATGTACGCGGATACGTGTCCTTCGCGCTCGAACCGGCTGGCCATTCCGTCCTGGACCTGCGCCTCGAGCGCGCGGTACACGGTCGCGCGGCCGAGGGTCGGATGGCTGGACTGGATGCGCTCGTAGAGCTCCTGCGCGCTCTGCGCGCGCTTCGCCGACGCGAGCGCCTCGGCGACGATCACGCGCTGGCGGGTGAGCCGCCGGCCCTGTGAGGTCAACCGGTCGGGGATCCTGGTGGCGGTCACCAGTGGAACGATAACGGCCGTTTGACACCGGGTCTCATGTTCCCTACGTTGAGACCCAATCTCATGAAACCGATCCGGTAATGGTCTTCGTCGTCGTCGCCGCCACGTTCCTGTCGACGCTCGCTGGAGGCATCGTCGCCCTCCGCAGCACCACCCAGCTTGGGCTGATCATCGCGCTGGGTGCCGGCGTCCGGATCGGGGCCGCGTTCTTCGACCTCGCTCCGGAGTCCGCGCGAGAGATCGGCACGATCGACGGCGCGATGCTCTTCGCCGGGATCGGCTTCCTTGCGTTCTACCTGCTGGAGCGCATCACGCTGCTGCACGTCGGCCACGAGGCCGGGCACCCGGTCGAGCGGCACGAGCACGTCGGCGCGCTGGGCGCGGGCGGCATGTCCGTCCACAGCCTGCTCGATGGCGTCGCGGTCGGCGCGTCGTTCCACGCGAGCGTGGAGCTTGGGATCGTCGTGGCGACGGTGGTCGTCCTCCACGACTTCTCGGATGGGATCGCCACGGTGAGTGTGCTGCTCGCGAACGGAGCAACGCGCGCCGTCGCATTCCGCTGGCTGGTCATCGATGCGGCGGCACCGGTCGTCGGCGCGGTGGTCGCGCTGTTCCTGGTGATCGAAGGCCCGGTCCTCGGTGCGCTCCTCGGCCTGTTCGTCGGTTTCTTCCTGTACGTCGGGGCCGCCGAGCTGCTGCCTGAGGCGCACCGGAAGGGCCGGGGCGATCTGGTCATGGCCGGCACCGTCGCCGGCGCGGCGTTCATCTTCGGGGTGACTCGGCTGGTCGGCGGCATCTGACGCGCCGCGGTCCTCCATTTGGTGGATGTTCGGAGGACCGCGCAGGCGTCAGGATGGTCGTGTGGCTCCGGGCATTCGCCTCAACGTCGTCGCGGGCACGGCGTTCTGGCTGCTCGTCGTGGTGGTCATCGGCCTGATCGACCTGGGCACCGGTCCCGATTACGGCTTCGGCAACTTCTACCTCATCGCCGTCCTGCCCGCCGCGTGGCTGCTCGGCCGGGAGCCGGGGATCGCCATCGCGTTCGCCTCCCTGTTCACGTGGTTCTTCGTCGACATCATCGAGCGCCGGACCACGTCACTCGGGCCGATCCTCTGGAACAGCACGAGCCGCCTCGTCGTCTTCGTGCTCGCGGCCGTCCTCATCGATATCGTCCGCCGCGAACGCGAACGCATGCGCGCCCTCGATCGCGAGCGCTCGCACTTCATGCGCGTGCTCGAGCACGAGCTCGCCGGTCCCGGCCAGGAGCTCTCGCGCGGCCTTCGCACGCTCCAGCAGTCTGGCGGTGCGACGGCGGCGCAGCTGCAGCCGCTGGTCGAGCGGGCCCAGGACCTCGAGTTCCTGAGCCGCGACTTCGTCTCGCTCGGACAGCTGCAGTCCGGCGAGCTCTGGCTGCAACACCGCGCGATCGACCTCGCGGCGCTCGTGGAGGATCTCCGGACGAGGTCGACGGCCGCCGAGCCGCGCATCCCGATCACGCTGTCATCGGGCTCGTTCATCATCGAGGGTGACGAGGCGCGCCTCCGTCAGGCGATCGCCAGCCTGCTGAACGAAGCGCGCGCCGCGCAGACGCCCGACGTGAGCATCGACCTCCGCCGTGACGGGCCGAACGCGAAGTTGACGGTCACCGGAGGGGTCGGGCCGTTCATCCCGATGCCGCCGGACGACCGTGGTGGCGTCGGCGTCGAGCTCGCGCGCGTGATCATCCACGCGCACCACGGAAGCCTCGACCAGCGGCGGTCGGCGGCATCGAAGGCCGCGCGCTTCGTGGTGGAGCTGCCGCTCAGCTGAGCGGCGCGCACCTATACTTCGATGGCGAGGCACCCCCTCTAAGGAGCCCCTGTGGCAGACGCGATCACCCCCGACATGACCATCGCCTCCGTTACCGAACGCTGGCCGGACACCGCCCGGATCTTCGCGCGGTACGGCCTCGGCTGCGCCTCGTGCGCGATCAGCAAGAGCGAGACGGTGCTCCAGGGCGCGACCGGCCACGGCGGCGGCCGGGTCAAGATCGACGATCTCCTCCGTGACCTGAACACGTTCGCGTCATCCGGCAAGCTGCCCAGCGGCCTGCCGGAGTCGAACGCGGTCGCGTCCGGTGGCGGCATGAAGGTCAAAGGCATGGCCGAGCAGAAGGGCATCAAGCAGGTCATCGCGGTGATGTCCGGCAAGGGCGGCGTGGGGAAGTCGCTGGTCGCAGGCCTGCTCGCCGTCGGCTTGAAGCGCCGCGGGTTCACCGTCGGCGTCCTCGACGGCGACATCACCGGACCCTCGATCCCGCGGATGTTCGGCGTGCGCGAGAAGCCCGGGGTCGCCGGACCGAACACCCTCAAGCCGTCGGTCTCGCGTGGCGGCATCCCGATCATGTCGATGAACCTGCTGCTCCCCGGTGAGGAGGAGGCGGTCATCTGGCGCGGACCGATG
The DNA here is from genome assembly GCA_035493615.1 of Saccharimonadales bacterium (SeqCode). GTDB lineage: Bacteria > Chloroflexota > Limnocylindria > P2-11E > P2-11E > UBA4735. The sequence goes on along the minus strand of DATJHW010000044.1, from coordinate 2,345 downwards.
GTCTCCGGGGCGATCCGGCAGTTCTTCTCCGACGTCGCGTGGGGCGAGCTCGACTACCTCATCGTCGATCTGCCACCCGGCACGAGCGACGCGCCGCTCACCGTCATGCAGGCGCTCCCGATCGCCGGCGTGGTCCTCGTGACCACCCCGCAGGCGCTCGCGACGATGGTCGTGACGAAGGCCGTGCGTCTCGTGAAGCAGCTCGGCGGGGACATCCTCGGCGTCGTCGAGAACATGTCGTACGTGGCGATGCCGGACGGCTCGCGGAACGAGGTCTTCGGCCCGTCGCAGGGGCTCAAGCTCGTGATCGCGGCGAACGCGCCGCTGATGGCGCGGATCCCGATCGACCCCGAGATCTCGCGCCTCGCGGACGCGGGCGGCATCGAGCAGTACGTCTCGCCCGAGTTCGACGAGCTCATGGCGAACTTCCTATCCGTCGCGCAGAAGACGCCGCAGCCGGCGTAGCGTCATCGCGGCACGCCCGCTGAACACGCTTGGCTATCGTGTCCGCGAAGTGCCTGTCACGAAGATCGACCTGCCGGAGCGGAACTCGAAGAACCGGCCGGTGCTCGACCGGTGCGCGTGATGCGACTCGCGCTCCTCCTCGCACTCCAGCCCCGCACGTGATCTCGCGCGCGCTCAGCGCGCGACCGATCCTCGGACTCCTGCTCCCGCTGCTCATGCTCCTCGCGCTCGCGCCCGTGACCCGCCCGGTCGAAGGATCCGGGGACACGTTCCAATTCTGGTACGCGGGTCACCTCGTCGCATCCGGCCACTCGCCGTACGACCAGCGGGCGTGGCATGACGCTTCAGCGGATTACGGAGCGATCGCGGCGAACGTCGCGAGGAACTGTGGGAATGCAGAAGACCCGTTCTGCGTCTGGGCCTATCCTCCGCCGACCGCGTGGCTCTTCGCTCCCTTCGGCGCCCTGCCGCCGGGTTTCGGACTTCCGCTGTTGAACGCGTTCGTCGTGCTCTCCGCGCTGGCCGGCATCGCGGCCGCGGTCGTCGTCTTTGGTCCGGCGGATCCACTCGCGCGGACGGCCTTGCTCACCGTGATCGTCCTCTCGCATCCGTTCGCGATCGACGTTCGGGCCGGTCACTTCGTTGGGCTGCTGCTGATCGGCGTGAGCCTCGTCGCGCATGGCATCCGCAGGGCAGCCTCACTGCCCATCGTCGCGGGCGCGTTGCTCCTCGTCCTGAAACCCCACGTCGTACTCGCGGTCGGCCTCTCGACGGTCGTGCTCCTTGTCCGTGACCGCACCTGGCGCGCACTCGGTGCGGCCGCCGCCGCGATCGCGCTCGTCGTCGCGCTCAGCCTCGCGATCTCGCCCGAAGCGATCGGCGCCATCATCGGCCGCTCCGGCTCGAAGGCCGGGATCGCGTGGGCGACGACCTGGGCGCTCCCGCTCCCGCTTGCGGCCGCGGTCCTCGCACTTGCCGCTGCCGCGAGCGTCCTCGCGCTACGCGCGCTGCGGTCACCAGCCGCGGCGATCGCGATCGCAGCGGCTCTTTCTCTCACGATCGCGCCGTACGCGCAGCCCTACGACGCGCTGCTCGTCGTTCCCGCGCTCGCGCTTCTCTGGACGGTCGTGCCGGACCGGCGCGGGCTCATCGGCGTCGCGAGCGGCGCGTTCGCGCTCGGCACGTGGGCGGCCGTCTTCGCCGGTCAGCTCAGCCCGCCGCTCGAGTCCGCCTATGCCGTCGTTCCGGCCGCGGAGCTCGCGCTGCTGGCGGTCGCGGCACGGCGCTCCTGATGCCACGCATTCGACGCGTCGGACCGGGGGAGTACGAACTGACCCGAACTCGCTATGGACACCCGATGGTCCCTGCCTAGGCTTCCGTACATGCCGACCCACGTCGCCGCTGTCCTCCCCCTGTTCAACGAGGGCGCCGCAGCGGCGGACCTCGTGCGCCGCATGCCCGGCTGCATCGCTAAGACGTACGTCATCGATGACGGCTCAGCAGATGACGGCCCCGCACTCGCCGAAGCCGCAGGCGGGACGGTCATCCGCCTCGGGCGAAACCGCGGCGTCGGCGCCGCGATCCGGGCCGGGCTCGACGCGGCGCGTGCGGCGGGCTGCGACGCGGTGGTCGTGATGGCCGCGAGCGGGAAGGACCGTCCCGAGGAGATCCCCAACCTGCTCGCCGCGCTGGACGCCGGGGCCGACTACATCCAGGGCTCCCGGTTCATGGCCGGCGGCGAGTCGGTGAACCTACCGCTCGTGCGGGGCGTGCTGATCCACGCGTTCACGCTGATGTTCCGGATCCTCACCGGCTTCGCCGGCACCGACGTGACGAACGGATTCCGCGCGTACCGTGTGGCGCTGCTGGAGGATCCGCGG
>DATJHW010000043.1:0-27118 GCA_035493615.1 Saccharimonadales bacterium (SeqCode) | reverse complement strand
AAGGACATCCCGTTCCCGGTCGACGTCGTCGACGTCTTCCGCCGGCCCGATGCCGTGCCGGACATCGCGCGCGACGCCGTGGCCATCGGCGCGAAGGCGCTCTGGCTGCAGTTCGGCGTCATCAGCCCCGAGGGCGCCAAGATCGCCGAAGACGGCGGGCTCGCCGTGGTGATGGACCGATGCATGAAGGTCGAGCACGCCAGGCACCTCGGGCGGATGCACTGGCTCGGTTTCAACACCGGGCGCATCACGGCGAAGCGGGAGCAGGTCGGCTGATCGTGAACGGACCGGGCTAGCGGCGCCGCGTGCGGTCCGGCGACCACACCGTCATCGGCCCGTACGCGCGGCGGACCTTCCTCGGCATCGTTCGACGCGCGGCCGCGAGCGCCGCCAGCGCCAGGATCGCGATCGCGGCGATCGGCAACAGCACCGCCGTGATCGTCCCGAGGCGTGCCCAGGCCGTCTGCGTCGAGGGGAGCGGCGCCGCGTCGGCGCCCGCGGGACGCGGGAGGACCGCCGAGTAAACGGCTGCGCCGATCCTCGCGATGAGGTCCTTCGCGTCCGTGTCCGTGCCACCCGAGGTCAGGACGACCGCGATCCGCGGGCCGCTGGGCGTGCCGATCAGACCGGCATCGTGGATCAGGCCGACGAGATCGCCGGTCTTGTGCGCCACCGCGACGTCGTCCGGCAGATCGCGCGGAAGCCGGTCGTTGATGGTCTGCCGCTCGAGGCGGGCCAGCATCCGCTCCGAGGCCGCGGAGGAGATGAGCCGACGGGTCGCGAGCAGATCGAAGAACGCCCCGAGCGCCCGTGCGGTCACGACGTGGTCCTCGACATCGTTCTCGGCGACGTGGAATCCGGTGATGCCCGCGGCCGCGAGCGCCGCGTTCGCCGCGTGGGCACCGTAGACGCGCAGCAGCGCGAGCGCCGCGCCATTATCCGAGTACGTGATCATCTCCTCGAGCGCCTGGTCGATCGTGAGCACGGTCCCGGGATACTCGTTCGAGCCGTCGACGGTGACGTCCTCATCCTCGATGGTGATCGTGTCGTCGTACGAGAGCGCGCCCTTGTCGACGAGGCTCTCCACGCGCAGCAGGACGCCCAGCTTGTACAGCGATGCCGCGACGAATGGGGTGTCCGCGCCAGATGCGTAGATCGGCTGGGCGACACCCGGAAAGGCGATGAAGATGCCGGTCTTTCCGTCGAATCCCCGGGCGAGCGTGGCCACCGCGGCGCCAAGACCCTGCGTCGCGTCCGTGGCGGATGGCCCGGCCGTCGGGGCCTGCGTGGCTGAGGGCGGCCCGCACGCGCCGGCGATCGCGAGCACTGCGAGCGCGGTGAACGCACCGATCCGTGGCGGGAGCAGCACGACCGGAAGACCGTAGCATCCTGCCGTGCCGGATCGCGGAGCGACCGTCGAGTTCCGCGAGGTCACCAAGCGCTACGCCGACCAGATCGCCGTCGATCGCCTCTCGTTCACCGTGCCCGCAGGCAAGATCTGCATCCTGGTCGGCCCGAGCGGGTCGGGGAAGACGACCTCGCTGAAGATGGTGAACCGCCTCATCGAGCCGACTGCCGGCGCGATATTCATCGACGGTCACGACGTCACGCAGGAGGAGCCGACCCAGCTCCGGCGCCGGATCGGGTACGTCATCCAGCAGGTCGGCCTGTTCCCGCATCAGACCATCGCCGAGAACGTCGCGACCGTGCCGGTGCTCCTGGGCTGGACGAAGCAGCGGATCGCCTCGAGGGTCACGGAGCTGCTCGCGCTCGTGGGCCTGGATCCGGCCCGCTACGCGCCGCGATATCCGGCGCAGCTGTCGGGCGGCGAACGCCAGCGAGCCGGCGTCGCGCGGGCGCTCGCGGCCGAGCCGCCGGTGATGCTCATGGACGAGCCGTTCGGGGCGGTCGACCCGATCGTGCGCGAGCGGCTGCAGAGCGAGCTGCTGCGGATCCAGCGCGAGCTCGGGACCACGGTGCTGTTCGTGACGCACGACATCGACGAGGCCATCCGGCTCGGCGATCGCGTCGCGGTGATGCGCGGCGGGAAGCTCGTGCAGTACGCGCCGCCCGGCGAGCTGCTCGCGCACCCGGCGAACGATTTCGTGGCGCAGTTCGTCGGATCCGACCGCGGGTTGAAGCGCCTCGCGCTGCTCACCGTCGGCGGCGCGGAGATCGACGTGACCGTCGACCGGGGCAGCCTGGACCCGCGGGCCCCGGTCGTGCGCCCGTCCAGCACGCTGCGCGACGCGCTCGCGCGCATGCTCGAGAGCGGATCGGTGATCGCCGCGGTCGTCGACGGCGATCGGTACGTCGGAGCGCTCACCCTCGCGAAGATCGGGAAGATGATCCGGAGCGACGCGTGACCGAGGGCGAGCCGCTCATCCGGTGGGACTGGGTGGCCGGACATCTGGACGAGATCGGCCAGCGTCTGGTGGAGCACGTCGAGCTCACGGCCATCGCCGTGGGCATCGGGTTCGTGATCGCGTTCGGCCTGGCGCTCCTCATCATCCGGCGGCCGCGCCTCGAGAGCCCGATCACGTTCGTGACGGGCACCCTCTACACGATCCCGAGCCTGGCGCTGTTCGTCCTCCTCATCCCGTACACCGGCCTGTCCCTCCTCACGGCGGAGATCGGCCTGGTGAGCTACACGCTGCTCATCCTCATCCGCAACATCGTCCGTGGGATCCGGGGCGTCCCGGCCGATGTCCTCGAGGCCGCGACCGGCATGGGCTACACGCCGCGGGAGCGGCTCTGGCGCGTGGAGGTCCCGCTCGCGCTCGCGGTGATCATCGCCGGCGTGCGTGTCGCGACCATCAGCACCATCGGCCTTGTCACCGTGACCGCGCTCATCGGCCAGGGCGGGTTCGGCTACTTCATCCTCATCGGGATCCAGCGCTTCTTCTCGACCGAGCTCATCGTCGGCGCCGCGTGCTCGGTCGCGCTCGCGATCGCCGCGGACGCGCTGCTCGTCCTCCTGCAGCGCCGGCTGACCCCGTGGACCCGGCCGGCATGAGCCTGTTCGTGGACACCGCGAAGTGGTTCGTCGATCCCGCGCACTACCGGGGGAGCGACGCGGTCCAGACCCGCGTGTTCGAGCACATCGAGCTGTCGGCGCTCGCGCTCACCGTGGCCGCGCTCATCGCGCTGCCGATCGGCCTCTACCTCGGGCACACCGGCCGGCTCGGGTTCGTCGCGGTGAATGTCGCGAACATCGGCAGGGCCCTACCGTCGCTCGCGCTCCTCGCGTTCGCGCTGCCGATCGCGTTTGCGCTCGGTCTCGGGCTCGGCTTCTGGCCGACGTTCATCGCGCTCGTCCCGCTCGCGATCCCGCCGATGCTCACGAACGCGTACGTCGGGACCCGGGCGGTCGACCGCGACGTCATCGAGTCCGCGCGCGGGATGGGGATCGGCGAGCTCGGGATCGTCCGCCGGATCGAGCTTCCGCTCGCCCTACCGCTCGTGCTCGCCGGCATGCGGACGTCCGCGGTGAACGTGGTCGCGACGGCCACCCTCGGCGCGCTCGTGGCCGGTGGCGGGCTCGGCCGCTACATCGTGGATGGGCTCGGCCTCCAGGAATACGACCGCTTGTTCGCCGGTGCGCTCCTTGTCGCGCTCCTGGCCATCGCCGTGGAAGTCGCTTTCGGCACATTCGAGCGCCTGGCCACCTCGCCGGGATTACGCACGGGATCCGCCACGTTCTAACCGCGTCTGCGCCTAGGGCGCGGATACTGTCGGCTTGGGCCGAGAGACTGAGCGCTGCGGCCCGGAAGGAGTCCCTCATGCGCGTGTCCCGACTCGCGATCGCGTTCCTCGTCGCCCTGATCGTTGCGAGCGCCTGCGGCGGCAGCGGCGGCGGCAGTCCCAGCGCGGCGGCGAAGCCGAACGTCACCATCGGCTCGACGAACTTCAGCGAGCAGCTGATCCTCGGTGAGCTGTATGCCCAGATCCTCGAGGCGAACGGGTACACGGTCACCCGGAAGTTCAACCTCGGCGCCCGCGAGATCGTGTTCCCGGCCCTGGCGAGCGGCCAGATCGACCTCGAGGCCGACTACCTCGCGACCCTGCTCGCGTTCGTGAACAAGAACGCGACCGGCTCGACCGACCCGAAGGCCACGTCGGCCACGCTCCAGAAGGAACTCGATGCGAAGAGCCTGACGGTCCTCGATTACGCGCCCGCCGTCGACCAGAACGGCTTCGTGGTCACGAAGGCGACCGCCGACAAGTACAAGCTTGCGAAGCTTTCGGACGTCAGCGCGGTGGGTGGCCAGCTCGTGCTCGGCGGACCGCCGGAGTGCCCGACCCGTCCGTACTGCGCCGCGGGCCTCAAGACGACGTATGGCATCACGTTCAAGGACTTCAAGCCGCTCGACACCGGTGGCCCGCTGACCGTCGCCGCGCTCAAGGGCGGCCAGGTGGACGTCGGGCTGCTGTTCACGTCCGACTCGACGATCGCGGTGAACAACTTCGTCCTCCTCGAGGACGACAAGCACCTGCAGCTCTCGGACAACATCGCGCCGGTCGTCCGCAACGACCTGCTGGCGAAGGCGCCGAGCGACTTCAAGTCGATCATCAACTCGATCGCCCCAAAGCTCACCACCGCGGAGCTGACGGCGATGAACAAGCAGAACGACGTCGATAAGACCGACCCGAAGGCCATCGCCGCGGCGTGGCTCAAGAAGATGGGCCTGGTCAAATAGCCGACTGGATCTCGCTCGGCGGCACGCTCGCATCGAGCGCTGCCGTCGCGTCGTGGGGTGATGGCGGAGAGTGTGAGCTCTTCGCCATCCACGGCGATGGCACGCTCCGCGACCGGTACTGGGACGGCACCGAATGGCATGACTGGGAGTCGCTCGGCAAGGGCTTCACCGGGCAGCCCGCGGCCGCGGCCCGCGACGCCGACCGGATCGACGTGTTCGCCTTCGGGACCGACGGCCAGCTGCGCCACATCTGGTGGGATGGCAGCCGCTGGGTCGAGTGGGAGATCGTCGTGGGCGCCCCGCGCGGGGACTCGGTGAGCTGCGTCTGGAGCGGCCGGCGGCTCGACGTCTTCGTCGCGAGCCGGGGCGCGGACCTGTGGTACCAATCCCTGCTCGTGACATGAGCTTCGACTTCGTGGTGATCGGTGCCGGCGCGGCCGGGGAGGCCGCGACCCATTACGCGCGCGGTCGCGGCGCATCGGTGGCCATCGTGGACCGCGACCTGTTCGGCGGCTCGTGCCCGTTCTGGGCCTGCATGCCGTCCAAGACGCTGCTTCACGCGGCCGAGGTCAAGGCCCACGGCGGCGACTACCCGTGGCAGAAGGCCTCCGACCGGCGCGACTACATGATCAATCGGATCAAGACCGGTTACCCGAACGACGGCAGCCACGTCCACGCGCTCGAGAAGGCCGGAGCGTCGGTCTTCCGCGGCACCGCGAAGCTCACGGGTCCGGGCGCGGTCTCGGTGACGCACGAGAACACCACGCACGAGCTGCGCGCGACGAACGTCATCGTCGCGGTCGGCTCGGTCGGCAAGGTACCGAAGCTCGATGGGCTCGAAGAGGCGGGGTACTGGACGAACCTCGAGGCCACGAGCCTGCGCGAGCTGCCGAAGAGCATCGTGATCCTCGGCGCGGGCCCGTCGGGCATCGAGATCGCGCAGTACCTCGCGCGTTACGGCGTGCGCACCGCGATCGTCGGCCGGGTCAACCCGACCGATCACCCGAAGAGCTCGGCCTTCCTCGCCGACATCCTGCGCAAGGACGGCGTCGATGTGCGCGACACCGCCCGCGCGGCCCGCGTCAGGCCGAAGGCCGGTCCTGACGGCGAGCATGTCGTGGAGCTCTCGGACGGCACGTCGGTCTCGGGCGCGGTCATCCAGCTCTCGGTCGGGCGTACGTCGGCGAAGGCGCTCGGCGCGCTGGGCCTCGAGACCGTCGGCGTCAGCTACGACGGCGGCGACACGATCACGGTGGACGACCGGTTACGTGTCGCGGAGCACGTCTACGTCATCGGCGATCCGATCGGGCACGAGCTCTCCACGCACCTCGGCCACTACGAGGGCGAGATGGCCGCACGGATCGCGCTCGGCGACGACGTGACGGTCGACTTCAGCGCGACGCCGCGCGTCGTGTACACGGACCCCGAGACCGCGGCCATCGGCGTCCGCCTGGATCAGGCCCGGGAGCGGGGGATCGACGCGTTCGAGGAGTCCACCGGATTCCCGAAGAGCACGAAGGGCTACGTCGTGGAGGCCTCGGGAGGCCACCTTGCGATCGTGGTGGACCGGAAACGGAAGACGCTCATCGGCGCGTTCATCGCGGCAGAGGGCGCGGGCGAAGCCATCCACGCCGCGGTGCTCGCGATCAAGCTCGGCACGCCGATCGACACGCTCGCCCAGACGATCCATGCGTTCCCGACGACGGCGCGCGTCCTCAGCGGCCTGTTCGGCTCTGCCGCCGCGAGGCTCCGATGACCGAGGAGTCGTACCTCGAGCTCCTCGACTACCGGCGGCGGGTGAACACGCTGTACGCCCAGGTGCGCGGCCTGCTGGCCGACGATCCGATCGCGGCGCATTCGGCCTGGCGCACCGGGCGTGACCTGCTCTTCGGGACGCATCCGCAATCGGCCCTGCCGCCGCACGAGCGTGCCACGTTCACCGGCCTCGCCTACCGGGACTACGACCCGGCGTTCGCGTTCAGCGCGCCGGTCCGGCCGATGCCCCACGAGCGCTACGACGTGGGAACGAGCACCGGCGACGTCATCCCGTTCGTCCGCTTCGGCGCGGTCGACCTTCCGGTCGGCACGCTCGAGGTCTTCTGGCTGGACGCGTACGGTGGCGGCGTGTTCCTGCCGTTCCGCGATCTGACGAGCGGGCAGACGACGTACGGCGGGGGCCGCTATCTCCTGGACACCGCCAAGGGCGCCGATCTCGGCGGCGACGGTGGGACGTTGCGGCTCGACTTCAACTTCGCCTACCACCCGAGCTGCCACTACGACCCGCAGTGGGTGTGCCCGCTCGCGCCGCCCGCCAACCGGCTCGGCGTCGCGATCGAGGCCGGGGAGCTCACGTACCCGGGTGCGTCCGCGCACGAGCTGCAGTGGTGCGCTCCTTCTTGACGGAGCCGCGGGCGCGTTGACTCCCAAGCAGCGCTGGACCCTGATCGCGGCGATCCTCGGCTCGGGGATCGTGTTCCTCGACTCGACGGTCGTGAACGTCGCGCTGCCCAAGATCGGGCGCGAGCTCCCGAGCACGCTGCTCGGCGTCCTCGAAGGGCAGTCCTACATCTACAACGGCTACCTCCTCACCGTCTCGGCGCTGCTCATCCTTGCCGGCGCGCTCAATGACTTCTACGGCCGGAAGCGCATGTTCACGCTCGGCCTGGCCGGCTTCCTCATCACGAGCCTGCTCTGTGGCCTCGCGCCGAACATGGAGCTCCTCATCACCTTCCGGATCCTCCAGGGCGTGGCCGGCGCGCTCCTGGTGCCCGGGTCGCTCGCGCTGCTCACGGTCACGTTCAGCGGCGAGGCGCAGGGCCGCGCGTTCGGCCTGTGGGCCGCGGCGTCGGCGGCGACGACGATCCTCGGGCCGTTCGTCGGCGGGATCCTCGTCGACGGCATCTCGTGGCGCGCCGCGTTCCTCATCAACGTGCCGTTGCTGATCGTCGCCCTTTGGGCCACCTGGGCGCACGTGACCGAGAGCCGGGACCACACCGCGACCGGCCGGTTCGACTGGCTCGGGGCGCTCGTCGTGGCGCTCGCGGTCGGAGGCCTCTCGTTCGGCGCGATCTACGGCCAGCAGCGTGAGTGGAAGGATCCCTTCGGCTTCGTCATGCTCGGCGTCGGCGCGGTCGCCACGATCGCCCTGCCGATCCTGATGACCCGCCGAGCCGATCCGCTCATCCCGCCCGAGCTGTTCAGGTCGCGCAACTTCACGGTCACGAACATCTCGACGTTCCTGATCTACGGCGCGCTCTACGTCCTCGGCTACTTCATCACGCTGTTCGTGCAGGGGACCATCGGGTTCACCGCCGCGGCCGCGGGGCTCGCGTTCATCCCCTCGGGCCTGTTCCTCGTAGTCCTGAGCTCGCGGTTCGGCGCGCTGGCCGGGAAGTACGGACCAAAGGTGTTCATGGCCGTCGGCCCGGCGCTGATGTGCATCGGCACGCTGTGGTACCTGCGGGTGCCGGCCACGACGAGCCCGTGGTCGTTCTCGTTCGGCGATCCGGGCACGTATCTGCCGCCGGCCAGCTGGCTCGTCGACTTCCTGCCGGCGACGCTGCTGTTCGGCTTCGGCCTCTCGATCATGGTCGCGCCGCTCACCACCGCGCTCATGACGAGCGTGCCGTCACGCAACTCGGGCGTCGCCTCGGCGATCAACAACGCGATCTCGCGGGTCGGCCCGCAGCTCGCCGGCGCCGTGATCTTCGTCGCGATCACCACGAGCTTCTACGCGGGGTTGCACCAGCGGGTGCCGTCGATCGACGTGGAGGATCCGGAGGTCAGGAAGACGTATGCGCCCCTCAATGTGAAGGACGTGTGCGGGCAGAACGTCCCGTGCCCACAGCCGGCCGCCGAACGGGCGCAGGCGCAGCGCGAAGCGTCGACCGACGCGTTCCATCTGGCGATGTTCATCGCGGCGTTGCTGCTCGCCGCCGGGGCGGCCACCAACGCGCTCGGCATCGTCAACAAGCCCGCACCGCAGGCGGCCGAGGCCGAGGCGGCGGCTTAGAGCCCGAGCGGCTTCAGCGCGTCGGCGAGCTGCTTGCGATGCTCGGCGGTCTCGAAGTCCAGGAGCGGGTTCGACGGCAAGAGATGCTCCGTCACCACGTTGTTCCTCCGCACGTAGATCGCGGGGTACAGCTCGCCGGCGGGATTCGCCTCGACCGCCGCCGCGACGCCATCCGTCCCGCCGCTGTCGACGAACAGCTGGAGCGGCAGGATCCCGTCGTCGATGATCCCGCGTACGGGGTCGATCAGGATCGTGCGCGACAGATACGACTTCTGGTGCCACAGCTCCGGCGCCCGGGTCACCTCGCGCAACACATACGACAGGACCTCGTCCGCCTTGAGGACCGGCCGGGCCGGGTCCACGCCGAAGTACTTCTGCGCGATGTGCCGGGCCAGGATCCGGGCGTTGTACCGGTGGCCGTGGACCGCGCCCGAGCTGCTCGGCAGCCCGTGCTTCTTGAGGCCGGGCGCGCCTCGGGTCGCGGTGCCGGCGAAGTACAGGTTGGGCACGCCGATGCTCTCGAACATCGCCGTCTGCGACGGGATGCGCTCGCGGCCGGCCACGGGCACGCCGAGCTCGGGCAGATCGCCCAGCGGCGGCGTGAACCCGGTCGTCGCGATCACGTCGTCGACCTCGAAGATCAGCGCCCCGCCGCCGTCGCTCCGGGACGTGCGGACCCGGAAGCCACTCGGGGTGCGGTCGACGCCGTCGATCGAGGCATTGACGAGCACGACCCCGCCGCCGAGCACGTGGTCCTCATACGGCTGGACGTAGCGCGCGCGCACTCCGACGAGCGATCGCGTCACCACCGACAGGGCGACGGGCCGCGGCGACGCGAGGACGATCTGTTTCGCCCACGGCAGGAAGCCGTTGGCGAGCTCGAACGCCGAGACCTCCTTGCCGATGATGAGGATCCGCTTTCCGGCGTACGTCTCTGGCGCGCGCGTGTCCGCGTAGTGCGGCACCGCGTCCATGCCGGGGATGTCCGGCTTCCACGGCTGCGAGATCCCGAACGCGAACACCGGCACGCGGCACCGGTACTCGCCATCGGACGTCTCGAGCACGAAGGCGTCGCCGTCGCGGCGGGTGCCGGTCCACCGGCAGCCGTAGCGCACGGCGACGCCGCCCTCGCGGGCGAAGGTCGCGAGGTTCTGCTCCATCTCCGCGCGCGCGGGAAAGTACGACGAGCCGTCCATGAGCCCGGGCTGGAGCGCGCGCAGCCGGTCCTCCTCGCCGATGAGGGAGTTCCAGTCGTATCGCTCGTAGTAGCGCGTGCCCCGGGCCTCTGGCGCGTACGGCTTCGTCCACGAGAGCAGGCGCTGGAAGAACGGCCACTTGCGGAACATGCCGCCGGGCGAGGGATCCGCGGAGATGACCGCATGCGGCACGCCCGCCCGGCCGAGCGAATACGACAGCTGCAACCCGCCGGGCCCGCTGCCAACGACGACCACCGGGTATTCGCCAGGCGGATGGATCGAGGCTACGTCCGCCAGCTGGTCGCCTTCTGGAGCTTGCGCGCCTCGGCCTTCAGCATCCGATAGAGCACGGTCGGGTGGGCGAGCATGAAGCCCTCGAGGTCCGGGCCGGCCACGATCGCGCAGCGAAGGATGTGTAAAGCGACGATGTCCGCGATCGGAGGCTCGCCCAGCAGGGCGGAGATCTCGCCGAAGAACTCGCCGCGTCCGAGGGTGCCATAGTCCTTGCCGCTCACGCGGATGGCCGCCTCACCCTCGAGGATGATGTAGAACGCCGAGCCGCTGATGCCCTGGCGGATGATCCGCTCGCCTTCCGCGTAGCGGCGCTCCTCGACGATGTGGGCGATCGATTGGAGCTCCGCCGCGCCGACGTCCGCGAACAGCGCGATGCCGGCCAGGGTCTCGGTCAGGTCGCTCCGTGCCGTCGCCATCGAGCATGGTCTAACGGCCCTGCGGCCATGGTGGCAACCGGCAGGTCGGCAGCGGACAATTCACCCGTGGCGACCGGCCCGCTCCCGCGCGGCACCCTGACCTTCCTGTTCACCGACATCGAGGGCTCGACGAAGCTGCTCAACGGCCTCGGCACCGACCGCTACCACGAGGTCCTCGAGGCCCACACCGATGCCCTGCGCGCGTCGTTCGCGAAGGGCTACGAGGTCCGGATCGAGGGCGACGCCCTGTTCATGGTGTTCGCGACCGCCACGGACGCGCTCGAGGCCACGGCGAACGCGCAGCGCGCCCTCGCCAGGACCGCCTTCCCGCACGGTGCCGTCGTGCGCGTGCGGATGGGGATGCACACCGGGGACGGCACGCCGGCCAGCGAGAAGGCCGGCGCCGATTACGTCGGCATCGACGTCCATCGCGCGGCGCGGATCGCCGCCGTCGCCCACGGCGGGCAGGTCCTCACCTCCGCCGCGACTCGCATGCTCGCCGGCGCGGATCTGCCCGACGGCGTCCAGCTGCGCGACCTCGGCGACCACCGGCTCAAGGACCTCGCGCAGCCGGAGCGGATCTACCAGCTGGTCATCGACGGCCTGCCGAGCGACTTTCCCGCACTTCATACGTTGGACCGGACCCCGAACAATCTCCCGACCCAGATCACGACGTTCATCGGCCGCGAAGGCGAGATCCGCGACGGCCTCAAGCTCCTGGACGGCACGCGGCTCCTCACCCTCACCGGGCCCGGTGGCACGGGAAAGACGCGGCTCTCGCTGCAGCTCGCGGCGGAGGCGGCGGCGTCGTTCCCCGACGGCGCATTCTGGGTGCCGCTCGCGCCGATCAGCGACCCCGAGCTCGTGCCGTCGACGATCGCGCACTCGCTCGGCGTGCAGGTCAGCGGCAGCGAGCTCCCGATCGAGCGGGTCACCGAGCACCTGCGCGACAAGACCCTGCTCCTCGTGCTCGACAACTTCGAGCAGGTCCTCGGCGCCGCCCCGACGGTGTCGACCCTGCTCGACGCTGCGCGCGGCATCAAGGTGGTGACGTCCAGCCGGGCCCCGCTGCGGATCTCCGGCGAGCAGGAGCTGCCGGTGCCGCCGCTCGAGCTGCCCGATCCGGAGCGCCTGCCGTCGCTGGAGGTGCTCGCGCAATCCGACGCGGTCCGGCTGTTCATCGAGCGCGCGCGCGCGGTCAAGCCGGACTTCATGGTGACCCCGGAGAACGCCGCCGCGCTCGCGGAGATCGTGTTCCGGCTCGACGGCCTGCCGCTCGCCATCGAGCTCGCGGCGGCGCGGATCAAGATCCTCACGCCGCAGGCCATGCTCCCGAGGCTCAAACAGGGGCTCGATCTGCTCTCGAGCGCCGGCCGTGACCGGACCGATCGGCAACGTACGCTCCGCGGCGCGATCGCGTGGAGCTACGACCTGCTCGATCCCGGGATGCAGCGGCTGTTCACGCGCTGCGCGGTCTTCGTCGGCGGCGCGCAGCTCGAGCAGCTCGAAGCGGTGTGCGGACCGTCGAGCGAGATCGGCCGCGAGCCGCTGGACGGCGTGAGCGAGCTCGTCGACCAGAGCCTGCTCCGGCAGGTCGAGGCCGGCGGCGAGCCGCGGTTCCGGATGCTCGTCACGATCCGCGACTACGCGCTCGAGCGGCTGGCCGAGCGCGGCGAGGCGACGGACCTACGGGCGCGGCATCTTGGGGCATACCTGGCGCTCGCCGAACGCGCGCGGCCGGAGCTCCAGGGAACGGATCAGAAGCGCTGGCTGGACCGGGTCGAGCTCGAGCACGACAACCTTCGCGCCGCGCTCGAATTCGCGATCTCCGACGGTCACGCCGATGAGGCGGCGCGACTCGTATTCGCGCTGTGGCGCTTCTGGCAGAGCCGCGGCTACCTCCGCGAGGGGCGGAGCTGGGCCGAGCGCGCGGTCGCCGTAGGGGGTGGAACGAAGGAGCTCCGCCTGCGCGCGCTCGAGGCGCTCGGCGGGCTCGCCTATTGGATGGGCGATATCGCCATGCTCACGCACTACCGTGCCGCCCTCGACCTCGCGCGCGAGCTCGGCGACAAGAAGGAGATCGCCCTCGCCGCCTACAACCTGTCGTTCGCCTACACGATCCCGACCGGCGACATGGCCCAGGGTCGCGTCCTTCTCGAAGAGGCGCTCGGGCTGTTCCGCGAGCTCGGCGACGGTGCGGCGATCGGGCGGGCGTCGTTCGCCCTGTCGAACGTCGCCTCAGGCGGCCAGGGCCACAGCCGCGAGGACCTCCTGTTCGCAAAGCAACGGGTGGATGAGGCGCTCGAGCACCACCGGAAGCTCGCGAACCAGTTCGATCTCGCATGGGACCTGCACATGGCCGGGCTGGTGGATCTCAAGCTCGGCGACCTTGCGAGCGCGCGCGCGCGGTGGACCGAGGCGACGAGCCTGTTCGACGCGGCAGGCGACATCAGCGGGATGGTGCTCATGCTGAGTGACTTCGGCGAGCTCGCCAAGGCGGCGGGCGATCTCGAACGTCACGACGTGCTGGTGGGCGCCTGGGCGGCCCTGGCCCGGAAGACCGGCATCGGGCTCACCGCGCTCTTCGGGCAGACCGAGGATCGCGCGCAGCCGGAGACGATCCCGGCGGAGCGGCAGCCGGCCGTGGAGCGCGGGCTCGCGATGAAGCTCGATGACGCGGTCGCGTACGCGCTCGCGACGGAGCCCGCGAAGACCGTCTGACGCGTGCGGCGATATCCTCGCCGTCGAAGGAGATCGAATGCTCGCAGTGAAGGACAAGGCCTACTCGAACGCCCACGTCGTCGCGTGGGTCAACGAGATGGCGAAGATGTGCCAGCCGGACCAGATCTACTGGTGCGACGGCTCAGACGACGAGGCGAAGGCGCTCCTCGACGAAGCGATCGCGACCGGCGTGCTGATCCCGCTCGATCCGGAGAAGCGGCCGAACTCCTACCTGCATCGCTCGAACCCGAACGACGTCGCGCGCACGGAGGAGCTCACGTTCGTCTGCACGCCGACGAAGGCCGAGGCCGGGCCGACGAACAACTGGATGGAGCCCGCCGACGCGTACCGCAAGCTCGCCGGCATCTTCGACGGCGCGATGAAGGGCCGCACGCTGTACGTCGTGCCCTACGTGATGGGTGCGCCCGACTCCCCGTTCGCGAAGGTTGGCATCGAGCTGACCGATTCGATCTACGTCGTGCTGAACATGCGGAAGATGGCCCGCATGGGCAAGGTCGCGCTCGACCGTCTCGGGGGCTCGGACGACTTCAACCGCGGGCTGCACTCCGTCGCGGACTGCGATCCCGAGCGGCGGTTCATCTGCCACTTCCCGCAGGACGACACCATCTGGTCCGTGGGCTCGGGCTACGGCGGCAATGCCCTGCTCGGCAAGAAGTGCCTCGCGCTGCGGATCGCGAGCTACCAGGCACGGAACGAGGGCTGGCTCGCGGAGCACATGATGCTGCTCGAGGCCGAGAGCCCCGAAGGCGAGACGCACTTCGTGGCCGGCGCGTTCCCGAGCGCGTCCGGAAAGACGAACCTCGCGATGCTCGTCCCGCCCCCAGCGCTCGATGGCTGGAAGATCCGAACGATCGGTGACGACATCGCGTGGATGCGCGTCGGCGACGACGGCCGGCTGTACGCGGTGAACCCGGAGTTCGGCTTCTTCGGCGTCGCGCCCGGCACGAATTACCACACGAACCCCACGGCCATGCGGATGCTCGAGCACGACGCCTTCTTCACGAACGTCGCGCTGACCGAGGACGGCGACATCTGGTGGGAGGGCATGGACGGCGAGGTTCCGGACCGTCTGACGGACTGGCGCGGGCGGCCGTGGACCAAGGGCTCGCGCGAGTACGCCGCGCACCCGAACAGCCGGTTCACCGTGCAGATGTCGAACAACGACGCGCTGTCGCGCTTCGCGACGGATCCGAAGGGCGTGCCGATCTCAGCCATCCTGTTCGGTGGCCGGCGGTCGTCGACGGTGCCGTTGGTCGTCCAGTCGTTCAACTGGACCGAGGGCGTGTACCTCGGGGCGACCGCCGGAGCGGAGACCACCGCGGCCATCACCGGTCAGGTGGGCGTCGTCCGGCGGGACCCGATGGCGATGCTCGCGTTCTGCGGCTACGACATGGGCTCGTACTTCGAGCAGTGGCTCGAGATGTCGGCGCGCATCCCCGATCCGCCCAAGCTGTTCATCGTCAACTGGTTCCGGAAGGACGCTTCCGGCACGTATCTCTGGCCCGGCTATGGGGAGAACATGCGGGTGCTCGAGTGGATCATCGGTCGAGCGACCGGCCACGCGGGCGCGATCGAGACACCGATCGGCTGGGTGCCTCGCCCGACCGACCTCGACCTGCACGGCCTCGACCTGTTGCCGGAGCGCCTCGCTGCCGCGCTCCGCGTCGATCCCTCCGAGTGGTCGGCTGAGCTCGGGGCGCACGGCGATTGGTTCGCGAAGCTCGGCCGGACCGTTCCCGACGCGCTCGAGCTGCAGCGCAAGCTGCTCCTCGCGGCCATCGGCATCGCGAGAAGCTAACCCGCCGGCGACCCCATGCGCGCCTCGTCTCGGACCGCGCGCGCGATGACGAGCCCGAAGATCGCGGCGACCGGCACGGCGAGCGCGATCGTCACGAGCATCGGCAGCCGCGGGTCCTCGTTGTACAGCGAGCCGGCCGCGATCCCGCCGATGCCGAAGCCGACCGCGTACACGAGCTGGAAGGTCGCGTAGCCGAGGGCGGCGCGGGCCGGCGGGACGATCCGCTCGAGCAGCGCGGCGAAGACCGGATTCGAGGCGACGTTCGCGCCGGCGAGCACGAGGCCGACCGCGACGAGCATGCCGTTCGCAGCGAGGAGCGCGGCCATGGCGCAGCCGACCGTCAGCACGACGGCGTTCAGGACGACGGCGGGCGCGGCGCCATAACGGTCGGCCAGCCGGCCGGCGAGGGTCGAGAAGAGCGCCGATCCGAGGCTGAGGCACGCCACGTAGAGACCGACGACCTCGAGCGGCGCGTCGACGATGTCGCGCACGTACACCGGCAGGAGGGGCGTCGGCAGGACCGCGACGAACGCGCCGACCGGCGCGAGCGCGAGCAGCACCCAGAACGCGCGCGGAAACCGCGCGTCGCCGAGGAGGTGCGCGCCCCGTCCGGCGCCGAGGCCGAGCGTCGTGACCGTCGAGAGCGCGAAGAACGCCGCGCCCGCCAGGATCGCGGCGCGCATCCCGAAGCGCGCGGCGAGCGCCCCGGACAGCGGCGACGCGACGATGAAGCCGACGAAGAACGATCCGTAGACCGCGCCCATCGCGCGGCCCAGCACCGCCCGCGGCGCGCTCGCCGACACGTGCGCGCTCATGACCGGGAGCGCGGCGGTGCCGGCCCAGTAGAGGATCGAGCTGGCGAACGACCACTCCCAGTGATCGAGCAGCACGAGCGACGCGGCCCCGATGGTCCCGCAGATGCCGCTCGCGACGATGACCAGCCGCCGGCCCCGCCGGTCGGCGAGCACGCCGGCCGGGATCACGAGGAGGCCGCCGACGATGTTGCCGACGCCGAACACGAGGCCGATCTGTCCCGGATCGGCGCCGAGGGTCTGCAGGTAGAGCGGCTGCAGCGGACCGACCAGCCCGAAGCCGAGTCCCCACAGGATCTGCACGACGACGAGGAGTCGCACATCGCGTGGCAGACGCGGGCTCGGTCCCACCGCGGGTGAGCCTACCGATGCGCGCGTAATGTGGCTGAATGGCTTCGGCGAGCGGAACCCGCGTGCTGTTCTACACGGGTAAGGGCGGGGTGGGGAAGACGAGCGTGGCGGCCGCGACAGCGCTGCGCTGTTCGCGACGTGGCGCACGGACGATGGTCATCTCCACGGACCTTGCGCACTCGCTGGGCGACGCGTTCGACCGCAAGCTCGGCGCGGAGCCGATCCTGATCGCGCCGAACCTCTGGGCGCACGAGTCGGACGTGATGCACGAGGTCGCGAAGTCGTGGGGAGCGATCCAGGAGTA
This sequence comes from Saccharimonadales bacterium (SeqCode), assembly GCA_035493615.1. GTDB lineage: Bacteria > Chloroflexota > Limnocylindria > P2-11E > P2-11E > UBA4735. Next base: position 10,493 of record DATJHW010000043.1, on the reverse strand, counting down.
CATCAAGACGATCTTCCAGTGGCGCGGGATCGACGAGGTCCTGTCGGAGGAGATGAGCGTGCTCCCCGGCATGGACGAGCTCGCCGCGCTGCTGCGGATCATCGAGCACCATGACAGCGGGAAGTACGACGTCATCGTGGTCGACGCCGCACCGACCGGCGAGACCCTGCGCCTCCTGTCGCTACCGGAGGCGTCGAAGTGGTGGCTCGAGCGGATCGTCCCGCTCCAGCAGAAGCTCACGAAGGTCGCCGGGCCGATCGTGCGGCGCATGATCGGGATGCCGATGCCAAGCGATGCGGTCTTCGCCGCAGGCGATCGGCTCTTCCGGCAGCTCGAGCACCTGCACGAGCTGCTTGTCGATCCGGTGCGGACGTCGGTCCGGATCGTCCTCAACCTCGAGAAGATGGTCATCAAGGAAGCGCAGCGCTCGTTCACCTACTTTCACCTGTACGGCTACGCGACCGACCTCTCGGTGGTCAACCGGCTGCTGCCGATCGATCCGGGCCCGTATTTCGCGGCCTGGCAGGAGGCCCAGCAGCGCTATCTCCCGATGGTCGAGGAGTCGTTCGCGCCGGTCCCGGTGCGGACCGTCCCGTTCTTCGATCGTGAGGTCGTCGGCCTGGAGATGCTCGATCGCCTGGCGTCCGCGCTCTTCGCGGACGAGGACCCGGCCCAGGCGTTCTATCGCGGCCAGCCGTACCGGGTCGACCGCAGCGGCAGCGGGTACACGCTCGCGATCGAGCTGCCGTTCGCCGAGAAGTCGGACGTCTCGCTCACCCGAAATGCGGACGAGCTGACCGTGCACGTCGGCGCGTTTCGGCGCAATCTGATCCTGCCGCGGATACTGGTCACCGCACCGACGCAGGGGGCGACGTTCGAGGATCGAACGCTCAAGATCCAGTTCGGGATGCCGCGAGCCGAAGTTGGAGGTACGACGTGACGGATCAGAAGGTGCTCGAAGCGCGGATCAAGGAGCTCGAGGCCCGGCTCGCCCGACTGGAGCGCCCGGCCGATCGGATCGGCGACCAGATCGAGACCGTCATCCGAACGGTCGTCCCGGATGAAACGCGAGGCCACATGCGCGCGGCGTGGCGCGAGCAGCTGATGGCCCTGCGTTCGTTCCTGGATCACTGGATCGAGAGCGAGGGACCGGATAGCGCGGCGCGCGAGCGCATCGAGGTCCGGTAGCCCTTAGGTCTTGCCCTTCACGGTGCCCTGCTTGCGGCGCTCCTCGAACTCCGCGCGCGCGCGCTCGACGAGCGTCGGATCGGTGAGCGCATCGATCGCGACCAGCGCGAGCGCCTTGGCCGCGAACAGCGCGCTCTCGTGGGCCTCCGGCGTCGCGGCCGCATCGCGGAACGCGGTCGAGTGCCCGGGCGTGCCCTCCGACGCGATCCCGATGTACGGGTGGATCGCCGGAAGGATCTGGCTCACGTTGCCCATGTCGGTCGAGCCCATGCGCTCGTCGTCGAGCGTCGTCTGCACGGATTGGCCGAGCGCGCGCATGTGCGCGGCCCAGCGTTCGGCGAGCGGCTGAGACGGGACCATGTTCTCGTAGCCGGAGTTCTCATGGACGGTCACCTTCAGCTTCGTGCCCGTCGCCGTGGCGGCGCCCTCCGCGCAGGCGATGAAGCGCTTGAGGACCTCCTGCTGATAGCGCCGGTCGAGCGCGCGCACGCTGAACTTCGCCATCGCGTACTCGGGGATGATGTTCGCGGCACTGCCGCCGCTCGTGATGATGCCGTGGATGCGCGCCTCCGGGCGGAGCTGCTGGCGCATCGCGTTCACGTTGTTGAACGTCTGGATCACGCCGTCGAGGGCGTTGATGCCCTTGTCCGGCTGGGCGGCGGCGTGAGCGGCCTTGCCGTAGAACTCGAGGTCGACTCGGTTCGACGCGAGCGACGTGCGGCCCGCAAGCGTGCGCGAGGACGGGTGGCACATCATCGCCACGTCGACGTCGGCGAAGCCACCGGCGCGCACGAGCGCGACCTTGCCGCCTCCGCCTTCCTCGGCCGGCGTGCCGATCGCGGCGACGCGGCCGGGTAGCTCGTCGAGCACGGCGCGGACGCCGACGGCCGCGGCGGTGCCCATCATCGCGATGAGGTTGTGGCCGCACGCGTGTCCGATGTCGGGCAGCGCGTCGTACTCGGTGAGGATCGCGACGGTCGGCCCCTTCGATCGGCCCGCCGCGTCGCCGCGGTATGCCGTTTCGACATCCTTGTACCTGCGCTGCACCGCAAAGCCGTTCGCCTCGATGAACTCCGTGAGCTTCGCCGCGGACTTCCGCTCCTGATAGCCGATCTCAGGCTCGCCGTGCAGCGACAGCGAGAGCTTGATGAGCGCGCCGCGGCGGTCATCGATCGCGTTGACGGCCCGCTCGCCGAGCGCCTTCGCGTCGGTCATGCGGCGCCCGTCCCCCGATGCCCGTCGATGAGTGCCAGGATCACCGCATCGAGCGCCCGGTCGGCCTCGGCGAAGAGCACCGCGGCCGGCTTCGGCTCGAGCGAGCGCCGGCGCGCGACGTTCGCGATCTCCGCGAGGAACCGCGCGCGGAAGAACAGGAACGCCTGGGTGGCCTCGCCGAGCGAGAGACCCTGCCGCCTCGCCTGGACGCCATAGTCCCGCCCCAGTGCGGTGGCCTGCTCGAGCTGCGGCTCGCGGCCGGGCCGCGCGCCTGCGTCGAGGTGGCGGATGAGCAGATCGCTCATCCGCATCCCGCGTTCGCGGAACCAGCGGAGGGACGTCTCGTCGAAGTGCCGCGTCCAATCCTGAGTCTCGAGATCGCTGCGGACGCGCTTCCGGAATTCGGCGGCGATCCGGTCCGGCGCTTCGCCGATCGCCGAGAGGGATCGGCGCGGACGAGGCAGCATCTCCTCGATCGATTCGCGAAGGAACCGGCGGTGACCGCCCGGCGTCTTGAGGACGTCGACCTTGCCGTTATCGGCCCAGCGCCGCAGCGTGTCGGGATCGACGCCGAGCATGCGGCTCGCTTCGCCGAGGGTCAGCCAGAGCGTGCCGGTCACGGGACCTCCGCGTCAAAGGATCGGTGGACCAAAAACAAGCCTAGTCCGCTCAGTCGGCGGGCGTCGGCTCCGACTCCGCGGCGGACTCGATCGCCTCGGCCTCCCCGGTCGCGTCGCGGATGTCGTACTTCCGGAGCGGTCCGAGCGCGCTCACCAGCACCGAGAGCACGCCGAGCACCCCCGCCGCCGCGAACGCCGCGGAGGTCGAGTACGCGGCCGCGATCGTGGACAGCAGCGCGGGCGACGAGGTGTTGCTGATGAGGATGAGGGTTCGGAACGCCCCATTCACCCGGCCGCGCAGCTGGGCCGGCACCTCACGCTGGCGCGGGATGAAGGCGTACACGATGTGGGCGCTCCAGGCGAGTTGACGGCCGGTCACCGCAAGCACGACGGCCTGCCACGAGCGAGCGAAGGCCGCGGCTCCGCTGGACAGCGCGGCGAGCGAGACGACGATGAGCATCGTGAGCCCGAGCGGGCGTCCGCGCGCGAGTCGCGGCGCGAACGCCGAGCCGAAGATCTGGATCACGCCGGTGAACGAGAGCGCGAGACCGATCGTGACCGCATCGAGCTTGTACTCCTCGCGCAGGACGAACAGCAGGAGCGTGTTCATCCCCTGGCTGCCGAGGTTGCTGATGAACATCAGGACGAACAGCGCCCGAAGGACCGTGCTGCGCCAGATGAAGGTGAAGCCCTCGCCGACCTCGCTCTTCACGTTCGCCACCGTGAGCGGTGCGACCGTTGCCGGATCGACGTCGTTCAGCGGCGGCATGCGGAGGAACACGACCAGCGAGGGAAGGTAGAGGACCGCGGACAACCAGAGTGCGTTCGCCGATCCGTACACGCCGCCGAACGCGAGCGCGCCCACGGCGACGCCACCCAGGCTCGGGCCGACGATGCGCGCGACCCGATCGGCGGTCAGGTACGTCGCGTTCGCGTTGGTCAGCTCCTCCGGCTCGACGAGCGCGGGCACGACGCTGAAGTCGGCGGTGATACCCCAGACGACCTCGAGCGTGCCGAGGAGGAATGACACGGCGTAGAGCAGCCCGAGCGAAAACCACCCGAGCTCGACCGAGATCGGAATGAACGCGGTGAAGATGAAGCTGAGGACGGTCGTGATCGCCAGGAGCCGCCGTTTCTCCGAGCGGTCGATGAGCGCCCCCGCGAACGCGCCGAAGAGCACGTACGGCACGCTCTCGATGACCCGCAGCGTCGCGGCGGCGCCGATGTCGTGGGTCAGGTCCAGGACGAGCAGGGGGAGCGCAAGCCGCATGATCTCGTCGCCGATCGATCCCGAGGTGACGGTCGCCGTAAAGGCGGCGAACCATTTATGGCGAAGCGGCCCGGATCGCATGGTGCGACGATAGGGAGGAATGACCCGTGTCGTGTTCCTCTGCGGTCACAATGCCGCGCGGTCGCAGATGGCCGAGGGCTTCCTTCGTTCGATCGCCGGCGAGCGGTTCGTCGCCGAGAGCGCCGGTACCGTCGCGAGCGAGCTCCATCCGCTGGCGGTGCGCGTCATGCGCGAGGCGGGCGTCGACATCTCCGGACATCGGAGCAAGTCGATCGACGAGCTGACCGGTCCGTTCGACGTGTGCGTCACGGTCTGCGACGCCAACTGTCCGATCCCGCCGTCCGCATCGTTGCAGCTGCGCTGGAAGTTCGCCGACCCCGCGCAGGCGCGTGGCACCGAGGCCGAGCGGCTCGCGGCGTTTCGTACCGTGCGGGACGGCATCGAGCGGCGGGTCCGCGCGCTGGTCGCGCGGCTCGATGCGAATGTCGCGCCGCACACGCCTCCGTGAGAGAGCCTGACGACGCGCTGTAACGAGTGACGCCGGGTCGCTCGCCCGCCCGACCTGGCACGGCCTCTGCCGAGAACCAGTGCGTTCGGCGATCGCCGAAACAATGAAGGAGGCTTCGCAATGCAGGACAAGCAGGGTCAGGGCAGCCAGGGCGGCGGATCGCAGCCGGGTGGCCAGGGTGGCCAGAGCGGCTCCGGTCAGGAGATCGGCAAGCAGGGTGGCCAGGGTGGCCAGAGCGGACAGGGTGGCCAGAGCGGATCGCAGCCCGGCCAGGGCAAGCCGGGCCAGGGCTCGACGCCGGACCGTTAGTTGAACCCCGAGGGCCCGCTTCCGCCACGGCCGGGCGAACACCCGCCGCCGCAGGTGGAGCAGGGCAAGCAAGGTGGTCAGCCGATCGATCAGCCACTCGCGCCGCGGCCATCGCCGCAGCCCGAGACGCCGAAGACCATCTGACCGCGACTGCACCGGGAGCACGACGAAGCGCCGGCAGCTGCCGGCGCTTCCTCATTTATTGATTCAGGCCGCTCGCATCCACGAGACCCTGCAACATCGCGAGGATCGCGATGCCCGCGATGATCGACGTCGCGACGAATGCCGCGATCGCCGCGAGCGTCAACGCGATCGTCTGCCGTGTGGCCACTCGCGGGTCGAGGCGCCTCTCGAGCACGTTGTAGGCGACCGAGGCGATCTGGATCGCCGAACGCGCGATGACGAACGCGCCGGCGGCGATGCCTGCCGCGACGACGAACCAAATGAGGATCGCGATCTCCACGGCCGGCTCAGCCCTTCACGATCGGATCGTAGTAGCCTCTCGCTCGATGGCCGCCCATGGCACGCCGCCCCAAAAGCCCGATCCGCAGTATCGGAAGCAGGACCACGTCATCTTCGCCGCGCTCGCGCTCCCGATCTTCGCGGTGACGTTCCTGATCATCGCGCTCGTCGTCACCCTCGGTCAGCGCTGATCTCGAAGTAGTCCAGAACGCGGCCGCGCGTACGCCGGCCCCCGGCGGGGCTCATTCAACCGGCTTGGATGTACACCTCGTCCACGTAGCACCACATCCAGCTCTCGCCCGGCTCCATCGACCGCACGATCGGGTGCCCGGTCTTGCGCGCGTGCTTGCTGGCGTGCTGGTTCGGTGACGAGTCGCAGCATCGGACGGCGCCACAGCTCAGGCACATCCGCAGGTGGACCCACTCATCGCCGGTCGCGAGGCACTCGGCGCAACCTTCGCCGTCCGGCGTGACGCGCTTGATCGCGTCCCGGTGGGTGCAACGGACGGTGCGGGCGTTGATGGTGGGCGTCGCCCGATGGTAGGTCTAGGCGGCCACCAGGCGCAGGCGGAAGTGCGCGCCGCCGCCTGGGGCGGGCTCGAGCGTCACCGTCCCGCCGTGTTTCTCGGCGACATCCTTCACGATCGATAGGCCCAGGCCCGAGCCAGGCATTCCCCGCGCGCTGCTCGCGCGCCAGAACCGGTCGAAGACGTGCGGCGCGTCCTCAGGCGCGACACCGGGACCGTGATCCCGGACATTCACTTCGCCGTCGGTCACGCTCACCTCGACGGTGCCGCCGGCGGGGCTCCACTTGCCGGCGTTGTCGAGGAGGTTCGTCACCGCCCGCGAGATGCGCGAGCGCACGCCCTGGATCGCGGTCGGCTCGCTCGACAGCGTGAACGTCACGCGCGGATACCGCCCGCGCACCCCCGCGAGCGCGTCGGCGACGAGCTCATCGAGGCGCAGGTCCTCGATGGGGAGCGCGGCCTCCTCGTCGCGGGCGAGATCAATGAGGTCGGCGACGAGCGTCGAGAGGCGCTCGATCTGTGCGACGAGGTCGTTGAGCACCGCGTGTCGCTCGACCTCGTCGGTCGGGTGGCCGCGCGCCAGGAGCTCGAGATTCGTCCGGAGGCTGGTGAGCGGAGTGCGCAGCTCGTGCGATGCGTCGGCGACCAGCTGGCGCTGTTGGCGGAGCGACACCTCGAGCGCTCCGAGCATCTCGTTGAAGCTCGCCGCGAGCCGGCTGAGCTCGTCGTTGCCGCCGGCCGCGACCCGACGTGAGAGATCACGCGTGCGGGCGACCTCTTCGACGACCGACGTGAGGTGCTCGACCGGCGCGAGCGCTGCGCGTGCCACGATCGTCCCGAGCGCCGCCGCGAGAAGCACTCCGCCCAGAGCGAGGAAGATGAGCCGGTTGCGGGTCTCGCTCAGGACCGCGTCGATATCGGCCATCGCGTAGGCGAGCTCGAGTGCGGTCGCACCGCCGAGCGGCACCACGAGCACGCGGTACGGCGTCCCGCTGATGGTCGTGTCGAATCGGGCACCGTCTTTCGGCTGCGTCGCCGCCACCTGCTTGGCCTGCGCGGTCACGAGGGCCGGCACCGGCTGCGAGTAGTCGGCGCGGATCACGCGTCCGGTCGCATCGATGCTCTGGGCGAAGACGTCGCCCCGACCGGACACCGTCTGGCCCGGGTCGCCGAACGGTGGCCGGCCGTCACGCTCGTTGGTGCCGCGCGGACCCTGGGTCTGGGCCGTGGTCGCGGCATCGGCGAGGCTTCGATCGACCTGCGCGAAGAGCTGCTGCTGGAGGACCAGGAACATGAGGACCGCGGCGCCGATGACCGCGACGGCCACCGCGCCCGCGGCGAGCAACGTGACGCGCAGGCGGAAGCTCATGCCTCGCGCATCACGTAGCCCACGCCACGCACCGTGTGGATGATCCGCGGCTCTCCGTCGGCCTCGAGCTTCCGACGCAGGTAGCCGACGTACACGTCGAGCGAGTTCGATTCGGGGCCGAAGTCGTAGCCCCAGACCTTGTCGAAGATCACGTCGCGGCTGAGAACCTTGCCCTGATTCACAAGGAGCAGCTCGAGCAGCTGGTACTCCGTGCGCGACAGCTGGATCTCGCGGGCGCCGCGGCGGCAGGTCATCGCGTCTCGATCCACGACGAGATCGCCGAACCGCAGCTCACCGCGGCCTAGGCCGGCCGACGGCGCGCGCCGCTCGAACGCACGCAGGCGCGCGAGCAGCTCGTCCAGGGCGAACGGCTTCACCAGGTAGTCATCGGCCCCCGCATCGAGGCCGGAGACACGTTCGGCGACGGCTGCGCGCGCGGTCAACATGAGCACGGGCACCTGGTTGCCGGCCGCTCGCAGGCGGCGGCAGACCTCGAGCCCGTCGAGTCCGGGAAGGCCGAGGTCGAGGATCACCGCGTCGTACGAGACGGACGTGGCCTGCTCCAGCGCCCGGCTCCCATCCGTGGCCAGTGCCGGCTGGTGCCCGGCGTGGCGGAGCGCCCGCTCCACCGCCCCTCGTACCGCGGGATCGTCCTCGACCAGGAGGACATTCACGAGCCGAGTCTAGGAACGCCGGCCTAAGAGAACGCTAAGAAGGCGTGATCCGCGGGCCTTTCTTAGGGGCCTCTCATGACCCGTCACCCGGCGAGTGCCACCTTGACTGTCGACGCCACGACGGCGTGACGTGAACAGTCGCAAGGAGTCAAAGGTGAAGAATGTGGAGCGAGCCCTCATCGCGACCGGCGTGGCGCTGGTCTTCTCGGGCGGCATCGCCAGTGCGGCGATCCTCTGGACCTCAGCGACGGCAGCGGCCGCGCAGCCGGGCATCGGGACGCAGCTCGCCGCCCAGCTCGGCACGAATCCGGTCTCGCTCGCGGACAACGGCCTCCGCGGTGGCGCCGACCTCATCACCGCCGCGGCCACCTACATCGGCATCACGGCCGCCGATCTCAAGACGCAGCTCGCGTCCGGCAAGAGCCTCGCCGACATCGCCGTCGCGAACGGCAAGACCCGGGACGGCCTCATCGCGGCGCTGGTCGCCGCGGAGCAGCAGTCCATCGCGACGTTCGTCGACACAAAGGGCAGAGCCAATCCCGGTGGGCCGGGCCTTGGCGGACCGGGTGGTCCGCGCGGCGGATTCGGCTTCGGCCTGCACGGTGACCCGCTGGCCGCAGCCGCAACGTTCCTCGGCACCACGACCGCCGACCTGCGGACCAAGATGGAGGCGGGCCAGACCCTGACCCAGATCGCGACCGCCGCCGGCAAGACGCGCGACCAGCTCGTGCAGGCCCTGGTCGCCGACGCGACCGCGAAGATCGAAGCCGCGAAGACCGCGGGCACGATCACCGCCGCCCAGGCCACCCAGCTCGAGAGCGGGCTCAGCGATCGGATGACGAAGCTCGTCGACTCGACCGAGCCGGCCGGACGAGGCCCGCGCCACTAGGCACGACCACCCCACCACTCCCTCCTTGACCGACTGCGCCCGCCACCAGGCGGGCGCAGCCCATGTCCGGGCATCGCTACGCTGCGCACCGTGGCGGAGAAGGAGATCCGGCTCGCCGATCAGGTCGCGAACGGCACGATGTCGGCGGAGATCGCGGACGTCCTGCGCGACACCGCACGGGACCACAAGAGCTTCATCGTGATGGCCGTCCCGCGCCTCGCCGGCAAGACGACGACGATGCGCGCAATGCTCGCCGAGCAGTCCAAGCCGGTGCTCGCGCTGGGCTACGACGGCGACGAAGTCGACCCTCTCGTGCAGAAGGCGAAGGGTGGCTACCTCATCGTCCCGGAGATCAGTCGCGGCGCCTGGTCGACGGGCTACGTGTGGGGCGATCCGGTGCGCCGCGCCTTCAACGGCATCACCCAGGGCACCGCGCTCGCGACGGCCCTGCACGCGCCCGATCCGGAAGAGGCGTTCGGGATCATCTGCGGCGGCTGCGGCGTGCCCGACGCCCACGCCGCGCGCATCTCGCTCGTCGTGTACCTGCGCTCGCTCGGCGAGTGGGAGCATCCGACGCGTCGCGTCGTCAGCACCGTGCACGAGATCCGCGGCGTGAAGGACGGCAAGCCGGACGCGAAGCTGCTGTTCCGGTGGAACGAGAAGACGGACCGGTTCGAGCGCGCGGGCTGATGACCGACCTCGCCGACCGGTTCGCGCGAAAGGCCGCCGCCGTCGGCGCGCTCGTCACCACGGCTCCCGACGACGCATCGGCGCGCGGCGCGGCTGGCCACGACGAGGGCGATCGCGTCGCCGCAGGCCTCTTCGCGGTGGCCGAGACCGGATCCGTCGCCGTCGCACTCCCCCGAGCCGAGCGCGGTGCCGCGCTCCTTGCCGAACGGCTCTGGCTCATCGTCCCTGCGAGCGAGCTCGTGGCGACGCTCGATGAAGCGCTCGCGCGGATCGGCGAGCTCGTCCGCGGCGGCCGACCGTACGTCACCCTCATGACCGGACCGAGCCGGACCGCGGACATCGAGCGCGCCCTCACCGTCGGCGTGCACGGGCCGCGCGAGCTCCACGTGGTGCTAGTCGGGTGATCGCGCCGTTCGCCGAACGGTACCGGCGCGCGCTCGCGGACTCGCGCCTGCGCGGCAATCTGCTCTCCTTCCAGCGGGCCTGGCGGCTCACCCGGGATGCCGCGTTCGCGAGGCTCGAAGGCGAGACCGGGACGTCGTTCGCACGATCCAAGGCGCAGCTGGTCGCCGCGAAGGACGGCGTGCTGGCCGATCCCGGCGCGGCGCGGGCCCGTTTCGTCAGCGCGTTCACCGCACGCGGCGGGGTCGTGCACGACGCGGCGACGGCCGACGACGCGCGTGCGATCGTGCTCCGGCTCCTCCAGGAGCGCGGAGTCACGCTCTTCGCGAAGGGGAAGTCGATGGTCGCC